>NZ_JBHSKJ010000004.1:0-490532 GCF_042657885.1 Streptomyces aureoversilis
GCGCGCGGTCTCCTCCGGAGACACGACGCGACGCTCGTTCCGAGCGTCAAGACGGCTGCGGCGCTCCGCGCCGCCAGGTCGAGTCCCGGCCCGGGCCGTCACCTTCGGTAACGGCGGGGTGGTGCGGCGCCGTGGCGGTCGAACGGTGGGGCTGGCAAGGAGAGGGGGTCCCGGTCGGGGGCCGGCTGTTGTCCGCCGGACCGTCCTGGGCCTCTCAAAATGCCTCTGACCTGCATCTTCTGACGCACTGTGTAGTTCCTGGGACCGGGCTCCACCACCACCAGGCCGTGGGCCGTCTCCCGGGGCCCGACCTCCGGCCGACTCCCCGTCGGGACCGCTCCGCGCTCCCGACCATCACAGCATGCACCCGTGCTCGAATCCCCGTCAAGCCACCCCGGCCGATCCCGTAGCTGACCAGACATCAGAAACACCTCTCACGAGAGGTCTACACCAATCCTGCAGGCCCGACGAGGCCGACCACACCCGACAACCGGCGCCGGCTCCCCACACACCACCGGCAAGCACCCGACAGACGCCACCACGACACCCCACCAAGACCCCTGAACGACCCGCTGAACAGCCAAAACAACGACCGACAGACGGAGGGGGGCAAGACGCCACACGAGGACGCCAGACGGCCACACAGCAGCCCAGCACAGCACGACGAGGAAACCTGACGAGACGTCAGCAATCAGGATTCGGCACCAACCCCCGCGACCCCCAACCACCCCACCCCCAACCCACGAATGCAAAAAACGCATCCACCACCCAACACAAAACCCAACCCAACGAATACCAAAACCGCATACCAAAACACCCCGACCCCATTCAGGAACGGGGGGCTTTGTGCTGATGGAGACTCAGGCGAATCCGACTGCGGAGACGTAACTGTACGCGTCGTATTCCGAGTCGAGGTCACAGATGATGTCGTCCCAGATGGCGTCTAGGGTCTGGTCATCGCCGGTGGCCCAGGCGTTGACCATGTCGTCCCATACATATCGGACGGTGATGCTGCGCTGCTCGATGTCGCGCCTGCGCTTTTCGTGGACGCGGCTTTGGTCGACGGGGTAGATCTCCATGCGGGTGCCGCGGCCGCCGTTGTTGAGGTGGCGGGCCAGGGCACCGGAGCGGACGAGGTTGGCGGCCCGGTGTTCGAGGTAGGCGCGCTCGATGCGGTCGAGGTTGACGGGGCGAGGCTTGCGGGTGCCTGCCTGCCAGGCCCGGATGACGGCGGGCCTGGCAGTGACGCCGGCCGCGGCGAGCGCTTCGCGGCCGCGGGGGCTGTCGAGGTAGCCCAGGCGGGCTTTGAGCCCACGCGGGGAGTCAACGGGGGACTTGAAGCCGCCTGCTTTGACGATTTCCTGCAGTTGCTTCTGCAGGGCTTCCCACCCGGGCATGCCCTGGGCGCCGTAGTGCCCGAAATCCTTCCAGCGACCGGCCATTTACTGACTCCCCCCAAGGGTGTAGGACTTACCGTCCTTTTCCTTCATTTCCGCGAGGCTTCGTCCCTCGGGAAACACCTTGCGCCAGTCTCCACCGGCTACTTGGAGTTCGTCCGTGCCGGAGATTTCTACTACGGTGAGCCCTGCCGCGTGTGCCTTGCGTGCCTTCAGCCAGAGGTTGGCGAAGGACTGGGAACGGATGATGTGCATCCAGTCCGGGCGGCGAATCTCGCGATTCATAGTGGACTCACCGATGGTCGACACGAACTTAGAATACATGGATTTCACGTATTCCAGGGTCAGTTCGTCGCCTTTCTCGATGGCTTCTTTGCGCACATCCCGCAGGGTTTCCCGGAGTTTTTTCAGCAGTGCCTCACTGCTGCCGGAGGTCCACGATTCGTGGATTACCGGTGCCTCGCAGAGTTCCTCACGGTGGCAGCGCTGCAAAAGACGCAGCGTCGGTTCCGTGACCCAGAGGGGTCCGGGTTCCTGGCGGGCGCCGAGGGGGTTGGGGAGGTCGGGGTGCTCCCAGGCGGGGGGCTCGATGCGGTGGATGCCAGCTCGCTTGGTGTGGTGGGTGCCTGAGGTGTCGTGCTGCAGTTGCCCGATGGGCAGGTGGGTAGTCATGGCGGACAGGTAGGCGGCGTTGACGTCCAGGACGTGCACGTCGACCGGCACGTCAGAGGCTTTGGCGGCCTTGATGAAGGCGTTGTTCCGCCACTTGGGGCGGCCTTCCCAGATGTCGTCAGCGCCTTTCTGGGACTTCTTCTTGAGGATGTCGCTGGTGGGCGGGAATTCGCTGTGTTCGTAGCGGCCGCCGATGCGGGACTGCCGGAAGAGCTCCATGACGTCGGGGATGGCCTGTTTGATGAGCAGGGCCTGTGCTGCCTCGGTGTCGCCCTCGGCGGTGATCAGGGCGTCTTTGACGGCCGCGCCGATGCGTTCCATGAGCGGCGCGGCGGTGCTGCTTGCAGGGTGACGTCGGGTGATGGCGGTTGACGGGGTGTCCGCTGGCTGCTCGGTGACGGGCTGCTGGCCCGTGGTGGGGGCGGTGGCGGGCGCCGGGCTCTGCGGCGGCGCGGCAGGCTCGTTCGGGGCCTGCGGGGGGCCGGGCGCAGGGGCGGGTGCCGGTGCGGCCGGGGCCGGGGCCGGCTGTTCGGGGGCGAACGTGGCCGGAGGAGCTGCGGGTGTCTGCTCCGGGGCGGCGGCCGCGGGGAGCGTGGTCTGCACGCCGTGGCCGGGGGTGGGGTGGTGCGGGGACAGGCGGGATGCGGCGTGGGTCGGGCCGGCGAGCAGGTCGAGGACTGTCATGCCGTAGTGCGCGGCCAGGCGGTCGCAGTCGTCGAGGGACCAGTGCATCAGGCCTTTCTGCTTCCGGCTGACCTGCGTCTGCGAGAGGCCGATGCCCGCGCCCAGGTCCGTCTGGCGCTCGCCGGTCTGTGTCATCAAGGCCGTCACCGTGAGGCGCAGCAACGCCTCCGTGCTCAGCGTCGTTGTCATGCCTCCATTTTAGCCTAGGGAATGCTGATTCTGCATACAGAATCCTGAATCAGCATGCCGGATTTCCGTTCGATCCCATGCGAACGGGGCCCTCGCGTTGGCCGCGGGCCCCGTTCGTCGTGCCGGTCGGCAGGTCGTCAGCCACCGATGGCGCGCAGGTACGCCAGCGTCTCCCGGGCGGCCTGCCGGTTGGCGTCCTCCCCGGCCGCCTCCGCCAGGCGCTCGAACTCTTCCATCAGGCCGGCGAGCCCGCCCAGGACCACCACGGGAACCGGGACGGTCTGGACGGCGGCCAGGGCTGCGCGGGCGCGTGCGGCCGGCGATTGCAGGTCGGTGTCGTCGTCGGCGGGGATCAGGGCGCGGCGGCCTCTCCCCAGGGTGGGGCCGGTGCCCTCGCGGTCGCGGGTGTCGCGCAGGGCAGGCGTGGGAGATGTGGTGGTCATGCCCGCAGTCTCCCGCGTCACCCACACGGGCCCCGGCACCGGCTCCGCCGCCGCGTTCCCCCCGGCCGGCGCTCGGCCAGGGGGGGCGTCTAGCGGCCTGGAGGACGCACTCCGGAGGATGAGTCACCCCGCCAGAGGCACATCACGAGACATGCCCGTCCCTTCACTCTAGACTCAAACGGGTATTTCCCCTCATAAAAGGAGAAATTCATGGGCCTCGGGATTGATCCGACCAAGCTCGTCTCCAACGGCGGGTACTTGAATGCGCACGCGCCGGACAAGCTCGCCAAGGACCTGAGCGTCCAGGAGGCGTGGGCGGCGTTCACCGCGACTGTCTCCAAACTGGATCCGAAGCAGCAGCGGGATGTCGCCAACAGGATTGCGGTGGGTGTCCTGGCTGCCATCGGCGGCATCGTGGACGAGGAGGGCTGATCATGCCGTATGCGAAGGCAGGCAACCAGACCTATTTCATCCCGCAGGGCGTGGCCGACTCGCTGGGCTACAAGGACCCGCACGCAGGTGTCAGCGGAGAACAGGGCAGTGACGTAGTCGAGGCGATCAAGCTGTTCAACGCCATCGCCAAGTCGCTGGGCGCGGAGCAGGTACCCATGCTGAATCTGGCGAACATCGTCAGGATGACGGACACGTGACGGAGAACCCTCAGAGAGTGCGGTGGGGAGATCGACCGAGGTGAGCCCAGAAGGTGCCATGGGGGATGCCAGGTGTTTCCAGCGGATGCAGGCTTCCTCGCCCTGTGCGCCCAGAGCTATGATCCACCCCTGAACTGAACGCGTTCAAAATGGGGGTGGCTGATGTCAGGGCAAGGCATGAGGGAAGCCACTGCGTATCGAAGTCCCCGGTCCGGCATCAACTCCTGTGCCACAGAAGGGGTGTGACGCCGTGGGTGCCGGCCTTGGCCTGCTCTTCTTTCCTCTCGCCCTCTATTTCGTGCTGGCACTGTTCCTCTGCCGCAAGGTGGCCGCACGCACCACTCCGGCGGTCACGTGGATGTTCATCACGGGGCTGCTCGTCCTGCCGGGCGGGCTCATCGTCGCTTGGTGGCTGACTGGGGTGGTCGCACAATCGGGTTCCTAGCGGGAGCTCCGTTGTACGGACGGTTCGCCCGCCAGCACCGCTATCCCTGTCTCCGCCTGGCTCCGGGCAGGCAGTCTCACGCCCGTGGCCGGTCGGCCACGGGCTGGCCATTACACCTGAGATTCGGCCACGGGATCTGAGATCCCACAGCCGGTGGCGCGGCGACGGTCACCCGCACAGTCTCCCGCCCGGCCCTGCACCGGCTCGTGCCCGGGGCGGGCGGCCGAGGCAGGCCTCGGCCAGGCCGACTCGAACCTGCCCTGCCGCGGCCGCCGGTGGGTCAGCGGCGGCGCAGGCGCCGGGCGAAGCGCCGGACGGCCAGTTCGTGAGCAACCACCGGGCCCGCGTAGTGAACGAGGATGAAGCCGGCCCCGCCGGCGAACGTCACCCACGGGCCGAACAGCGCGTCAATGGTATAGGCCCAGCCGCCCTGGTGGGGCCACCACTCGCCGTCGCGGGTGATCAGGTCGTTCCGGAGTAGCAATCGGTTCGGGCAGGTCGGTATCGAACGCCGCTACGAGGTGGTGCCCTGGGCGCGCAGCTCCTCGTTGATGCGCAGGGCTTCTTCGAGCTGGTCTTCGAGGATGACGATGCGGCAGGCGGCCTCGATGGGGGTGCCCTGGTCGACGAGTTCGCGGGCGCGGGCGGCGATGCGGAGCTGGTAGCGGGAGTAGCGGCGGTGGCCGCCTTCGGAGCGCAGGGGGGTGATCAGGCGGTGCTCGCCCAGGGCGCGGAGGAAGGCGGGGGTGGTGTCGAGCATCTCGGCGGCCCGGCCCATGGTGTAGGCGGGGTAGTCGTCGTCGTCGAATTTGTCGGCGGGGCGGGTACTGCGAGGGGGCATAGACCTCTTCTTTCGGGGGCGCGTCGAGGGGCCCGGGTGCCGTACTGGCACCCGGGCCCCGAGCTTTCAACACCATCTACCGGCTGACTGGGCCGGCTGTCTGTTTCCGCTGGTCCGCCTGGGATGGCGGAGCTGCGGGGATCGCGGTTGCGTGACCGGGGACCACCTTCCAATCCGGGGCCTGCGGTACCCGGGCGGACTTCTTCCTCGCCCGGGCGATCCTGATGGCGTCTGCTCCTTACCTCATTCGGTTACTCGGGTTTGTACTGCTGGATACCGCGGGGTACTGCGCGCGGCCCCTGGGGCCGCCCGGCCCGGCAGCCAGTGCCGGAACCCAACGATTCCCGGCCCCGTCACTCCACTGCCGTTCCGCCTACTGCTTGACCTGCTTGCACGGCAGTTCATCTCTGCCGTGCCCTCTTCGACTCCGTGGGTACGAAAAAACAGTAACCCCGCAACAAGCCCATGTCTACTGTCACCGCTACAGATTTTCTTCAGGGGTGACGCTTGGACTTCTGTCTCACCTGCACCCGAAAGAGTGCCCCCCAGGGTTGAAGCCGGGCTCGGCGGGCACAAGCCGACGCAAAGGCAGGGTGGCAGCGCATGAACAACACGAAGACGACCCGCACAGCAGCCCCACGACCCCAGGGGTTCTTGAAGGCCACAGCTCTGCCGACATCACTCGGGCCCGTGGCATCGCCCGCACCTTCGCCGACGTCCTGGGCCCCGTTCAGGGCCCCCAGGTGGCGGAAACCCTCACTCTTGTTGTCTCCGAACTCACCACCAACGCCCTGCGGCACGGCGGCGGCCGCTACATCCTCCGCCTCGCCACCACCGCCGGCACGGTGGACGTCGCTGTCAGCAACCTCAACCCCGCACCCCGGCGCGAGCGTGCCCCCGACCTCAACGGTGGCTCCGGCGGGTTCAGATGGCACATGATCCGCTACCTCACCAGCAAGGTAGCCGTCACTCCCGGCCCCGGACCTGTCAAGATCATCCACGTCCGCCTACCACGATGACCCCACCCTTAAGGGCCTTGCACCGCTTGCCCCACCCTGCAACCCCAAGCGCATGGCCGCCCTGGGCTTCGGCCGGGCCAATTCTCATGCTCCCCCGGGCCACCTGACGCACTCATGGGCCGTCGGGCACTCAGCCACACGTGCGCGGCCGGGCTTCCGTATCCTGCCTCGCTGGCCACGCACCCACTACGACACCGGCGGCCTGGCGGTGGAGACGGCGGATCTGGTGGTGCCGGACGAGCGGTGGTCCGTCACCTACGACGTCCCACCACCCACGCCGGCGCACGGCTGAAGACGCGGGCACATCACATTCGTGGCCCCGCGTAAGCCGAGGAGGGGAACGACTCGTGACTGCACCACCGCACCGCTCACCCGGAGTCAGGGCCTTCGACGCCCTGGCCTCACCCGCGCTGCTCCTTCAACTTTTCACCGTCGGCTGCCCGTCGAAGTCCGTGCCGGGCAGGTCGCCAAAGCAGGTCATCAGCGCAACTCCGTCCGATGTCGCTCCCATGCCGTTCTGCTCACTCACGCAGGCGCCTGCAGTCGACGACCGGTCGCGACGTGAGCTCCTCAACCCGTTCCTTTAGATCGTATTCCTGGCGGCCTGGGAGTGGCGTTGTCCGCAGAAGCGCCCCCTCTGAATTCACAGCTGAGCTTCAGGGGGTCACCGCATCGCATCTGCCACGCCTATTTCGCCGACCGGAGCGCCTGCACCGCGTCCGTCAGTTCCATGAGGCGCTCCTGCCCGACTGCGGGCACCTGGAAGCCCGCTGCACGGGCCCGGCCGACGAACTCGTCCGGCAGAGCAAGGTGATAAGTGGTCACGTAGAACGAGAGATCTCCTCGCCACACCCATTCACCGTCGGTGAACAGGGAACCACCACCCACGATGGTCTCACCCGATCCCAGCACGTCGTCCACCACACCCATGGACGCGAAGAGCACGTGCCCGCCGCGCAGGTAGGCCGCGATCCCCTGCTCGTCGGGGCCGGGCGCATTCCTCACGACATCACGGATGCTGCCCACGGAGCCGGGGGTTGCGGGCCAGGTCTCTTCGTGGAAACCGAGGACCTTCATGGGGCAGTTCCTTTCGCTGGGTCAGTCGAGGCGGCAGTGGAGATGTCAGTCAAGAAGGGGAAGGAAGGTCCGCCAATAGCCACCATTCTGCACCTCCGGTTCCTGACCCTTGCCACGGGACGGATAGATACCCACCTCGTGCGTCGGCGCCGTCACCGGAACCTTCATCTCATTCGCCAGCGCCTGGGCGGCGGGAATGCCCACTGCACCCTCCTTGAGGGCACCGGTGTGGCAAGAGATGAGCCTGATCGGTCCCCCCTTGTAGCTGGGGTTGTTCCGAATCGCCTCGGCGATGTGACCCGCGCTCACTTCACCCGGCGGGAAGTCCACCCCAGCGGCGTTCTTCCTGCCGGGCATGAAGAAGCCCTTGTCGTTACCGTGCACGATGATGTCGTGGTGGCCCTCGGTCCGGGCCGTCATCTCCCGGTTCAGCTGGGTCATTTGGTCATACCCGATCGTGGTCAGGTCCGGCTCAAGGTACACATGGTCGCCGGTCGAGAGCACGATATCGCCGGGCTCCTCGGGAGACGCCGGAACTCTCGACTTGGGGTCGTCCGGTGCGACGTAGTCGGACCGCATCGTGTGCGAGACGCCGTCGGCGCCGCGCGGCAGCGCGGTGTCCTCACCGTGGAAGGACGAGAGCTGGTCTCCCGCCGCGCTGTCAGGGGACGGAGCCTCCCAGGGGTCAGGAGCCTCGTCACCCGAACCGTCCCTAGCGGGCCCATCGCCGGGCTCCGGAGTGTCGGACAGGCCTTCCGACTGCTCCGAGGGGACGGTGTCCGGCACCTCGGCCCGCTCCTCTGCCGCCGAGTCCTCCGCAGGGGCATCAGCCCCTTCCACCTCCCCGTCGCCGGAGTCCTCCGCAGCCGCCGGTTCCGGAGCGTCATCCGTCTGCTCTGCGCCCGCGCCGTGGGCCTCTACGGGCCCTGATTCGGAGTCTGCGCCCGCCGCATTCACAGGTTCCGGGGCATCGGTCTGCTCGGCCGCCTCCGGCTCCGGAGTGTCGCTTTCTTCTGCGTCCGTCGGTTCCGGGGCGTCGTCTGTCTGCTCGACATCCGCCTCGCGTGCGTCTGCCGGGCCGGTTCCCGGGTCTGCGTCTGCGTCTGCGTCTGCCGCATCTTCGGGTTCCGCGGCGTCAGCGCCCGGCTGCTCGGCCTCCGGCTCCGGAGTGCCGGTTTCCTCGGGTGTACTGACGGTTTCCTCTACGGCCTCCGGCTCCGGGGCCTCGTCCACTTGCTCGGCCCCCGTTTCCTTCGAGCCCTCCGCATCCGTCGGATCCGGGGCGCCGGCATCGGACTGCTCGGACCCCGGTTCCTGGGCGTCGGTCTTCTCCGGTGCGCTGTCGACTGCCTCTGCAGCCGCCGGCTCCGGAGCGTCGTCCGCCTGCCCGGTGTCCGCCTCGCGTGGGCCTGCGGGTTCCGGCGCGTCCGCCGGGCCTGTGCCGGCGTCCGTATCCTCTGCCGCCGCCGGCTCCGGAGCGTCGACGGGCTCGGGAGGCAGGGCTTCCCGGGGTGGCGGGGGCTGCTCGGTCCGACGGTCTTCCATGATCGATATTCTGACATTGCCACGTCAAAGTGCTTGAGCCGCAGGCGCACGCGGAGACCCGCAGCGGCCCGTGTCGGCGATTCGCCTTTCAGGAAGGCCGTTGCCGCGAGGGCTTTCCTCCCAACGGTGCCGGCCACACCCGCCGCGCACCAGAAACCTGGCAGGACCTCGACCACGGGTCGGGGCCCTGCCGTCTACGCGTTCTCGTTGCACCATCCGCCAGGCGGCGCATCCCTCCGCCGTTCTGCCGGAGCAGCGCTGCGCCCCCACGCTGACGGTGCGGGGCTCCCGATCGGTACTTCGGGCGGCCATTCTCGTTTCAGACTGGATGACCGCTCCCTCCACCGGTACCACTGCCCGCCCCGTCATCTCCCGCGGCGGCCGACGTCGCATCACACACGTCAGCGCCGGTCTCGCCGAAGCGCTCGGGCCCTTCGTGCGGGCCGTCACCCCAGGCGAGCACGGCGCCGTACTGGCCGCCCTGCTCCTCCTGATCACCGTCACCGACTCCGACAACAGCAGCGGCCACCCCGCCCCCGGCGTCCGGTCGACTGCACTGCTGTCTCCGCCCTCGGCAGCGGGGCGGCTCCACGCCCTCGAGCCCGGAGGCAGCCTGCTCGCCGCCCTCGCCCACGAAGACGCCCCACCCGCAGGGCGGGCCAGTTGATACCCGGTCAACCTGAGACGAGCGGGTCCGAGGGCTGCCTCATGATGGTGATCGAAGCCGACCAGCGCCGGGGCGACGGTCGTGGGCGTGAGCATGAAGTTGTCTTCCGAGCCGGGTCCAGGGGGGAAGGGCCGCCGAGGCTGTGGTCCTGGCCGCCGCCGGCCCTGCCCCGCACACCGGCCCCCAGGGCCGGTGGCGCAGCGCTGCGGAACGGCGGAGGCGCGGTGGCCGCCCTCGGCATGGCCTTCGCTCTGCCCATTCCGGTATGCCATATGGCGGTGGGGCGAGGCCCGGCAGCCCCGTCCCTCCGAAGGAAGGAGCCCGCTAAGCGAGCCTTCCGTACCTCACGGTCCTGCCTGGGGCCAGCTCGCGAGCCACCCGCTCGGTCGGTTCCTCACCGCGGCGGTACGGCTCCGTGCGGCAGGCATCGTTCTTTCCTTGTCACGCTCCCGCACGTAAAGGTCCACGTTGGTATGGAAGTCGGCCGACGGCTTGTACAAGTGGTCGACCAGGTCGTCGGAGAGTCCGAGAGCAGCAGCGGGATCGCCGGCGCGGTCACCGAATCCCTCGGCGCGGGGCGGACCCCCCTTGTACTCGCCCTCGACGACCGTGTGAAGGGGATGAGGCGGACTGTCGTGTGCATCGAGGGTCCAGTGCCGGTGTTGGCATCCCTCGCACACGCACTTCGCTGAGCCGTGCCGCTCATCCCCGTAGGGCACGACCCACCCGGGGCCCAGGTGCTTTGCCGGTGCCTGGGCCAGTTTCAGGCCCTTCTTGACGTGCTTGCGCAGCGGGGGCCGGGAGGCAGAACCCGCCGGCGGGCGGGCCGTGTGCCGAAGCACGCTGGGTGTCACCAACGGGCTTGTGCCAGCTGGCCATTTGCGGGGGGCGAAGCAGGGGACTTGTCACCACCGAGGCACCCTGCTTGTCGCCGTCGGGAGGTTTGCAGTCTTGTTGCCGTCGTGGTTCCAGCGGCTGTCCACTCGGTGAGCGCGATCTTCACCTGGTGGTTGTGCTCGGCATGCCCGAGGACTGTGCCCGTGACGTGCGCACCAACGTACGGCAGTTCGGCCCCGGGAGGCATTGCCGTGATCTCGGCCAGTCCGACCGCGTCCGGAGCACCGTCGATCCGCAGGAAGACACCGAAGGGGCGCCGGCCGATGGCTTCGAGCCGCCCACCCCGGTTCCCACCGCGAGAGCCTCACATGTCTCGGGCCAAGCCGCCCGGGCCCTCGCCGGCTCGGCGCCGTCATCGAGACAGGAGTATGCACTTGTGCCCACGGATCTTCCCTTCAGCGGCCTGGTTCGCCTGATGACACCGGGCAGGCCTTGGTGGCAACTATCGTGCTTCGGCTCACCTTCGCGCAGCCCACGGTCGGCGCGTGCCCGGCCTCAGAACGAGACGTCGAAGGAGTTGATGCCGGTGAAGGCGGCCTCGAGGCCCGCTGCGCGGCGTCCGCCGTTCTTGAATAGACCTCCTGCAGCCCCTCGGCGACGATGTTGCGCAGCTGCTGATCGTCGGCTCCCTGCTCTTTGGCAGCGAACGGGCGGCGGGCGTAGGCCGGGGGAAGGTGGGCGGTCAGGCGGTGGAAGCAGCCGTCGTCGGTCGTGCCGATCGGTGCGGTGTAGCCGAACTGTGCGCGGGTCTCGGCCGTGATGCCGGTGGCGGTGGCGGCCTTGCGGCGGCGCCGTTTGCGGACCTGCGGTTGCCAGCGGGCGCGGACGGCCGCGTCCATGCGGTCGGCGATGGGCTTCGGCGGGTTCTTGCGCTCGCCGGTGCGGTAGCGCTCCACCGACCGCTGGGTGACTCCGAGCTCCTGGGCGACGGCCTTGGTCGTCTTGAGTCGTTTGATCAGGAAGTTCACGCGGGCCTGGGCGGAGACTTGGGTGGCTCGCGGGTGAACGCCTCCTGGTCGGCGCGCTCGATGGCCTCGTCGATGTCCCCCACGGTCTGCTCCCCTTCGTCCAGCGATGCGTCGCGACCGTCGCCCTTGATGTGGCGGGCCGGGTTGAAGCCCTGCTCCATCAGGTCGACCGCCCAGGACATCTCCTGCACGCCCTCCACCTTCGCCCGGCCCGGGGTCGGCCCGAGGCGGAACGCGCCGGGCTGCGGCTTGCCGGAGGCGCTGTAGGGCAGGAAGTCCAGCGGCGAGCGGCCGGGGCTCGGGTAGACGACGCAGTCGGACAGGACGGCCAGCGGGTACAGGCCTGTCAGCTTCGCCATGTTGGCGAGCTTGCGGTGCCTGCGCCTGATCGACACCCTCATCGATATCGCCGACGGCTCCTCCCCCGACGGCTACGCCTGCCAGGTCATCGCTGCCGCCAACGACCCCCTCCCCCCTATGCCGGCGTGCGTGAAATCCGCATCGATACCGGCCACCGGTTCTTCGACCATGCCCTGGCCGTGGAGAGCTGAACCGCGCCAACGGCAGACGGCGAATGGGGAGCATGGACGTCGTGCCGAGGCAGGCCACGGGTTGTTCAGGTTCGCGAAAGACGCGCGAAGCGATCGTGCATGCGGAGGGGGCGCCACCGCCCTCCACGACAGAGCCCGGTGGCACTGGGGGCGCGGCGTCCACGGGCGGTACCAGAAGGTCCTAGATGTGATCTCGCCTCAGTGCTTTCAGCAGCTTGGTGTGGGCAGGCCCGAGACCGCGTGTCTGTTTCATGCTGCGCCGCAGGTCGTAGGAGTCGGGCTTGACCATCGGCCGGGCCCGCACACCGACGATGCCAGGGCCGAGGAGGTAGTTCGTCGTCACGACAGTGGCTTGATGCGCCAGGAGGAATTCCAGGACGCGCAGCTGCTTGCCGCTGTTGCGTGACAGCCGGCTGAGCGCGGAGAGCGGGACGGTGAAGCCGGGCTGGTTCTTCACCTGCCGCAGCAGGTGGATCAAGGCCTGGTCGAAGCGTGGGTCGGTGCCGGAGGCCAGTACGGACTGGCCTCCGGCGACAGGCTGGACACTGCTGGCCTCCGCGTGGAACATCTCCTGGGCACCGGGCAGTTCGGGCTGCGGCTCCTGCGGAAGGGTGTAAATGTCCTCTCCGCCGGTCCCGGATTCCATGACGTTCGACAAGGCGGTCAGGCATGCCCACGCGCGGGGGTAGGCAGCGTCGAGATCTGCCAGGGCGTTGGAGTTGACCGGCTTGCCGGGTTGTTCCAGGAAGGGCCTGAGCGGGCCGGCGGCGGGCTGGGCCCGGCGGGGTCAGGCCTCAGGAGGGCGCATCCCCTTGTGGTCTGCCCCGGTCCTGCTCGTGGGGGCAGAGGTCGTGCAGAGACAGACGCTCGTGCCGCCGGCACCGTTGTGGATGGTGTATGACGCGCCGTTGGTTTCGCCCGGACCTGGCCGTCGACCACCACGACCAGCTCGGCGCCGCAGACCTGCTCGGCAAGAGCGTCCTGCCCGGAACCGGGCTCGCCCGGCGCGTCCGACGGTACGGCACGCAGTTGTGGGAGTGCTCCCGCCGGCGGTCCGGGTTTGCCCCCGCCCTCCCACCCGGGCGGCCTCACGCCGCCGGTCCAGGGTCTTCACCTGGACGGCCGGGCAGGGCCGGACCTCATCCCGCGGGGCTGTATGTGCCTGGTTCACCCCCGAGTGCCTCGTACCGGGCCGGGTACGCCGACGCGGTCATCTCACGTGGCCGGCGAGCAGCGCATAGACGACGGCACCTGTGCCGATCGCGACGGCCCAGGCCGCGCTGTGGAAGGCGGCCGCACCCGACCCGATCGCGAGGGCGAGGAAGACCAGGGTGCGGATGTCGAAGGGGGGCGGTGTGGGCACGTGCTGCTCCTGGATGACGGGGCCGACCGGCGTGTCAGCCGCTATCCACCGTCTAGGTGCCGGTGTGCTCATCCGCCCCCGCGGGCCCGGGTGTGACGTGGATCGCAGAATGGCCACGGGGGAAACCGCGGGTGCACGTACCTAGAAGACGGAAGGAGTGGCTCGATCCGGAGTCCGATCGTCTAGGAGGACCGTTCGTGGGGTGGGCAGAACCGGCAGGCGGCGACGCGGAGTCGCCCGCCGCCCCGGAAGGCGGGCGTACCGCCGGCTCCCGGGCACGCGGGGACGGGCAGGAGCCGCTCGGCGGGGCCCGGCCAGCTGATATCCGGACGGTGGAGGCCTTGCGCAGGCACGATTTCCAGGGTCCGGCATGGGATGTGTTCATCGGCATGCTGCAGCAGGAATGCCGCGGCCCGGTGGAGGCCTGGATCAGGGACGGAAGGATGCTCGACAGGGCGAAGAGGATGGGGCGCGCGGTGACTGCCCTCTCGCCGGCCCTGAGGGAGCTTCTCCGGCACGACGAGATCGCCCGGTACGACCTCGCCCAGGACGCCCTGCTGGCCGGGGCCCGAGTGCTGCACAAGGTACTCAAGGACGGCAGATGGGACCCGCAGCGGTCGTCTTTGAAAACCACCTTCGTCAACATGGTGATCTTGCAGTTCTCCACCGTCGCGAAGGCCTGGGCCGCCTCCCAGGAGTACCGAGAGCATGAGGACATGGGGGAGGACCTGCCGGACCCGCCGGCCCTTGGGGCGGCGGATCAGTTCACGGCTGCCGAGAACTGGGCCGATCTCGACGCCCGGTTCCGGGGGGAAGGCGAGACGGTCCGCGCCATGATCCGGCTGCGCGGGATGGGCCGGGCGCCGAAGGACATCGCCACCGAACTCGGCCTCCCTTACCGCTCCGCCGAGGGAATCTGGCGTCGATTCACGACGAAAGCACGCGACCAGGGATCCGATGGGAGGCCCGCATGAAGACGCCCGACACCGCATCCGCCCTGCAGCAGACCGCTCGTCGCGCATGGGACATCCTCGTCCCGAACGCGGCCGACGGCACATGCACGGACGAGCGGTACGCCGCATGGGAACAGGCGCTGGAACACTTCTCGGAAGGCGGCATGCCGGTCACGGCCGAGCAGGACGAGATCGCCGATTTCCTCGCGCTCCTGGCTGGTTCCTCCATCACCGATCCCATGGACGACGACGGATACGAAGACACACAACACTCGGCCGAAGGCGACCTCGGACACGAGGACCGCAGCCCGGTCTCCCGGCCCGGCGGATACTGGTCACGTCATCAGGCTGCGCTTGCTTCCCTGGGGCAGCCGGCCGAGCACGCCGCCGCGTACCTCGACCACAGCAGCAGCGAGGTGCTCGGCCACCTCGCCGAACCCACCCGGCCGGACGCGTGGCGGTCGCGCGGACTCGTCATGGGCCATGCAGGGTCAGGGAAAACGCACGTCTTCACCGCTCTGGCTGCCAAAGCCCTGGATGCCGGGTACCGGCTGGTGATTGTGGTCAGCGGCCCACAGAATGTGCAGCGCGTTCAGATCCAGCAGGCACTGGACGCGCATCTCGTGGATGGGGAACAGGATCCGGTTCTGCGGGGCACGACCACCGAACACGACTACCGGGGAACAGGGAGCGACAGTACATTCTGGGAATTCGGGCGGCGGGATCCGGCGCTCCCGCTCAATACGGAATACAACCTGCGGCACACTGCGCCACGTCTGCTGGCCGTGAAGCGTAACGCGAGCATACTGCGCAGACTGGTACGCGATTTGGCCGCGCAGGGTACCGGCCTGTCGGAGGTCCCGGCGCTCGTCATCGACGACGAGCCGGACCCGTGGTCCGCGGTGAACGCGGTACGTCCAGGACACGTACGTCCCGTCACCAGTGAGCTCGTGTCACGACTCCTGGAACTGCTGCCACGGTCTCAGTACGTCAATTACGCCTGGACACCCTTTGCGCGTTCCCTGCTCGACCCGGCCGGGGAGGGAGCTCCCTTCCCGGCGGACTACATCATCAGGCTGCCCAGACCGGACGGATATCTCGGGGCGTATGAGGTAAGCGACGGCAAGGCGCAGGTAGCCCGGCTGTGGCGGGACCAGGGCATGTCCGGGGACGACGACGGCAGCCTGCGGCAGGCCCTGGACATGTTCGTGCTCACCGGGGCAGTCAAACTGTTCAGGCAGACGACAAGCCGGAGCTACCACTACCGGCACCACACCATGCTGGTGCACGGGACGAACAGGACCGCGGAACAGCAGCAGCTTTCCGGAAGGCTGCTGCGCCTGTGGGAAGAAGCGGACTACAGCACAGGAGGAAGCACACAACGGCTGAACCGGCTCTTCGACACCGACCTGCTCGGAGGTGCCGGTTCCTACGAGGAAGGGGCCTGCCTTCCGGCGGCATTCGAGGATCTGCTGCCGTACATCCGGGACGCGGCGGAACGGATCGGATCCTCACCGAGTCCTGTGGCCGGAATGAGAGCCACGCATCGGAGATTGTGGAAGATCCTGGTCGGCGGATCAGTGCCGCCGGGGGATCTCGAAGTGGAAGGACTGACGGTCACACATCTTCGGCAGCCGGCAGGGGACGGTGCAGGAGTCCGCTTGTTCGGAGAATGGTTCGGACGGCACCACGGGTACCGGGACCTCGTCCGCATGTACGTGCAACTCGACGCAGGGCAGGACGGGGACTGGATCCGGGCGAAGGAACGCTTCGAGTCGCTGTGCCGTGCCGAAGTCGCATTCAGATCCCAGCTGCAAGCCATCGCCGCTTCCCCTGGGGCGGACCGTCTCCGGTCGGCCGAACTACCGGCCCTGGCCGCGGATCACCTGTCCCGGCAACGCAGGCAGGCCGACACGGGCAGGGGCATCAACACAGTCTCTCCATGGCACTCCCACCGTTCCGGGGACCAGGCCGCCGGGACCCGCCGGGGTTCGGGCGTGCTGATGCCAGATCCCTGCGGAACGGGATCGGCAGGGTAGGCCGCGGGGTGCGTGCAAGGGCCGGTGGGAAGGAGACCGGCCCCACCAGCCCAGAGGCGGAGCCCGGCCCACAGCTGCTCCGCCTCTCCCCGGCCTGCCCTGAAAGACCTCCTGACACCTGGCAAAGCGCTGGTGATGGCCGGGAGCTGCCCCACTGCCCACCCGGGCGCTCCTGCGCGGGGCTGTCATCGCGGCTTGACGAAGCGGCGTACGCGCGGAAGATCTGCCCGGGCACGCGGCATCCCCATGAACCGGAGGCATCACAGGGGTGCAGCCGGCACGTCACCTATCCCGGGCCCGCCGGCCCCGGCCGTCTTCACCCCCACCCGCACGCCCGGCGGGAGGGCCGAGTGGCAGAGCCGACCGCCGGGTGCATCCGGGTGCCACAGATGCCGGACGGGCAGATGGCTGCAGCGGTGGGGGAACGTTCAGCGCACGATGGGCTGAACCGTGAAGTGGAATGCCGCAACCCATCGGCCGCCACCGTGGTTGATGAGGACACCGACGAGCTGGCCTGGTCTCGTTCGCACCGCTCACCGGTTCCAGGACGCAGATGGGCATACGGCCGCTGGAGCGGTGCTTGACGGGTGCCGGGATCAGGATGCGGCCGGCTCACGGGGCGGAGCACCGCAGGCTGCCGTGCACCAGGCGCGTCAGATCGAGGCGGACGCCGGTGAAGTGGCGGGGCATGAGCCCCGAGTGCCGGTACCTGCCCAGGCACGTCACCCTGGATCTCCTCGATGACGACGCACCGGCTCGTGCTCCGGGCAAAGTGGTCCTGGCCGGCCCTGTGGTGCGTCGTGATTCCGTATCACGACGCACCGGGCAACGAACCGTGACGGCGCGGTGGCCCAAGCACCAGCGACAGACCAATCATGATCAAGAACCAGCGTCGCTTGATCCTTCGATTCACAGACGCCAGCCCGCAATGCAACCTTCTTTTCAAAGGAGGCACAGCGAAAACATCCCATGTACTCAGGCTGCGGCAGGAACAGCAACCCGCACGTGCCGGAAAGCAGCACCAGACCACCCAAACATCCGCGCAGTCCCCCCACGCACACAAGGACAGTCCCACCCTCATCCTGCACCGCATCAAGCCGGGATCCGTCCCCGCAACTCGATCGCAGAGCCGGCCTCGGGCAGGGGGCATCCCCACGCACATGAGGAGCACACACGGTGTCGAGGCTGACGGCGGGGAACCGGGCACCTCCATCCCGCGGGCACCGGAACAGGAAACGTCCGGCAGAGCATGCAGCCCAGCCGTAGGCCCGTCCCCGCGTACACCAGGAGCAGCCGGCCCCCGCCATACCGGGGCTCGGAGGCGAGGATCCACCCCGCAAGCGCAGGGAGCAGACAGGACAGGCCGGAGACCGACGGAAGCCGGCGGGTCTTCTGTCTCTCCCCCGGGGTGCACGAGGAGCAGCTACGCCGTCGGGGTCAGCCCCATTCCAGCGCTCTTCGCCTTCGCCGGCCCGGCCGCCATCCGCTTCCCGGGACAGCTGCGGGGCCGCGACACCCCGTACGGTCCGGCGCAGGAGGCCGCGAAGGGCGTAGCTGCCCCTGGTCAGTTGCAGCACGGACGCGGCAGGGCCCGGATCCATGATGGATCCGGGCCCTGTCAGTGGTAGCGGGGACAGGATTTGAACCTGCGACCTCTGGGTTATGAGCCCAGCGAGCTACCGAGCTGCTCCACCCCGCGTCGGCAGACCCCACCGTACGCCATCACAGCGGGCACCGGTTACCACTTCCCGGCCCGGGGGCTTGTGCGGGGCGGAGCCGATGCTGGTGGCGTGCTCGTGCCGGCGGGGTGAGCGCGGTCCGCCCGGACGGGGTGCCGTCGTACCCGGCGGACGATGTCGGGATGGAGGGTGAGACTGGGGTGCGACCTCGGAAGCCTGGGGTGTGACCTGGTCAGCCTGGGGTGTGACCTGGGGAAATGGTGTGCGGGGCCGGGGAGGTACAGTCGGCCGCGCCGAAAAGGGAGGGCGGCACGGGCCGTCCTTGCGGCGTTCACCGGGGGCACGGGCAAAGCACATGGTGGTCGAGCGGATCAGCGGGCGTGAGAGCGAACTCGAAGCGATCGAAGGCTTCCTGGCGGAGGTGCGCTCCGGCGCCGGCCCGGTCCTGGTGCTCCGCGGTGAGCCCGGCGCCGGGAAATCGACCCTCCTGGACTACGCCGTCCGTCGTGCCGCTCCCGTGCGGGTGCTGTCGGCGACCGGTGCGGAGCCCGAGTCCGGCATGGCCTTCGCCGCGTTGCATCAGCTGCTGCGCCCGGTGACCGCCCTGGCCGAGGCACTGCCCGGGGCGCAGCGGGACGCGGTCCGCGCCGCTCTGGGGCTGGCGGAGCCTGCGGCCGCCCAGGACCGGTTCCTGGTCGCGGCCGGCGTGCTGTCCCTGCTGGCGGAGACGGCCGCGGCCGGGGGGCTGGTGTGTGTCGTCGATGATTTCCAGTGGGTCGACCAGGCTTCTGCCGATGCCCTGCTGTTCGCGGCCCGGCGGCTGGGGGGCGAGGGGGTGGGGCTGCTGATCGGTACCCGGGACACCGCAGGGGCGAGGCAGGCGCTGCGCAGCCTGCCCGCCATGGACCTTGCGGGACTGGACACCGGGGGTGCGGGCGAGGTGCTGGCGGCGTGCACGGCTGTGAGGCCTGCGCCTGCTGTGGTTGATGTCCTGACCGCGGCGACCGGCGGCAATCCGCTGGCGTTGCGGGAGACGGCCGGCCTGCTGAGTACGGAGCAGCTGACGGGACGGGCGCCGCTGCCCGACCCGCTGCCCCTGGGCGACGGCATGGCCGCCGTCTACGGGGAGCAGATCGCGCGCCTGCCCGAGGACACCCGCCTCATCCTGCTCGTTGCCGCCCTGGAAGGGCGCGGTGACGTCCGTCTGATACGGGCGGCCGGGGAGCGGCTCGGCGTGTCCCCCGATGCGCTGTATGCCGCCGAGGCTGCCGGTGTGGTCGAGATCCGGCCTGCCGACATCCGCTTCCGGCACCCGCTGATCCGCGCCGCCGTACACGCCGGGGCCGGCCCGGCGGCGCGCCGCGCGGTGCACGGCCACCTCGCCGCGCTGCTGTCCGCAGCGGGCGACCGCGACCGCGGGGCCCTGCACCGGGCCGAGGCCGCAACCGGCCCCGACGAGGAGACCGCCGCCGAACTCGCCGCCGCCGGCGAGCGGGCATCCGCCCGCGGCGGCTACGCCGACGCCGCACGCATGCTGTCATGGGCCGCCGAACTGACCCCGGACGAGCGGGGCAGAGCCCGGCGGCTGAAGGACACTGCGGCGGCGGCATGGCTCGGCGGGCATCCCGGGCGGGCGCAGTCCGCCCTCGCAGCCGCCCGGGACCTCGCCGAGGATCCTGTCCTGCTGGCCGAGATCGCGCAGCTCAGCGGCAGGTTCGAGCTGTCCTCCGGTAATGCTGCCGAGGCACTGCGGGCTTTCCTGGACGCGGCCGAACGCGCCACCGCGCACGTACTGCCGGTGGGTGGGCTGCCGGTGGACGGGCGGATCACGGACGAGCGGGCAGGAGAGGGGAGGACGGCGGACGGGCCCGCTGCATCCGGGCATGTGGCATCCGGGCATGTGGCATCCGGGCATGTGGCATCCGGGCATGTGGCATCCGGGCATGTGGCATCCGGGCATGTGGCGGGGCCTGAAGGCCCCGCCACCGTGGCCCCGCGCAGTCTGGCGGGTGCGCCGCACCCGTCGCGTACCGGCGCTGCCCGGCGGATCGTCCTCGCCCTGCTCGCCGACGCCGCCGAGGCCGCCTCCTACGTCGGCGACACCGGCGCCGCCGTGCTCATCGGCAGCCGGGCAGCCGAACTGGCCCTCCCCTCCGGGGCACCCGCGGGGTCCGAAGATGCCGCCGATGCGTTCCTGCGCGACATCCTGACCGGAATGGGCGCATGGCACGCCGGGGACACCGGTGAGGGCGCGCGTCTGCTGCGCCGTGCCCTGGCCGCCGTCCCGGACCTCGCCGGCGACGGCAACAGCGGCGGCCGTGACAGTGACGGTGACGGCGGTGGTGGTGACGGGCGGCACGCCGCCCACCTGCTGTGGGCGGCAGCCGCCGCCAGCCTGCTCGGCGAGAGCGACGCCGCCGCCCGCCACGGCGCCCGCGCCGGCCGCGTCGCGAAGGTCTCCGGCATGGTGGGCACCCTGCCCGTCGTCCTGGAGAACGCCGCCACCGCCGAGCGCATGAACAGCAACTACGCGCTCAGCACCGCCCTCTCCCAGGAAGGCCTGGCCCTCGCCCGGGAGGCCGGCCTCGACAACTCCGCCGCCGCCCACCTCGCCAACCTCGCCGTCTGCGCCGCCGTCCGCGGCCACGAAGACGACTGCCGCACCTACGCACACCAGGCCCTGGCCATCGCCATCCCGCACCGCCTCGGACTGCGCGCCGGGATCGCGACATACGCACTGGGCCTTCTCGACCTCGGCCTCGGCCGCCACGACCGCGCCCACGAACGGCTCACCGCGCTCACCACGGCAGGACCGGGCGCGGGCCACCCCGTCGTGGCGTGGGGCTCCACCGCCGACCGGGTCGAAGCCGCCGCCGCAGCCGGGGACCACGCGGCCGCCCGTACCGCCACCGCATTCCTGGAACGGTGGTCGGCCCACGCCACCTCACCCCGGGCACAAGCAACGCTCGCCCGCTGCAAAGCACTGACCACCGACGACAACGCCGCCACCGCTCTCCTGCAGCAGGCCCTCGAGCTCCTCAACACCGGCGATGACCACGATGCCACCGCCTACGACCGGGCCCGCACCGCACTCCTGCTCGGCGAACGACTGCGCCGCGACCGCCGCGCAAACGAAGCACGCCCCCACCTGCGCGACGCTGCAGAAACCTTCCACCGCCTCGGGGCCACCCCGTGGGAGCAGCGCGCGCAGGGCGAGCTGCGGGCAGCGGGCGAGAGCCCCGAACCCGCCCGGCCCGCCCTCCTGCAGACCCTCACCCCCCAGGAACTGCGCATCGCCCGCCTCGTCGCCGAAGGAGTGAGCAACAAAGACGTCGCCACCCGCCTCTTCCTCAGCCCCCGCACCGTCGAATACCACCTGTACAAGGTGTATCCCAAACTCGGCATCACCTCCCGCACCGAACTCGCCCGCCTGCTCCAGTAACAGACCACGAACCAGCACCCCACCGGTGAGGCCGCAAGAAACCCTGTAACCCCCGTGCACCGGCGCACCCGTGGGACCGGTGGGCCGTAACCCGTGGACCCGTGGAACAGTGGGCCGGTGGAACCGGGGGGCCGGTGGAACGGTGGGCCGTAGCCCCGGTGCACCGGTGGACTGGTGCACCGGTGGACTGGTGCACCGGTGGACTGGTGCACCGGTGGGAAACCAGTCGTCCAGCGCCACGGCGGGGCCCGTCCGCCGGCCTGCGGTCGCCGAACGCCGCGCGCAGTGGCCCCCCTGTCCGAACCGGACCGCCCTCGCGGGTGACGGACCAGCCCGCACACCACCAGTGAAGGCAGCCCCCGCATCCGCCTGCCGGACGACGCGGCCGGCTGCCACCATGCCCCCCGGCAGGAAGCTCCGTGGCACCGGTGGGAAGCCGCCGGTGATCCGGCACCAGCGGCCCTGACCGGCCGGCCGGACCACCTGCCACGGTGGGAGGAAGCCCGCACGCCACCGATGGAGGCGCAGAAAGCGCTGTAGCACCGGCGGGGCCGGCGGACCCGTGGACCCATGGACCAGCCGACCGTGGCCCTGGTGGACCGATCCACCGGTGGCAGACCAGTGGACCAACGCCGGTGGCCCTGACCGGCCTGGACCGCCGGCCGAGGTGACAGGCGGCTGCCGCGCGGCCCGCCACCCGCCACCCGCCGCGGGGCAGCCTCGGCAGGCGCTGACCGGACGGCACGGGGCCGGGCCGCGCGGCGGCCGCCTGTCACCGTGCGTGCTTCTCCGCAGGAGGCTCCATGGCGTCGGCGGGGAGGCGGGGAGGCCGGTGGCCCGCCACCGGTAGTCCCTGACCGGGCCGGACCGCCTGCCGCCGGTGACGGGCCGGCACCCCACCCGTGGGCGCCAGTGGCCCGGCACCAGTGGTCCTACGGATACCACCGGTGGACCCGGGACGGCAGAGTTCTGCCTGTCCGCAACGACAGGCGGACAACAACGAGAACACGAACACCAAGCACGCAACACCGAAAGCGGGGGCAAGGAATGTCAGCCATGGGACGCATGGTCACGGTGGGCGACATCGAGCTGTGGACGGAAGAGTTCGGCGACCCCTCCCACCCGGCGGTACTCCTCATAGCCGGCTCGATGAGCCAGGGACTGCTCTGGCCGGACGAGTTCATCGGCCGCCTCGCCGCCGCCGGCCACCACGTCGTGCGCTACGACCACCGGGACGTGGGCCGCTCCACCGCCCGCGACTTCACCGAACACCCCTACACCTGGGCCGACCTCAAAGCCGACGCCGTAGGCCTCATGGACGCCCTGGAAATCAGCTCGGCCCACCTCGTGGGGCACTCGGCGGGCGGGCTCCTCGCCCAGTGGATCGCCGTCGAGAACCCCCAGCGTGTCGACAGCCTCACCGTCATCGGCTCCTCACCCCTGGGCGAACACGAAGGACAAGTCCTCGTCCGCGCCCTGACCGGCCAAGCGCAGCCCGAGGGCAGCCTGCCGGAACCGGCACCGGAATTCACCGCGTTCTTCCGCCAGGCCGCCACCAGCCCGCCCCCCGCCACCCGGGCCCAGGCCATCGACTTCCAGATCGAACTCGCCCGCGTCCTCCACGGCACCGAGCGCCCGTCCGAGTTCGACGAGGACGCCCAGCGCCGCCTCGAAGAACGCCTCCACGACCGCATGCGCGACCCACGCACCGCAGCCAACCACCGGCTCGCCGGAATGGCAGACCTCGACAGCGAACCGGTCGGCGCGCTGGCCCGGGTCACCGCCCCGACCCTCGTCATCGAAGGCACCGCCGAACCCGTCAAACCCGGACACGGCCACCTCATCGCCCAAGCAATCACCGGCGCACACCTGAAAACGATCCCCGGCATGGGCCACATGCTCACCACCGGCGCCATAGGGCCGGTCACCGACGCACTCCTGACACACCTCAACACCACCACGCAAAAGACCACCCCGCCCAGCCCCCAGCCTGCAAACAAGTAACAGAAGCAGCCGGCCCGGCAGGGCGGACCGAGCGGAACCTGAACCGCTCCCCCGCCCTACGCCGCCGCGCCGCCGCCACGGCGGCCGGCTGCACCCTCTCCCCCGGGGCCGGGACGCCTCCAGGGCAGGGCAAGGGAAACGGGGAGGCCACGTACAGGCCCCACCAGGATCCCCCCGCCCAGGCTGCGCAAACGGGCAACCACCGCGCACGGGCGCAGCAGAAGCCCTCTGACGGCAGCGCCGAAACCAGCACCCCCCCTGCAGCCCACTCCATCACAGCAACCGGGGGCCCCTCAACGAGCAGCTGCGCCGTCTCCGGCCCCGGGGCACATCCTCGGCCCGGAGACGGCGCACAATCTTGTTCCGGCAACGGACCCTGCGGCGGCATAGCGTGCACGGAAGAATTCCGTGTTTCATGCCACGGCACAGCAAAACGAAATCCCGGCCTCGACTGACAACAACCGTGGGCCCCGCCCCGGTTCCGGAGACGGACCCCCGGCACCCCCGGGGTGCCAGAGGGCTTCCCTCATCACGTCATCAGACACCGCCGCCCACGGCATAAGCGAACCCGGCGAAGACTGCAGCCACCGCGAAAACCGCACCGCAGCGCCGGAAACACCTCCGCGCATCGTCATACTGCCCCGACCCCACGGGAAACCTGAACGGCATCCTGCACCAGCTCAGCCCATGCGCCATTCGAGAGAACGAGATACATCCTGCCGCCGATACAGGCCTTGCCGTCAACCTGAAGACGGCCCCCAGCCGCAACACCCACAGCCTTCATGGCAGCCCCCCGACACCGGACATTCACCGCGCCCGCAGAACGCGCCTGGAAGGAGACTGCGTTCCCCCGGATCCACGGCCACTGAAGCATGAGTTCACTCACACGCCCCCTACAGGCACACACGTCCCCCGCGCACGTGAAGACTCTCCGGCCGCCTCCGCCAAGCGCTCCAGCCCTTCCATCAGGCCGGCGATCCCGCCGAGGACCACCAGCGGGACAGGAACGGTCTGGACAGCGGCATGAAGCATGCACAAACCAGTACGCGAACCCGCCCCACAGACCACAAGATCAAAGGCAATGACGTGACCTTACCTTCACACCGAAGACGCCAGCCCGCGGCAGCACCTTCGATGCAGGGGCCGGAGGCCGGACAGGCCGAAACAGCGCACGACACAAACAGCAGACACGGAAGAGGAAGCGGCGGGCCTGGCCGCCCACCCCGGTGCCAGGACCGGGACCAGGGCGACGCCCCGGGCCCGAGCACCGACAGCCAGACCCACCGGCTACGCGGCACAGAACCCGGACGCCCACCTCCGGGGCCCTTGCGGCTGGGGATCAGCGGTCCTTGGAAACCCCCGAAGCCCCCCCGCACCGCCTCACTCCCCGCACAACCCGAGCCCCCGAAACGCGCAGCCACACCCCGAGCCCATCACCGGAGCAGCCCACTTGGCCGCGTACTGCTTCCCCCTCGACAGCAGCACCGGCACCACCATCACGAGGGAGCAGTGCCCACAAATGACATCCATGCAGCAGACCGACGCTATCCGCACCCCGGCGCGACCAGGCCACACGCCTCCCCCAGCACCCTTCGCCCGTTACAGGCCAGGCCGTGACTGCGGATCAGGAAACTGACCCGCATCATCCGTAGTCCGAGCCCGGCTCCCGAGGAGCCTGGTAGTCCGCTTCCCGCCAGCTTCGGCGTTGCAGCCGCGTCATGGCTGAGCACGGCGGATTCACCACCGAGGGTCCGCCTGTCCGACCTCGCGGGGCAGCTGGGCCGCCCTGTCCGGGACAGATGATCGTCACTCGCCTGACCTGCGGCTACAGCGTCCGGGCTGTCCGGAGCCGTCCGGGACGAGGAACCGATGTTGTTTCGCCGGCCAATACCTGCCACTCATAGGACAGAAACGCCGGTTCGAGCGGGATGTGATCCCGGCCGGCCAACAGAGAAATCAGAGCTCCAGGAGGACCTCAATGACCAGACGAGCTGTCCGCGTCTTAGCCTCCGTCGTGCCCCTGGCAGCCGTAGTGGCAGCCATGACGGCGGCTCCGGCCCAAGCAGCGTCCTTCAGTGGATGCACCGCGCACGCCTGCGCCGGCGTCAACAACTACAGGTACTGGCCCACCGGCGGTGGCTGGTACACGGCCGACATCAGCCTCCCCTACCTCAACGACCTCAAGAAGAACGACGGGTACAGTCCTACGCTTCGAATCGTCTACACCAACCCCAACGGCGTCCAGCGTCTTTACATACGAGACTGGGACAATGGCACCATCACGTACCACGACGACAAATACCTGCTGCAAGTGAAAAACCTGTACTTCGAGGTATGCCACCTGGACAACGGCCACGGCACCCTCACCTGCCGCCGAATGTCACAGACCTCCGCCCTGTCATAGCAACCTGGGGCAGTGGCCCGCCACCGTTCATACCTCGGGATGCGCCACAGGCCGAATCCTCGTACCCCCTGCCTGACTGCCGCAGTAACAGCGTGCCGCGGTACATCCGCTGACACCCCAGCATCAAGAGCCGCAGCCAGATGGCGGGCCTGACGGGCCACCACGCAGGCCGCTACCCGCAACCGGTGGCACTCCTCGTTCCGTTACCTGCAGCCAGTCCTCCCACCGCTCCACACCGCGAACGATGCGCGCATGATCCGTCGCTCACGCGAGCGGCAGCGCTCGGAGCAGTACCGCCGAGGCCGCCCGCCAGCGGACCCGAGTTCCTCCACCCTCCGCAGAGGACCCCGCCTGTGCTTCCGAAACAGCCATACCCACCGACCACAAGCAACCCTTCCAGCCCGCCCAGCTCCAAACACGACCACCTGACCACGACACCCGAAAGGCGAGGACGGAGCAGCAACAGCTAACGGACCTCAACCCGTCGCCGAAATGCAAGGTAGACCTGCGCAACGGTGGCACCGACTGTGCAGCGAACCTTTCACCGCGCTGCTCACGGCCATAGGCAGGTACAGCCTTCTGCCACATCGGAAACAGGCACTCGCGGAACCGGGACTCGACTGGGCCGTCCAACCCATCAGTCTGTCACCTGGCGCCGTCCCGGCTCCCGGCCGGAGCGGCGCCGCGGTGAACCGCACCGCCCGTCCGCTTTCTCCACACGCGCGGTACCTGCGTCGAGATCGATACCCGCCTTCTTCGGCACACCGTCCTCCTCGCCGTCACGCAAGACAAGCCCGATCCGACGTTGTTCCAGCTGGAGCCGGTCAGGAAACGCTCGAGTAGTGGTACCGCAAACGGGATCTGCTCATCGACTCCCACCTGGCAGTTCGGCGTCGCCTGCGGCCTCGCCGTCCGCAAGCACCTGCGACCCGATCAGACCGTCGATTTCATCATCTTCGCGGACGCCGCTGTCCTCATCGAGGAAGAACAGGGTGACGCCGACTACCACCGCGGTCGCAACAGCGTGTACTTCAAGGATTCCGCCCGCTGGGCCCAGCGGTTCGAGTCCGCCTGGGGCCACGGCGCAGATTCCGCGCCCATGGCCCTGCAGGCCTACGACCTCTTCACCCGCCCCTTGCTGGACGGCAGCAACTGGGACACCGGCCGCGTCACACAGGCTGTCGACGGCCTGCAGAAACCCGGCACCGGCATCACCAAGAAGAGCCCGGCGAGTAACATCTCTCGCCGAGCTCTCCCCCGCCCTTCACCGCCCACCAAACTGCTGTGGAGCAACACTTGGCTCGCCGCCCGCGGCGAAACCCTCGACGACATCGCCGACAACGACGAACGCGGGTTTCTCCGGCGCTGGCATCTTGAGAAGCAGGCGGTCGAGGAACAGCTCGACGGCATCGCCCGCGCCAGCAGCTGCGGTGGTGCCGATGCGTAGCCCATGAGGAGCACGCCGGAGCGCCACAGCCGCAGCGACCGCGCTGTGCAAGGAGAAGCCGTGGACGAGAGCCGGCCGCCGGGCGGCATCAGCCCGGAGATACGGCAAGCCTTCGTGGTCGCGCAGGAACGGAGTCTGCAACACGACCTGCGCATCCTCGCCAACCGGATCCGGGCCACAGCCGAGGCCCGGCAGGACCAGAGCGCACTGTCGACGATCACGTGATTCCTCACCGGCAGCGTCAGCTTCCCCACCCAAGCGTTCGATCTGGACGCGCTCAGGCGCGTTCATCGCCCAACGGGCATGGCCTCCACGTCACCGCGCAGGGCCCGCTCCTCTGCGTCGGCCAGCCAGAAGAAGACCGGCGGCAGACCGAGCTCGATCACCGCCAGCACGATCTGGAACCACTGCGGCCAGCCGTGCACGGCGAGGGAGAGCAGCCGGCCCACGCCGCCCAACAGGAAAACGCCAGCCAGCCACCGCCGGTGCAGGAACCGCAGGTGGCGGTCGCGCAGCACGGCCGCGTTCTGCAGCGGGTTGAGCCGGACCTGGTACTCAACCTGTTCGGTGCCGACCGAGCGCAGCCTGCGTTCGTGGCGAGGGGGGGGGCGGCGACGCCGGCGACGGCCACGAAGTGGTCCGCGAGTTCGCGGGGGTGCCAGAGGTCTCTGGGGAAGTCGGGGTAGTCGGGAGCAAGGGCGGTGAGGTCGAAGGTGTCCCGGGTGTGGCACACGGCCTCGAGCACCGCCCGCGCCAGTTCCTCCTGCCGCCCGGTGAGGACCTCGCCGTCCAGCACCGCGAGGGGTGAGATGTGGCGCGCCTGCGTCTGGTAGTCCCCGGCCCTGGACTACGTTGGCGAGTTCGACTCCGCCCTCGCCCCCTGGCGCCGGAAGCCGACTGTCCGCGAGCTCCTCCACCGAATCCGCGAAAGCCCTGGGAACCGCCGCTTCACAGTGCACCGTAAGCTTCTCGATCATGTGCGAGAACCGACTGGGTGCCTTGTTGGAGGCCGGATTCACCGACCGGCTGGGACAGCGGGACAGGAAGCTGCTGGCGCGCCGCGCCTTGCTCAAGGGCGTGGGCGAGAAGCCGCCGTTCTACCTTCCGACCAGTTGGTGGTACGTGGTACCGGGTGAGAACTACGAGGGCTTGTTCGCGGCGCTGGACCTCCACGACCGGGTCCCGGTCACCTTCCGCGAGGGACTCGACGTGGCTGACCTGCCGGCCTGGCCGGACGCCGACCCCGTCTTCGTCACGCCTGAAATCGACGGCTGGCGTCTGATATTCGGAAACCTCGACAGTGTCATCGGCTGGGACTGGGACGACATGATGGGCGCCGTGGAGCGGCTGAGCGCCCGGTGCGGCCAAGCGCAGATGTTCTTCGAGGACATCGCGGGCGGAGCGGATATCTGGGTGGTCGCCGAAGCGGGTCGCATCCGGCGCCGGTACGCGCGGGAGAGCAACCCCGAGTGGGTGGGCGAGCCCCTGCCGTGGGAGACGCTGGCTGTCGACGACGAGGATTTCGACCCGGAGTTCGACGAGGCCGAGTCCAACGAGGGCACAGCCGACGCCATGACGGCGTGCGAGTACCTGTCCGTACACCCGAGCCCGGTGGACGCCGACACCGAGATACGCGGCCACGGCTGGCTCGCCATGAGCGCCCCGAACGTAGGCCACAAGGGACTGGAAGACCTGGCTCGATCTTGGAAGTGACACCAAAGAGAGCCGCTCGAACATGGCGACACGGTATAGGTCGGGCCGGCGGCGTGCCGAGGATGCGCTGACGCCTGAGGACGATCCGCAAGCAACTGTTCACTGAAATCCTGGCGTCGTTACGCCTGGCGGCCACCGCCGCGCTGGCCGCGGAAGCGTGGCGAGGCTGCGCGGTGTCGTTCATCGAGGGCCTCTACTGGAAGCCGGACACGGTCAACTCCGTGCTGACGATCCACGCTTTCGAGCGGTACAGGGTCGTGATCGGGCGATCGACGTGAGATGTCCGTTGATCGTATGTACATGGCATACACAAAGAAGGTGGGCAGGCTGGTGCGCGGTGGCGTTCTGGCCGTGACGGCTCTGTCGGTGGTCGCTGCTATGACCACGGCGGTTGATGCGGCGCCACAGCTGGGCCCGGCTGCCCACGGACACGCGGTCTTCACCACAGACGGTGACTGGACCGCGCCACAGGGCGTGGCCGAGTTCGTCGTCTACATGTGGGGAGGGGGTAGTGGCGGGGCCGGCGGGGCCGGCGGTGGCGGCGGTGGCGAGGGCGGCGAATCCGGCGGCGGCGTCGCCCCCAACTACACCGGGGGTAGCGGCGCAGGCGGCGCAGGCGGGTCCACAGGAGGCGGAGGAGCAAGCGGGGCGTTCCTGGAGTGCACCCCAGTCGGAAATGTCCGCCATGTCAAAATCGACGTGGGTCATGGAGGCAAAGGCGGCCAGGGTGGCTCAGCGGGTCGAGGCGGAGCAGGAGGCTCGACCTTCCGCGGGAACGGTTCGAAGGGAGCGGACGGCGGCCTCGGAGCGCGGGGCGGCCTCGGCTCCACAACTTCGCTGAGTTCTGGTAGCGAACACGGTGCGGCCCGTGGCGCGTGGGGTGCACCCGCGACACGCAAGCGGGCCGGCGGCGGTCACGGCGGGAATGAGTCGATGACAGCGACCGGCGGAAGCCCCGCCGACACGAGCCCCGGTTCCCCCATCACCGGCGTCGCGGACCGCGGCCAGGGATGGTGTGTGGGCCAGACCGCCAGCGGCCGTAAAGCGGGGACGGCATGCCCGGTGGCCGTGGCGGGGACGCCTCGAACCACTACGGCACAAGCCTGGCGGGTGGTGGAGGGCAGCCTGGCGGCGGCGGTGCCGGAGGCGCCCGGACCGGCCCCGGGACCCTGACGCTCCCGGGTGGTGAAACGTACACCGTGCCGGCCACCGTCGGCATTGGCGGCCAGGACGGGGAAGGCGGCGCCGGCGGCGGGGGAGGCACGGGCTTCCAAGGCGGATACCGCGGAGAAGAGGGAAAGGCAGGCAGTCCCGGCCAGCAGGGCGGCGACGGCCTGGTCGTCATCGCCTGGTAGGCACAGCACACACGGGCCCTGGCCCCGACCTCCTCCGAGGCGGCCGGGGCCCGCACGCACACGCCGCGCCAGGCTCTCGCGCGCACGGGGATGCCCTGCTGGTGGATGACGGCCAGCGTGAAGCAGGCTCCACCGGACGGAGCGCTGCGCACGTCCTTTGGCTCTGGTCACAGGGCATGCCGAGGCCGCTGGTCTTCCGCATCCGTATCCGACCGTCCTGCGGGACTGACGCCGCGCGTCACCCCTTGCGGTTGCTTCTTGTCCCAGCCGTCCGTCCGGGGCGGTTGCAGGTGGGCCCGCGCCGGGTCGTCGCACCCCGCCGGCGCCCGCAAACCACGTGCAAAGGGGCGAGACGCACGAGGCCGACGCGGCCTTCGCCTACCGCGTTTCCGTAACACCGCCCATGCACGGCAGGCCGCACCCGGCACCGCGACGAGCAGTAGACCACCGATCGGCCCCGCTCCACGCCCACCGTCCAGCACCGCCCGCACACCGGGCACTCCGCCTGTTCCCCCAGCTTCAACGCGATCACACGCTCACGGGCACGCTGAAGCCTCTGCCACCGCCGCGACCTGCACCTCGACGAACAGAACAACGCCGACTTCGGTATCAGGGCGGCAGCGGATCAGAGCACTCCCGGCAGTACTGCGGCCGACGCCACGACCAACAGCTGCGGACCCCGCCCGCGGTGCGGGACCGCGTGCCCCGCACCCGGGATGCAGTGCGCCCTTGGGCCCATCGGATCACGCCTCGTGACGGTGCGCCGCACTGTCCACGGATCCGATGGCCCACCGCACCACGACGCGCATCGCCGACGCATACCAGGACATATGGGGGAGGTGTCAGGGGTTGTCCAGGAGAAACGCGCGCACCGCAGAACCTGGTCAAGGGGTTCAGCATGATGAGGACAAGGGGGTGGTCAAGGGGTTGACCACCTGCTGACGCACCCGCATCTACTCACTCTTCGTGTTCGTACCCGTGCTGCGCGGGCGATGCGCCGCGCTCGATGCGGTGCACTCGAGGCACATCGGCGCGGCCAAGAGTGCGGCGCACCGCCGGTGCGCACTCGGTTCGCGCGGTGCGGTGCACCGTCCCGCACCGAGTGCGCACCGGACTGGAGCCGAAAGCCGACGGTGCGCGCGTCACGGCAGGCACACGGTGCTGCCAAGGACGGAGCCGACCGGAAGCGCCCGCGTCTGGGCGGCGAATTCCAGCAGCCCGGGCCACATGGCGGCGTGGCGGGCCGACCGTTGCCTTGGGCGGCACGGGCCAGCCGGGCACTACGAGGGGTTGGTGAGCTGGTCTGCTCCGCATATCGCGCAGGCGCTGGCTCCGGGTTGGTGCAGGGCTTGCCGGGCCGGTGAGCTCGGCCGGGTCCTTGGTCCGGAAGCAGCTTTCGTGGTGGGCGACCGCAGGCCGGGGGCCGCTCTGGTTGGAGGGGTGGCCGGGGCCGTTCGATCTTCCGGCGGTTGGTGTCGTCTCCGCGTACCTGTGGCCAGCCCGGCCCGGGCCCCGGTGCCGGGTCCTGCGTACCGGCCGTGGTGCCGGTGGTGGGGCGGGGGCGGCGGCCGGTGCGGGCGCGGGCGATCACCAGGGGGTGCCGGCGGATGGGCACCCCGGTGCAGGAGACACCGGGCAGGGGGCGGGCTTGGTCGGCGGCGACGTAGAAGACGGTGTCGACGGGCTCGGTGGTGTCCCGCCCGCCAAGGCGGACGTGAGCCCATAGGGGCAGAGCGACTTTGTACAGCCAGAGGCCCTCGGCGGTCTGCCGCCGGGCAAGAAGCCGGCAGACGACCACCTGCCCGTCCAGCAGCCGTACCCGCACCGGAGGCTGCGGGGTCTGCTCCGGCACTTGGCCGTCGCCGACCATGGCCTGCTCGCTGTCCATCGCGCGCTCCCTGCTACGCGGCGGCCGCCGGGGCCCCGCCGTCGGGGTATTCCTGCTCGTGGGCGTGCTTGAGCGCCATCCGCGCCGACACCAGCTGGCCATGCTCCAGCGTGGACCAGAACGGGTGGCAGGAGACGGCGGTAGCCAGCTCCAGCTCGCGGGCCCGCAATGTTTGAGCAATCTGCTGCTGTTCCTCGGTCCAGCCGGGAGTGGCCGGCCGCTGGGTCGGGCGCCAGCCGTCCTGGGGGTCAGCCCAGCCGTCGTGCGGCTCGACGGACCATGATCTCCTGCGGGCGCACATTCACCGACGCGGGCGGTGCGAGGCCTTCCGGGTCACGTACCTCGTCAGGCCAGAGCACCGTATGGACGGCTAGCAGGTCGCCGTGGACCCTCAGCAGGGCCAGGGATTCGCGGGTGCGGAGGGTGATCTTGCCGACGGCGATGCGATCGGTCTGCCGGAGGGTGTCGCGGAGGAGCACGTAGGGCTTGTTCGCTGCGGCGCCGGCCGGGGCGAGGTGGTAGGCGCGGTCCAATTGCAGCACGTCGATCTCGGAGGCGTCGACGAACGCCCGGACGTCGAAGAGCTTCTTGCTCGGCAGGGCAGCTCGGCCATGTCCTCCTCGGTCAGGACCGCCTGCTTCCCCTCCTGCTCGAACCCCCGGGCCACGTGCTCGTACGGCACGTCCTCCCCACACACTCCACACTCCCGGCGACGACACACCCGCCCGCCATCCGCATCCGTGCGCCTCGTGCAGTTCCAGGCCATGCTCGCTGATCGCAGGCACCAGCTGCACCGGCACGGACACCAGCCCGAACCCGATCGCACCCGACCACAACGCACGCCCTCCCGGCATGCCACCCGCCTGCGCGAGAACACCCCACCCCGCAGCCCGGGCCGGGTCACGGGGACGCCCTCTGGCCGCCGGCCCTGCTCAGGACCAGCACCGGGACGGGCCTTCTCGTCGCTGCTCTGTGTCACGCCGTCCGCGTGACCGCCCCTCCGGCCGGATCGTTCGGAGTTTCGAGCCACTCGTGATCATTTTGTATCAAATGGGTGATTACTCGGCCTAGCCCATTAGATGGCGGAGGGACGGAGATGCCTGTGTTTGGTTGCGGTGGTTTCCGGCTGTCACTGGCCAGGCCCTCGCCGCCATACCGCTGTGAGTGCCGGTCTGTCTGCCGTGCAGGAGGTGGTCGTGGAAAACCGTGTTCCCCAGCCGGTAGCAGCGTCATCGTCATCGTCCGGGCCGTCCGTTCCCTTGGCTGTAGTAGGTACGGCGTGTCGTCTGCCGGGCGGCATCACTGATCTCCGCGGGCTGTGGACGGCGTTGGCCGAAGAACGGGACCTGATCACTTCGGAGCCGCCCGCAGACCGTGTGGATGCGGCGCGTTTCCGCGATCCCGATCCTGAGCGGCCGGGCCGGGCGTACACCATGGCGGGCGGGTATCTGGGGGACGTGTCGGGGTTCGACCCGGAGTACTTCGGGATCTCGCCGCGTGAGGCGAAGCACATGGATCCGCAGCAGCGGATGCTCCTGGAGATGACGGCGGAGGCGTTCGACGATGCAGCCATCGACCCGGCAGGCCTGGCAGGGTCGGATGCCGCGGTGTTCATCGGGGTCAGTGACTTGTCCTACGGTGGGCTGCAGATGGCCCGGGTGGAGGAGATCTCCGCCCATTCGATGAGTGGTTCGGCTCTGTCCATCGCAGCGAACCGGCTGTCCTACGTCTTCGATCTGCGTGGCCCGAGCATGGCGGTGGACACGGCGTGTTCCTCGTCGCTGATCGCTGTGCATCAGGCGTGTGAAGCGCTGCGTGCAGGCCGCAGCCGGGTGGCCGTCGCGGGCGGGGTGAACCTGCTGCTGAGCCCCTCCCACTTCGTCGGGTTCTCGAAGGCGATGATGCTCTCACCACGCGGGCGCATTGCAGCATTTTCAGCCGAGGCAGACGGGTATGTGCGGGCCGAGGGCGGCGGTGTGGTGGTCCTCAAGCGGTTGCCGGACGCTCTGGCGGACGGCGACCGGGTGCACGCGGTGATCGCGGCCAGCGGCGCGAACTGCGACGGCAGTACATCGGGTATGACGGTGCCGAGCGCGGAGATGCAGCGGCGGCTCCTGCAGGATGTGTACGCCCGGGCCGGGGTCATTGCGGATCAGGTGCTGTATTTCGAGGCGCACGGGACAGGCACGCCGATCGGTGATCCTTTGGAGTGCCGGGCGGTGGGTGAGGCGCTGGGGATGCGGCGTGGGGCCGGACCACTGCCGGTCGGCTCGGTCAAGACCAACCTGGGGCATCTGGAACCGGCGTCGGGCACGGCCGGTTTGTTCAAAGGCATGCTGGTCCTCCAGCACGGTGTGATCCCGGCGTCCTTGCACGGTGAGCCGCCGAATCCCGCGATCGATTTCGCTGGACTGAATCTCGCCCTCGTCGGCAGCATGCGTCCCGTCACGGAGGGCGTGGACGGCGTGGTGGGGGTGAACAGTTTCGGTTTCGGCGGCGCGAATGCGCACGTGGTGCTCAGCGCGGCTCCCCCGTCGCGGCAGCCTTCGGTGCCCCCGCAAGCGGGGCGGCGGTTGCCCTTGGTGGTCTCTGCGCGTACCCGCAAGGCGCTGGGCGAGGCGGCCCGGGCGGTCGCCGCCCGCCTTCGCGACGTACCGGAGGAAGGCTTCTACGATGCGTGCTGGACCGCCTCCGCGCGGCGAGGCCGGCATCCGCACCGTATGGCTGTCCTCGCCCGCGGCCCGCAGGAAGCGGCCGGGCAGCTGGAGGCACTGGCCGAGGACGAGGCGTCGCTGACCGCTGCCGCGGTCCATGTGGAGGGTCGTCGGCGGCCGGCCCGGTGTTCGTTTTCTGCGGCAATGGCACCCAGCGGCAGGGCATGGGTGCGGCTCTCATGGCACAGGAACCATCCTTCCGCGCGGCCGTCGTGGAGGCTGACACCTGCCTGCGTCCGGTGCTGGGCTGGTCGGTGGCGGCCCTGCTGTCGGAGGATCCCGGCGGGGCGGGCATGGAGCTCATGACGGACATCGAGCGCGCACAGCCGGCCCTGTTCGCCTTCCAGGTCGGCCTGACCGCGCTGCTGGGCACGTACGGGGTGCGCCCCTCCGCTGTGGTGGGGCACAGCTTCGGTGAAGTAGCGGCGGCATACGTCAGTGGGGGGCTGGATCTTGCACAGGCGGCGCGCGTGGCCGCTGAACGCAGCCGAGCGCAGGCAGTGACGGCCGGCTCGGGCCGCATGGCCGCGGTCAGGATGAGTGAGCGCGAGGCGCAGGAGGCGCTCGCCGCGTACGGCGGCCGGCTGGAGATCGCCGCGGTCAACAGCACGCGGGACGTGACCGTATCCGGACAGGCCAGTGCGCTGCGAGCCCTGCAGCGTGACCTGGCCCGCCGGGGGGTACCGTGCAGGGAACTGATGGTGAGCCACCCTTTCCACAGCGCAGCGATGGATGTCATCGAGGAGCCGCTGCGGAGGGCCCTGGCCGGACTGGCCCCCCAGGCGCCGAAGGTGCCGATGTACTCCACGGTGACCGGTGCGCCGGTACGGAGCGGGGAGCTGGATGCGGCGTACTGGTGGCACAATGCCCGCCGTCCGGTCCGTTTCGCCGATGCGATGACCGCCGCTGTACAAGGCAGGCTTGTGACAGTGGTGGAGATCGCCCCGCAGCCGGCCCTGTCCGGGCCGCTGAACCGCATCGCCGCAGAGGCCCCCGGCGGTGGTGCGTTCCCTGTCGTCTCCGCGGTGCACCGTGGCGAGTGCACGCCCGAGGGCGTTCGCCGGACGGCCACGCGCCTGCTCGCCGCCGCCGGACAGGGGGCCGTGGACAGCTGGTTCCCCACCGCCGGTTCTGTCACCGACCTGCCGTCCTACCCGTGGCAGCGCCGGCGGTACTGGCACGGAACACCGGAGCACTGGATCCGTACCAGCGGTGACGGGATGCTGGTGCATCCGCTGCTGGGCGAGCGCCTGCCGGCTCTGGATCCGCTGTGGCAGTCGTCCGTCGAGCGCACCCGCACCCCCTGGCTGGCCGACCATCGCATCGGCGGCACAGTAGTGATGCCGGCTGCCGGGTTCGTGGAGCTGGCCCTGGCCGCCGCCCGGGAAGTGTCCGGCGCCGGTGCTCCGGCGGAGATCGACGATCTGCAGATCACCCGGGCTTTGGCGCTGCCCTGGGACGCGGCCATGGACATCCGGCTGCAGACCTGCCTGAGTCATGAGGACAACATCTTCCATATCGCCAGCCGCACCGGCGAGACCGGCGCCTGGAGGCAGCACGCCCGCGGCCGTGTCCGGCGTCTGGCCGCCGTACCGCCGGACCAGCTGGACGCCGCGGCATTGTTCAAACGGCTGCCCCGTCGTATCGCCGCCGACACGTTCTACAGCACGCTGGCCCAGGAGGGGCTGGAATCTGGTCCGGCCTTCCAGGTGCTGAGCGAGCTGCACGTGGGAGCCGGTGAGGTCCTGTCGGCCTACCACTGCGAAGCGCCGGATGACGGCTACGGCGGGTACGTGGTCCATCCCGCCCTGCTGGACGGCGCTCTGCAGACCGGGGGACCACTGCTGATGGAAGCCGGGACCGGCTACCTGCCGGCGGCGATCGACCGCATTCGCCAGTGGGCACAACCGGGACCGGACGGCCTGGTGCACGTGCGCCAGCGTTCACGTACAACCCGGGAAGCGGTGTGGGACATCACCGTCACCGGCACCGGCACCGGCACCGGCACCGACGGCACGGTCGCACTGGAGCTGACCGGCTGCCGCCTGCACCGCATCGGCCTGCGCGCCACCGACCGTGGCGAGGAGTACACCTCGGTGTTGCGCGCCGCGCCCCTGTCCGGGCAGCCGGTGCCGGCGTGGGCGCCGCCGTCCCCGGGCGAGGTGGCCGCAGCAGCGGAGGAAGGGCTGCTCAGGCTGCAGGGGTCGGCTGCCACGCATCAGTTCGTGACGGGATGGGCGCTCCTCAGGTCCACCACTGCTACGTACGCGGTCAAGGCCTTCGCCTCGTTGCTGCCTGGCCATGAGACCTTCACGTTCGATGACCTGGCTGCGGCCGGCGTGCTGCCGCGGCACGAGAGGCTGGTGCATCTGCTGGCCCGGATGGCTGAAACGGAGGGGCTGCTGGCCCGCGAGAACGGGTGCTGGCGGCGCCTGCGCGAGGGCGCTCCGGTGGAACCGCCGGCCGTCGGTGTCCTGTCCGATCTCGCCTCATGGACTGCCACGGGCTGTCTCAGTCACCGATTCGCCCTGCATCTGCGGGACCTCTTGCGCGGACGGCGCGACCCCCTGGATCTGCTGTTCCAGGACAGCGGACCGGAGCTCATCCAGCAGTTCTACGACCTCGACCCACCGACCCGGTTCCACAATCGCATCGCCGCGGAGCTGCTGGCCTCCCTGTTGCGCCTGTGGCCGGGCGACAGGCCCCTGCGCATCCTGGAGGTCGGCGCGGGAACCGGCGGGCTGACCGCGCATCTGCTGCCGTTGCTGGACCACCGCGCCACGTATGTCTTCACCGACGTCTCCGCCGCGTTCTTTCCCGCCGCCCAAGCACGCTTCGAGGCGCACGCCTCGCGCATGAGTTTCCGTACCCTCGACCTGGACGCCGATTTCGCTGCACAAGGCTTCGAAGAAGGCTCCTTCGACGTCCTCGTCGCCGGTTACGCCTTGCACGCGGCAGCCGACCTACGGGCCTGTCTGCCCAGGCTGGCCCGGCTCACCGCGCCCGGTGGGTACCTGCTGGCCCTGGAAGTCCACGACCCCCAACTGCTCGCGCTGATGTTCGGGATCATCGAAACCTTCTGGAACCCGCGCGACCGCGACCTGCGGCCGGACACGATTCTGCTGCCCCGCCGGCAATGGTCGCAGGTGCTGGCCGACAGCGGCTTCGAGTCCACGGTCGAACTGGACGATCCGTCCATGAGCGAGCACTTCTCGGTACTGTTCACCCGGACGTCCGCCTCATCCGAACGGGTACCTGCCGCTCCCCCCGCAGCACCAGAAGGCGGCCGCTCGTGGATCCTGCTCGCCGAAGACGCCGGCGAAGCAGAACTCGCCCGCCTCGTGGCCGAGGAACTGACCGCCACCGGGCGTCCGGCAGCAGACGCCCTGTGGTGCCTGCGCGAGGACCAAGCCTGGCAGGCCACGCTCGTACATGCCCCGGACGCCGACATCGCACTGATCCTGGGCAGCGCCGGCGACCTCCAGGCCACAGGCGACCCCGAGGCCGGAGTCGAGCTGGCCGTCCGACGAGCCGGGCTGCTGCGGTCCCTGGTCCATGCCGAACAACAACGGGCAGGCAGTCTGACACGCCGCCTCGTGCTGGTCACCCACCCCAGCGGGGCCCTGCCCGCACCGGAACGTCCCGCGTTCCCCGGACAGGCGGCCGCCTGGGGCATGTCCCGCACACTGGCCCACGAACATGCTGTCCCCATGCGGCGCATCTCCCTGGACCGGACCCCCGACCTCGTGCTCAACGCCGCCCGACTGGCCCGGGAGCTCCTTGCCGACGAGCACGCCGACGCCGATCAGGGGCCCGCGCACGACGAGATCGCTCTCACCTCCGGCGGTCGTTTCGCGCGCTGCGTCGAACGGTCGGCCTCCAGCACGCGGCCCACCCGGCCGGACAGCGGGAGTGCATTCCGGCTGGAACTGCAGGACCAGGGTTTGGCCTTCCGTCTGCGCTGGATCGAGACCACCCCAGGCCAACCGGGCCCGCAGGAAGTCGCCATCGCGGTGCGCGCCGCGGCGCTGAACTACCGCGACGTCATGGTGGCGACCGGCCTGCTGCCGCCCGTGGCCGAGGACGGCCTGCCCTCGGAGGCCTTCCTCGGGCTGGAGGGCGCCGGAGTGGTCACCGCCGTGGGCGAAGGCGTCACCGGGCTCTCGCCCGGTGACCGGGTATTCGGGTTGTTCCTCGGCGCCTTCGCCTCACACGTACGCGTGCCCGCGGCCGCGGTCCGCCCCATCCCCGACGGCATGTCCTTCACCGCGGCGGCGACCATGCCGGTGGCGTACTTCACCGTCCACCACAGCCTGGAACACCTCGCGCGCCTCCAGCCCGGCGAGACCCTTCTGGTCCACGGGGCCACCGGCGGCGTCGGACTGGCGGCGCTGTGCTACGCCCACCGCGTCGGCGCCCGCCTCATCGCCACCGCCGGCAGCCCGGCCAAACGGGACATGGCCAGCGCGTTGGGAGCCGAGCTGGTGCTGGACTCCCGCACCCTCGACTTCGCCGACGAGATCCGCCGCCACACCGAAGGACGCGGTGTCGACGTCATCCTCAACTCCCTCAGCGGCGAGGCGGCCGCACGCTCCCGGGAACTGCTCGCCCTGCGCGGCCGCTTTGTCGAACTCGGCAAACGCGACATCTACTCCAACCAGCGACTCTTGCAAAAGGCCCTGGCGGAGAACGCCGCACTCTTCATCGTGGACGCCGCCAATCTGCTCTGGCAGGACCGCGGCCACGCCGTCACCGTCTTCGACCGGGTCGCCGAACTCTCCCGTGCGGGGACCTACCTGCCACTACCCCACCAGACCTACCCCGCCCACCGCATCGGCGAAGCCTTCCGCCTCATGCAGCACTCCCGGCACATCGGCAAGATCGTTATCGGATTCGACGATCCCGTACCCGTCCACAGGACGGCGCTCCAGCCCCTGCAACTGGACGGCAAAGGGACCTACCTGGTCACGGGAGGACTGAGCGGGTTCGGTGCGGAAACCGCCCGCTGGCTCGCCGAGCACGGCGCCCGCCACCTGGCACTGGTCAGCCGCCGCGGGCCCCAAGCCCCCGAAGCCGAGCAGCTGCTGGCAGACCTCCACGCACGCGGCGCACAAGCCCGCGCCCACGCCGCCGACATTGCCGACGCCACCACCGTCCGCGCACTGCTCCAGGAGATCGCCTCTACGGGGCACCCGGTGCGCGGCATCGTCCACGCCGCCATGCACGTGGACGACGGCGCGTTCGCCGAACTCGACGACGACCGCATCCGCTCCGTCCTGGCACCGAAATGGGGCGGCGCCCTCGTACTCGACGCACTCTGCCCTGACGCCGACCTCCTGCTCTACTCCTCGATCAGTCCCTTGCTGGGAAGCCCCGGGCAGAGCAGCTACGCAGGCGCGAACCTCGCCATGGAAGCCCTCGCACGTCACCGCCGCGCGGCCGGCCGTCCCGCACTGGCCGTGGCCTGGGGCGCCATCGACCGCATCGGTTACGTCGCCCGCAACGGACTCACAGCCCACGTCATGGCCATGGGATCCCCACCGATGGACCCCCTGCACGCTCTCACCGCTCTGGGCAGTCTCATCCACCGGCGCGTGGAACGGGCGGTCTTCGCCCGCCTGGACTGGCAGCGTTTCTCAGCACTGATCGGCCCCGGGGAACATGCCCGGTTCGCAGCCGTGCTCCCCGCTCCGGTCGAAGGATCCGCCTGGCAGCTCGAGGAGTTCATGGAGCGGCTCACCGCTGCCGGGGCCGGCGAAGCTTTCACCCTGGTCGAGGACTTCGTCGCCGCCATGGCCGCGAAAATCCTCCAGATGCCGCCCGACAAACTGGACCGGCACCGTCCCCTGATCCAGTACGGCATGGACTCGCTCATGGGCCTGGAACTCCTCGCCAAGTGCCGTACCCACTTCAAACAAGAGGTCCCCGTCATGGAACTTCTCCACTCCGACGGCTCCACCCACGGCATCGCCGAAATCGTCCTGCCTCACCTCCTGCGGCAGGCATACACCCAAGCCTCGACAGTCCACATCCCGCCCGGGGCGACAGGCACGCAGCACATCCGGGGGACGTGAGGCCCGTGCCCATCGCATCTCTGGCAGTGACCGCCCTGCTCGGGCTGACAGGCGTCGCCGCCCGCGCCCTTCTCCAGCGACACCGCACCGGCGAGAGCGGAATGCGATGGCCTTCCGGCACCCGCCACTGGTGCGCGTGGCTCGTCAGCGTCGGGGGAATCCTGCTCGCCGGCATCGCAGCCCCCCTGGCAGAGCTCGGCGGCCTGCGGTCCTTGCCGGTACTGGACCACTCCGTCCTGCGGATGGCCAGGGCGGCGCTGGCGGCCTTGAGCACCGGGGTGGTCTTCGCCTGCCAGCAGGCCATGGGAGCCTCCTGGCGCCTGCACCCGACCCGGGTGAGCACCCCCTCCTGATCACCACGGGCCCGTTCCGCCTCGTACGCAACCCCATCCTCACCACACTCGCCGTCATGACCGGCGCCTTGGCCCTCACCGTCCCCAACGCCCTCTCCCTGGCAGGCACGGCTGCCGTGCTGATCGGCAACGAGCTCCAGGTACGCCACGTCGAAGAGCCCTACCTCATGGGCATCCACGGTGCCGCCTACCAGGAGTACGCAGCGCGGACCGGCCGGTTCCTCCCCCTCTTGGGGCGCAGAAGATAAGCAGACGACCATTCCGGACGGGGCCGGCCGCGGCGTCCGGAGGGCGGACAGTGCTGTGAGCTTCAACGTCCGGTCGACAGCGGGGGCCTCTCGAGGAAGCTGCACTCGTGGCCTCCGGCAGGAAGTACACAGGAAGGACGGCCACGCTGGACAAGCGCCTCCGCGGGCGCCTTAGCCCGGTGAACTGCCGGGGCACCGCACCAAACGGCGGGCCCCGGCACGCGCTCGGCCTGCGACAAGCGGGGCTGAGGCGGCCGACCCCACCGTGCGCGGCCGCCGCGGCCGCCGCTTCACGCGCCGGACGATCCCCCGGGCACCTCTCCCCACACGGCCCTGTCCGCCCGCCCGTCTACAGGGGCTGAAGGAACGCAAGGGACCGATTTTCCGGAAAGCGGTCCACCTCAGGAATGCAGGCTCCTACCCTCTCTTGAGTGATCGTCCTCGACAGCAATCAGCTGCGTCTCTTCGCCCCTGGCAGTCCGGCCCTCAGGCTCTTCGCTGCAGTGGCCGAACGAGCCGGCCACACCGTCGCCACCGCCGACACAGCCGTTCAAGAAGTGGTCCGTCAGCGGCGTGACGAGCTCTCTTCCGCCCATAGCGCGCTGATACGGGCGGAGCGGGAGATCAATGCGCTCACCACCAGTCCGGGGAACTACGTCAGGTTCGCGCATCCGACCCTGCGGAACCGGCCCTTGTTCATCGCGGAGGAGACCTCGCGGTTCGAGTCGGAGCTGCGTGACACCTTCCGCGTCCTGGAGACGGCACCGCAGGACGCCCTGGAAGCCCTGCGGTGGGAAGCCGAGCACCGGCCGCCCTGCCGCAACGGCTCGGGAGCCCGCGATGCCGCCATCTGGCTGACTGCCGCACGCGCCTGCCGGCGGCCCGATACCGACAAGAAGGGCCGGCCGCTGCCCGTCATCTTCGTGTCCAAGGACAAGGACTTCACCCAGCCGGGTGACCCGTCCCGCCTCGACGAGGCGCTGCGGTCCGAGCTGACCGACAGCGGGATGCTGATCCTGAAGTCCGAGGTCGTCCACGCCATGGCCGAACTCGGATACCCCAGGCGGAACGTCAGCGCGGAAAAGATCACGAACCGTGAGGACTTCCGGCAGACGCTGATCGAGGTCGTCCGCGACGGCGCGGGACCCGGATGGGTCCCGAACCTGATCGAGTCGGCAGAGGCCATCGTCAGCATGGCTCCCGGCGGCAGGGCCTACGAGTGCCGCGGAGACGGCACGAGACTGATCAGCGTCTCCGGCACCTGGAACCTCCAGTTCGTGACGGAACCGCTGCCCCCTCAGCCGAACGGCCAGCCCGGCGGTCACAAGGGACTCCCCATGGGCGTCCAGGGGATGGCCCTGCTGGTGGAGGACGAGCAGACGGAAGCAACGAAGATCGATTTCTTCCCTCAGATCACGAGTTTCACCAGCATGGGCGAGTACACGAGTCGGTGAAGAACTGTCCACGATGGCGTGTGGGGCATAGAAGCGCCCCTGGAGTGTGTCCGCCGCCGTGGCCGATCCCCGGCTACACCTGCTTGTCCCTGTGACTGTTGGGGGCGTTGGGGCCGGGCGGTCGCCGCAGCGCGCGGCGCTCCCGGAGCTTCGTGACGACCCAGCCGGTGGTGGCGAGGGTCAGGCCAGCGGCGAGGCTCCCGAGGAACTCGGGCAGGGTCGAGAGCAGGATCTCGTACACGGACAGCACAGCGCGCCAAAGGGGGCCCGACCGCGCGCTGATCTCCTTCGCGTACGAGTCGGTGTCAGGGATGCGCTTTCACCCCGGGCCCGAAGGTGTCGGTGAGGACGGTCGCGCTGCCGCACCTAGGTCTGGCCCGGCAACACCCCGGAAGATTCTGCCAAGGCAGGACGAAGACAGGGGTGGTGTTGAGTTTTTATCCCGTTCCATCCCAGTACCTCCGACTATCCGGGTATGAGACGACGGGAAGGCCTCCCAGGGGAAGCACGTCGGATACACCCTGGTCACCCGACGCGATGATGGTGGGCCCAGCTTCGAGTGACGGCTATCAGCACTCCTACGGCGGTGACCATGAGCGTCATGGCAGTCAGCGTGGTGGCGACAGGGGTTGCCCAGGCAGGGCGGTGTCGCAGGGCCAGGACGCCGCCGACGACGAGCAGGGTGACCACAGCAAGGAACAGGATCACGAGCAGCGCGGTCAGGGTCGCACCTGTTCCTTCCGCCAGGCAGCGGCTGCGGCGGCGCGCTTCGTGTACTTGTCACCGAGACGCTGGAGCTTGCGGCGGACCCGTTCGCCGTACGCCTCCCCCAGCCCAGCGCCAGCTGCAGCCACAGCCCAGGTGTCCCCGGTGCGGGCCCAGTTCCGGGCGACCGCCGATTCGGCGGGGCATAGTCCGCGCAGCACGACAGCGAGGCGGCTGTCCGTGAACTCGTCGGCCAATATGGCGGCTTCGGGGCTGCGGTCGTCGCGGATCGCGTCCCCGAGCGTCAGGCCTTCCGCCGGTTCGTGCCTCAGCGATGTCACCCGTTTCCCCCGTACGCGACGCTCCCACAGCGGCTGCAGGCGACGGTGCTCCGTGTCCGCGTGCTGACGCGGCAGTGCTGCCAGGTACGCGTCCGTGGCCGTGCCGTGGCCCAGCGCGCCCACCCAGTCTCCGAGCAGCGCCGTCTCCACCGCTTCGCACCACTGTTCGGGGTGTGAGAGCCCCAGCCAGGTCGTGCTGAAGGTGTCGACCGTCTGGTGATCGCCTTCGACGGCGGCGTTGCGCGCGGTCAGGGCGGCCAGCAGTGTCTCTTGGGCGGGCGGGGCCGGGCAGCCGGGCAGCCGGCCATGGCCTCGGCCAGCTTTAGGAGACAGTCACTGATGAGGTCAAGGAACACCAGGGTTTGCGCCTCGTTACCGTCTGCCTCGTACTTGAGCCGCATGATGCCGACGTTGCGCGCCAGTCGAAGAACAAGCGGTTGGGCAGTACTGGCGGACGGGGCCTCGTCGAAACGTGCCCTGACCTGGCGGCAGAAGAACACCGCGAAGATCTTCCGCAGCGAAAAGCGGGACCAGTTCTCCCTGGGGTATTGCGAGGGCGGGTAGCAGGTCACTGCATGTTCCTTCCCGTGGTGACAGCGTGCTCTCACCTATTCGGCCTGGCACCCGCCTCCACCGGCAATAGATCTTGGATCGTCCCCTGTGCCCCCGTCGCGGACCACGCGGGTCGGTACAGCAGAAGGGGCGGTCAGGCTCACGACGCGGCGCCTCCGGTCGGCGGGCACAGGACCCGCGTGGTGATCCGGTCCAGCTGCTCCGGGACGTCGCGGGTTCCTGCCGCGATCCTCGCGCGAACGATCAGTGCGTGGGAGACATCGTGGGGGCCCGCGAATCCGCCCACGCGCTCTCCTCCGAAGATGACACCAGGCCGATGGCCGAGCTCGGCGGGGCCGTTGGGAGTAGGTAGAGGGTGTTCGGCTCGTTGTCGCTGTCCGTAGGTGCTTGCGTGAGGAGGCGACGGAGCCCGAAGGTGTCGGGGAGGGAGCGGGGCCTGAGCCCTGTCGGCGCCGAGGTGTGCTCGGCAAGGGCCGCGGTCGTGGTCACGAGGGGTGCTCCTCCAGTGCAGATGTCAGCAGCTTCACCCTTTGGCCGTGTGATGGCCGTGTTCCGGCACAGAATCTTGACCCCCTACTTGTGATCTGAATCACTTTGGAGAAGTCGGCCGCCGGTTCGCATGACAGGCAGGCCACAACGGCACCGGACAGCCACCGCCGGTACTGAAGCCGTGGTTTCACCGGCCGGGCAGACTTTCTGGCTGCCCGTTACACATCCGGCAGCCGACGGACGCCATAGGAGGCTGAGGAGCCACGGCCGCTGGCACCGGCCTCCGGCGCCCGCGAACGCGGCGGCGCCCCTGAGGTGGGACCGCTGCCTTTCCAGCGGAAACGGGTGGTTCAACCGGCAGATGCAGCCTGACGCTCTCTGTGCTTGTTTGAGCAGGTTGAGCATCTCGTCGAACTCGTCCGTCGGCATCGTACGGACCAGGTGTTGTGCCACGTGGACGCCGTCTTCATCGGGGAACCGCATGGGCTGCTGGCCACTCCCCCAGCCGTCACTTCCGGTGGGTTGGCCTGTCCAGGAACGGCTGGCGCACCCTCCTTCGCTGCGTTGGCAGGCGGCTCTTGCTCCGTGGCAGCCGGTTCCTCAGGTGTGGCTGCTGGTTCCTCCTGTACCGGGTCGACCGATCCGTTTTACGGCCGTAAAACGGATCGGCTCCCTGCTGCTCACGCCCGGCAGGCGGACATCATTCCGGGTACGGAGCCCCCTGGCCTCGAGTATCCGTCTATACGATCAAGCCCAGCACCGGCACTCAGATGCAGGCGTGCAGGGTCATGAAAGACCGTCGCTCAATGAAGCGGTCGAAAGCCGGCTGCACCTCGCTGCCCACGAGGTCAACTCCGCACATGTACAGCTCCGGGCGGTTGGACAAGAGCTCGAAGTCCCTCACAGCATCCTCGAAGCGACACACCACTCCCGGCTCGGAAGCCGAATCGATCAACAGCACATGATCGTGCAAGGCCATGGGCGTCTGCCGCGCCCACTTCACTACCGCATCATCCGAAACGCCCTCCAGCGCGAGCGAGCGGTGCGGGATCTCCCGCCAGTCGATGCCCGATCCCGCCCACGACAGCGTGCAAAGGTACGCATCAAACTCGGCCGAGAGAGCCACGGACCCCGCGCTCGCGCCATGCTCGTCGAGCCAAGAAGAAATCTCATCCATACGCATACACAGAGGCTAGAACAACGGCTCTCCTAGGGATTTTCCGGGCAATCATGCCGGGCTGCTCGGCGATCACAGTCCGGGGACAACGGCCGGCCGAAGGCGAGCGAGGCCGTTGAAGTCCCCTGCTTGCACCACGACAGCTGATGCGTCGGAGCGAGGGATGAAACACAGGCCAGAGGTTGGCCTAGTGAGATCGAGGCAACGGCGGAACAGCGCTCGCCCGGAGTGAAGTATCTCTAGCTCAAAGTCTCTATCTCGTCGAGGTGGTCCCTGGCGTCACCTGGTGGAAGTGCCACGAGCCGGCCACCTTCGCGGGGAAGCCCGACGCGGCCGAGCGACGAGAGTTCGGCGACCCCTCGGCGTTCGTCGACACCACCCTCGCCCACCTGCTCGGCAAGTCGCAGCAGATCGTGGCGCCCGGCGCCGAGCACGCCGGGGGCGACCAGGCCACCCCCGACGCTGTGGCCGCCGCAGCCGCACAGGAGCGCCTGCGGCAGTGGGCCGAGACCGAGCTGTTGCCTCTGCGCATGCAGGCCTGCGAACGCAAAGCCGTCCTCCTCGGAGATGGCGTGTATCTCCTCGCCTGGGATCCCGAGAAAGGCCGGGTGCGTCTGCGGACCATCGCTCCGGGCTTCCACTCCGTCGTCCTCGAGGACGACGCCGACCCCGGGGACTGCCCAACCGCCTGGGAGCTGCCCGAAGTCCCAAAGCGCGGCTTCAAGGCCCGCCTGCGGCGCATCACCTACGAACTGCCCCCTCCTCCTCTCTCCCCCCGCATCCTCGCCCCGCGGCGACCACCGGCAGGAGCCCGGCCGCCGGGCTCCTGCCGGTTGGGCATCATCGTGAGGCCGGGTGAGGCCGGCCGGGGAGGCGCTGCGGGGCGACCGCGGCCGACGCCTGACGACGGACCGGCGCGCACCGGCCGCGTCGCCCTCACTCCCCGGGAGCGTCAGCAGCGTCATCGACGTCGAACGCCAGGTGTTCCCGGACGGCGACGACTCCGTCGACGCCGCGGCACATCTGCACCAGTACGGGGATCAGGGACTTGCGGCGCAGTGAGCCGCTGAGGGTGACCAGTCCGTCGCTGACCTCGACACCCACCGCGGACGGTGGCTCGTGCAGTGCTCGGACGACGACGTCCTCGATGATCTCGGCACGGATGGCGTGGTCGGGCCGGAGGAAGACGTCCAGGAGGTCTCCCCTGCTCACGATGCCGACGAGCCGTCCCTCCTCGTCCACGACGGGCAGTCGCTTGACGCGGTGCTCCTTCATCACGTGCGCGGCTTCGACGAAGCTCCACTCGGGCCTCGCACAGACGGCAGGGCTCGTCATCAGGGTCTCGGCCGTTGCCGCGGCGTGCCCGCCCTCCCCGCCGCCGGTCAGCAGGTCGGCCTCGGAGACCACGCCGACCGGGTGGCCGGCGTCGTCCACCACGGGCACGGCGGTGATGTCGTTCTCCTTCAGCACCGCGACGATTTCCCGGAACATCGTGCCGCGCTGCACCCGAGCGACCTTGGGCGTCATCAATTGGCCGACGGTCCTGTGCTCCAGCATCCGTGGTTCCTCTCAGCGGGGATCGACCGGTCCATGTCCAGTTTCCTCCCTGACCGACGGAGCAACGGCGCGGGTCGCGCACGCCGGTCGCCGTTCTCGCGCTCCGCTCCCCGGGATGCGAGCAGCGCACACGCCGCAGGCCGTCGGCGGACCGTGCAGAGCACGGGTTTTCCCGGCCCCTGCGCGAACCGGGCCCCGGACACCTGCCCGTGCCGCTCCGGCCACCTCCCGCCGTATTCGAACATTCGTTCGCATGCGTTGCCGGGCCGCGTCGCGCCCCCGCGCTTACGATGACATGCGCATGGGTCGGAAAGGGTCCGCAAATGCCGCATTCTTCGTCCGCCGGCATCCGGCGGCGCGTGTTCCTCGCCGGGGCCGTCGCAGGGGCGGGGGCCGCCGGAGGAGTCGTCCGGGCAGGATTCACCGGGCGCGCCGACCGGCTGGGGAGGGACGGGGAGCCGTTCGCTGCCGGAACCACCCTCGTGACCGTCACCACCCGGCCGGACGGTCCGGGGTACCAGCGCCTCGCGGACGGTCCGGGATGGCCGCGCATCGTGCGGAGCGACATCGCCGGCCCTCGGCCCGGCCGCGCCGATCGCCGTACTCCCCTGGCCGCCTTCGTCCACTTCACCGACCTGCACATCACCGACGTCCAGCATCCGCTGCGCTACGAATTCCTCCGCGCAGGGAGCCCGAAGGCGTGGCGGCCGCAGGAGGCCCTGACCGTGGCTGGTGCCGTGTCGCTCGTCGAACGGGTCAACGGCCTGCGCGGCGGACCGGCCACCGGGGCCCCGCTGTCCTTTGTCATGGCCACTGGTGACAACACGGACAACAACGCCGCGATCGAGCTGGACTGGTTCCTGACCGCCATGAACGGCGGCACCTGCACTCCGGACACGGGCGAGCCCGGCCACTACGAAGGCGTCCAGGACAGCGGTCTGGAGCTCTTCTGGCACCCCGAGAGCCTGCTGCGGGACCTGGACAGCCTCGCCGGCTTTCCGAAACTCGAGGGCTTCCTCGGCGCCGCCACCGGACCGGTGCACAGCCCCGGCCTCGCCATCCCCTGGTACTCCACGCTGGGCAACCACGACGGGCTCTCCGGCGGCTGCTATGCCTCGGGTCACGGCGCCATCGCCGCCGCGGCCACGGGGAGCCGGAAGCTGCAGACCGTCCCGCCCGGTGAGGCCAGGACCCTGATGGCCGGCGAGGGACGGGGCACCGACCCCGCAGGGCACGGTGTCGAGGCGCTGCTGGGGCGCGGGTACGAGGCCCGCACCGTCACTCCCGATGCCCGCCGGGCTCCGTTCAGCATGCGGGAATACCTGGCGGCCCACCTCGATCCGGACCACGTCGGTCCCGGGCCCGCCGGCCATGGCTACACCACCGCCAACCTCGCCGAGGGAACCCTCTACTACGCGTTCCCCGTCGCTGACGGCGTCATCGGCATCAGTCTCGACTCGACCGATCCCGGCGGCGGCAAGGCCGGGTCCATCGGCCACGGGCAGCTGAAGTGGCTCGACGAGACCCTGACCCGGCACCGGGACGAGTACGCGCTGGTCTTCAGCCACCACCCCAGCTGGAGCATGAACAACGGAACCCCCGATCCGGCCCGTCCCGCCGAGACCCGCCACTCGGGTGCCGAACTGCTCCGGCTGCTCGGCAGCCACCGCAACGTCGTGGCCTGGATCAACGGCCACAGCCACTGCAACCGCATTCGCCCGCGCCGCACCTTCTGGGAGATCTGCACTGCCTCCCACATCGACAGCCCTCAGCTCGCCCGTGTCATCGAGGTCACCGACAACCATGACGGAACGCTGTCCCTGTTCACCACGCTGATCGAGTCGGCGGCCCCGCCCCGCTCTTACCACCACGACTTCTCACGGACCGGCCTCGCCTCCCTCTACCGGGAGCTCGCGGCCAACGCCCAGGGCGCCGACCCGAGCTTCCCCGGAGCACCGACGGACCGGAACACAGAACTCCTCCTGCACCGGCCATGAGCCCGGACGGCCGCCGCCACCCCGCACAGGCCCCCGGGCACCCCGGACCTTCGGCTTCGGCTTCGGCTTCGACCGAACCCGGTCCGTCCTGCGGCACTGGTTCCTGCCGACGCTGTACGGGGGTGACGATCCCCGAAGTGGGGGTCGCCGTGCCGGAGTTCCTCGGCGCCACGGTCTCCTTCTTCCCTGATCGCCCATGAACCGGCGGCCGGGCATTCAGCCGCTGTTCCGGCCCGTTTGCACGAGTCGAAGCGTGGTGAAACGCTGGGAATGGCCGGATCCGGACCTCGGTTCAAGCGAGGAACGGAGAGATCATGACGAAGATTCGCTCGTTGCTGAGAGCCATGTTGTGCGCGGTCTTCGCGCTGCTGTTTGCGGCCGTCTGGACGCAGTCGGCGCACGCCTACACCTGGGCCCGGGGAGTCACCTTGTACAACGGCCCGGGCTTGTGCGTCCAGGGCGACGCGGGCATCGACCACGCCCGGCCGAACGTGTTCTCCGGCAATCTCGCGTACGGGAACGCCTACGCGCTGACCCAGGGCTGTGGTGCCGGGCTCACCAAGCCGGCCAGCCAGGCCGGCGTACAGGTCCATGTGTTCCGCTGGAACGGGTCCGAATGGCAGCTGTGCCGGAGTTCCGACTGGAAGTTCGGCCCCACCGGCCAGACGGGTGGTGACCTGGGCAGCCCCTACGGCCCTTCGATCGTTTTCGACTACGGCGGATCGGCGTCCTGCGGACCCGGTAGCTACGGAGCGCAGGCCCACGTCATGGTCTGGGACGGGTCCCAATGGCGCGAGGGCCACGTGTGGTCGGGAGCCGAGACCGTGCCGTAGACCAGTCGGCAGCCGGTGAACGACTCGGCGGCGGAGGCCGGCGCCGGGCACCCTCGTTGGTGCCGGCGCCCGCCGTCATGAGGTCGAAGTGTCAGTAGTGTCGCGTACGTCTGCGCATGGTTGATCTGAGCTCCTCTGTGCCGTCGGTGCGCGACTTCGCGACCTGGGAACCCCTGCTGCGGCTCCTGTTGGACAGCCGTCCCGGCATGCAGGCCGTCCGTTCCATCCGCGTTACGGGGCACATCGGGCGACGCTCACATCGATCTCGTCCAGCCCGGCATTGGAACCGCCATCGCCTCCTCGCGCCTGGGAGTGCTCGTCCTGGTCGAGGGCTCCGTTCCCGAGCCCTGGCGCCGCCTCCCCGATCCGACGCCCGAGGCGGCGCCGGCCCCGTCGGCGGACCTGGAGTTGCTTGAGCGGACGCTGCGCGGGCGGTTGCCCGACTCCATCGGCGCGACGGACGAGGAGGTCGCCGCCGCCGAGGCGCGCCTCGGCGTCACGCTGCCCGACGAGCTCAAGCTGCTCTACCGCGTGACGCGGGCCCAGTGGGAGGACTGGGCTGACGACTACAAGGCGGCGCACCGCGTCACCCGGGCGATCGGCTGCGAGCTGTCCTCCTTGGAGTACCTGCACAGCGTCGAACGGGGCCGCCCGTCACTCCCGCTGGGCGTTCCCGGCGACGAAAGCAGTCATCACCCCCCGCCGGACGCTGCAGTGCAGGGTTTGGCCGGCTCACCCGGCTGGATCGTCTTCGGCGGCAACGGCGGGGACGGGCTGGCGGTCGACCTGCCCCCCGGGAACGCCGTATCCCTCGCGGGGACCGGCTGCCGGTCGTGGCGGGCGTCGGCAACGGAGGCGTGCCGACCGTCGAGGCCGCCGCCCACCCCGACCTGGAAGTTCTGTCACTGACGGGGACCGACGGCGCGCCGTACAGCCTCGCCCCTGCCCTTTGCTGCCCCTCCTGTGCACCGTCATCGCCGCCCCGGCACAGTCGCCGACCCTCGGGAAATCGCCCGGCTCACAGGACTGGAGTTCCTTGAGCTCGCCCCGCAGGATTGGCGCGTCCTCCTGGCGCGTTCTCCTGGATGCCGGAACCGTCCCCCGCACGCTGTTGGCAGCCGCCGACGCCGCGGACGGCGATCAGGATGACCTCCGCGACGTGGCCGTCGCCAACGAACTCCTGGCCCTCTGGGGCCGTCCCCGGATCGTCCGGAGCACGGTCGAAGGTGAACTGGGGCCTGTGGCGTGGGGAGGGCGGTGCCCCTCGCCGGACATGCCGCATGCCGCCCGACCTGAAGGGGTGCAGATCACAAGTCGAGTGCCGAGATTCTTTGTCGGTGGGGGTCCACGCCGACCCTGTAAGACAGGACAACCTTTCGCCGACGCCCTCGAGGAACCAGCCCCCCTGCGGCAAGCATCTACGCGATGGTCGGGGCGACCCAGAGGACTTCTGCTGTCACCTCACGCGGGTGTCCGTCCCCATACGGTCGGCCGACGAGCCGCCCGCAAGGCCCTGAGCCCTGAGCCCTGACCTGACTGCGATCGCGGAACGGCCGGTTCCCGGCCAAGTCCGCTCCCGGCCTACCGGGTGTTCGTGTCCGCGGGTAGCGTCACCCCGCGCATCGATCCGAACACACATCAGCAAGGGGGCAACATGAGTACCCGCTGTCGTGTCGCGGCCGTCAGCCTATCCCTCGCGCTCGCGGGCGGAGGCGTGGTGAGTGTCGCCGCGCCCGCCTGGGCTTCGGCATCCGAAAGCACGGTGAGGGCTTCATCCAGCACCGCGGGGTCCGCGTTCTCCTGCGACGCCTGGCAGTACGAGAGGGGCACCAGGGGGCACGGCGCGTCGATCACTTGTTACGGCAGTTCCTTCACCGCCTACGCCGTCTGCCATCGGCCGGACGGCTCCCTGTACTTGCGCTTGGGCCACCGCGCCCGTTCCGGTGGCGTCTCCATCGTCTGGTGCGGCCCGGACGCGGAAGTCAGCCAGGCGGGGGCCTTCCCGGTCTGACCGCCCGGATCCGGCTGCCCGGACGCCGACCTCCCGGACCGGATGGGAAAGGGACGGTGCCACCGGCCCGCGCTTCCCGGAATCCCGATCGCACCGCCGGCCCCGAAGTCCGGTATCTGGCGGAGAACGCCGAGTTGTGCGGCGGGATTTCGGGGCCCCTCCGTCGCTGCTGTAGGGTCGCGCCGTCGATGTCGTGAGCCGACGCCTCGCCCCGTACCGCCGTTGCCGTGTCACAGATGCTGTATGTGTGGGTCGCACTGTCGCGGTCCTTGCCACCGCGCTCCTGCCGCCGTTCCGGGTGATGCAGGCGTTCGCCTCCGTCACTGCAGGAACGTTGAACGGGGAAAGTGAGACAACATGCGTACGTGGACTCGCGCCGTGCCGGCAGCCGTGGGCGCCCTGGCTCTGGCCATGGTGCTGACCGGCTGCAGCGACTCGGGCTCGGGCAAGCGCCGGGGCAGCTCCGGCTCCCACTCGTCGAATTCCGGTGCGGGCAAGTCGGACGAGAAGACGACCTACCGCCTGGGTGAGACGAGCCCCGAGCAGGAAAGCAGCATGCAGAAGTCCTCGGATGCCAAGTACACGGTCACCCCGACCAAGGTACAGATGGGTACCCGGGCCGACATGGACAACTCCGGCCTGAAGAAGGACGACAAGGACGGGCCCAAGATTCCCGTCTACGTCTGGTCGACGCTCACGCACAAGAGCGGCACGCCCATGGGGCTCGGCGAGATGGACAACGACCTGGTCATCAAGACGAACGGCGGCCAGCGCACCCGGGCCCTCATCGTCCTGATGGGCGAGGCGAAGTGGCCGAACTGCCCGGCGCCGCAGAGCAGCAAGCAGCTCGGCCCCGGCCAGTCGGAGAACATCTGCACCGCCTTCCTCATCCCGGAGGGCCAGAAGGCCGCCGCGGTGGAACTGACCCGGGGCTTCACCAAGAAGCCGCTGGAGTGGCCGGTCGAGAGCTGACCGGCCTGCCCGCAGGCCCGCTCACCAGGTGAGCGCATAACGGTGCGGCCCTCACCCCCCGGCCCCGGCCCCCCGACTCGTCGGAACGGACGCGCTAAAGCCTGTCTCGTAACTCCAGATCGGGTGCGGCGTTGAGCTGGTCGTGCAGGTCGTTACCGCTCAACGCCATGAGCTCATAGAGGTGTTCACCGGGCTTCGCCCGCGCCAGTTCCAGCGTCTGGTGCGGGCTGTCTGCCGCAACGGGGGCCGGACCCTGGACCCTGACCGGCCGGGCCGCCCGTGGGCGCTGACGCTGGAGGACCGGGTCCTGCTCGTGGCGATGTACTGCCGCACGAACCTCACCATGCGCCAGCTCGCCCCGCTCTTCGGGATCTCCCCGGCCGCTGTCGGCCGCACCATCAGCCGGCACGGGCCACTGCTGGCCCTGGCCCCGGGCAAGCGCAAGCCCGGACGGCACCACATCCTCATCGTGGACGGCACACTGGTGCCCACAAGAGACCGGAGGGTGTCGGCCTCGTCGAAGAATTACCGCTACTCGGCGAACCTACAGGTCCTGATCAAGGCGGACACCCGAGTAGTACTGGCCGTCGGCCGGCCCCTGCCCGGCAACCGCAACGACTGCACCGCCTTCGCCGAGTCCGGTATCAAGGACGCATGCGGCACCGCAACCGTCCTCGCAGACGGCGGCTACCAGGGCACCGGCACCCTCATGCCCCACCGCCGCCAGGCCGGACAGGACCGGCTGCCCGACTGGAAGGAACAGCACAACACCTCCCACCGACGGGTCCGTGCCCGCGTCGAGCACGCCTTCGCCCGCATGAAGAACTGGAAGATCCTTCGCGACTGCCGCCTCAAGGGCGACGGCGTCTTCTGGGCTACCAGCGGCGTCGCCCACATGCACAACCTCGCCCTCAGCCACTGAGCGCGGCGTCACGAGACAAGCTTTAGGGAGAACACGAACCGGGACATGGGTGACCACCATGCCATAGGCAGACCTGGCTCGTCCTGAGCAGTCCCGATCCCTGCGACAGCCTCCTCGATGTTCACGACCCTCATCCTTCCCGACTCGATCCGGCCACTGTGATCCGGGGGAGGAAATTTCATCGGAGTCGGAGTATGGGCCCCTAGAACAGGCCCGACTCAGGCCCTGGAAGGGCAGGGTGGCCGGCGCGCTCCACGTGGTGCCGTGCGGATGACGCACTGCAGGTCGCCGGCGGGGGAGGGAATCCTGTCGCCGGTGAACCTCGCCTTCAGTTCGCGGTGACCGTCACCGCTGAAGTGCCAACTGAGCGCTGCCGGTGTGGGAGAGCGCGGCCAGTGCCTTCTGGTCGAGGTAGAGCGACCGTGCCGAGGAGAGGTCGTTACTTGCGATCAGGTTGGTGACGGTGATCGCCATGGACGTGAGGTCCACCAGACAGGGGCGCCCAGTGATCTGGGCCAGTGGTGCGCGTTGTAGTCACAGTCTCCGAACGACGAGGTCGAGAGCACCGCGCGCAACTACAGGCGAGGCGACCACACCAACACCGCAAACACACACTCAGGACTCAGGCTGCTGCCGGTGAGCCCCCACAGAGACGCGAAGTCCTACTCGTTGAGTCCGGCGGGGAACTGATGGCAGGCCCCGCCGGACGACGGGTCGGGTCAGTTGGCCTTGGCCAACTGCTTGCAGATGCCGTTCTGCTGACTGCAGACGCGGAAGTACACGTCCTTCACCATGAAGAGAGACTCGTTGTCCTGCAGGACTGCTTCACCGTTGTCGTGGCCGTGCACATAGACGGTGCGCCACTTGCTGCTGTTGTCGTTCTTGTATTTGATCTGCAGTTGGGGCCAGATACCGTCGCCGTCCACCTTGTCTGTGAGGACGATGTGGGTCATGTAGGCGTCGTAGGAGCGCGGCAGGGCGTCTGAGGGCTCGTAGTAGTAGTTCAGGCTGGCGCAGGCGAGGGGGACGCAGGCGGTGAAGTACCCGCCACCGGTGACGCCGCTCTCGCCGGCGTGGGCTGGCGTTGCCGTCATGGCCGTGACCAACGCCGTCGCGGGCGCGATGCTCGCCAGAGTCCGTAAGATCTTCTTCCGCATATGCCCCTCCGATGGGAATGCTGACCGTTCGCGCACAGGTGTGCGGAGTTCGCCGACGCTTGCCGTAGGCACCCGGTAGGTTGTGCTGCTTTCCGCGGCAGGGATCGGGCCTTGTCGAGCATGCTTTGCTTGACCGCCGGGCCGAAGTCATACGCCACAGCAGCGGCTGCTGTGGTCGCCCAGCTGCCGTAGTCCCCCGCACTTCCTTACCTCGTGACGGTCGCCCGCGTGACCGAGCAGGTACACCCTGCGCCCAGCCCGGTGCGGAATTCGACTCGTTTCGGCCTATCCCGAAACGTCAGCGATGGGAAGGATCATCCGAGGGCGAGGGGGATGTTGTGCTACGGGTTCACTTCACTGTCGAGGACCTGGCACAGGTACAGGTCATGGTGTTGGGGCCGCTGGCAGAGACGCAGCTGAGTCTGCGGACTGTGCAGCAGCGTGACCGTGCGGCGCTGTTCGATGGGTGGCGTGCGCGTACCGGTCCGCGGATCAGTGCCGACAGGAGGGAAACGGCGCGGTTCCTCAGCTCTCCTACCGGTGGGCTCGTCGATCTGTTCACTCTCGTGGGCACAGCAGGCTGTATGGACGAGGGGATAGAGCGACTGATCAGTGCGTCGGACCGGCGGCTGCGCGCGGAGTTCTCCGTACTTCCGCGCACGCGTACGCGGTGGGCACCGTGGCTGGCCGAAGCGACGGATGCCGACCCGCGGGCGGTGCGAAGGATGGCCGTCGCGCTACAGGGCTGCCACCGTGCGGCAGTTGACCCGTACTGGGGACGTATCGACCGGCATCTGGAGGGGGAGGTGGCCCGGCGTGGGCGGCTCATGGTGCGGGGCGGGGTGGGGGCACTGCTGGACGGCCTGCGCCCGATGGCCTTGTGGCAGCCCCCCGTGCTGGAGATCCCGGGCTATCGGCCCCTGGTCCACCCGGAGGCCGACTTCCACTTGGCGGGCCGTCCGTTCCTTCTGGCTCCGTCGGTATTCTGCGGGCCGGTTCCACAGCTGTTCGCCGGCTCCCAGGCCGACACGGTCGTCATGGTGTATCCGGCTCTGAACAACCCGGTCGACGCGGCTGCCCTATGGGCTCCTTCCACGGATGCACGCCCGGTCGATGCCCCGGTACCGCCGGCTCTGTCCGCGCTCCTCGGCCGTACCCGGGCAATCGTACTGTGCGTGATAGCCGACCATCCCGCGTGCACTACTACTCAACTCGCGCAGCGGGCAGGCATATCGCCGGCCAGCGCCAGCGAGCACGCCACCACCCTGCGCAGCGCCGGGCTGACCACACTCACCCGAGAACGGAAAGCCGCCCTTCACACGCTGACTCACCTCGGCCTCACCCTGCTGAACACCAACGGTTCCGCTCCAGCCAGCTCCTGAACGCCACACGTCACATCTCAGATGAGCTAGTGCTCGATTCCTCTTTCGATGGGTACATGTCCTGGTGGCAGGTCGGTCTCGGGGTGGGGTGCCGGGCGATGGTCTTACGGGCACGGCAGGACAGCAGGCCAGGCGAGCGGGGGGGCGGTCCTGCGACTGGCAAGAGCGAGGAAGGCTCCGCGGGACCTGACGATGCGAGCGCGGATGGTCGAGCTGAGCTGGGACGGGGAGACCGTACCGGTGATCGCCTACGAACTGTGCTGCAGCGAGAAGACCGTGCGCCGCTGGCTGCACCGCTTCAACCAGGCCGGGCACGAAGGGCTGGAAGACCTCGGAGGCCAGGGACGCAAACCCAGGATCACCCAGGTAGAACTCTCACACATCATCGCCCTGGCCAGCTCAGCGCCGCCGGGCCGACTGGAAGTACAGCCGGACGGTGAGCTTGAGGCCGCCGATGAGTCAGGGCCGCCGCTGTGGACACTGGACACACTCGCCCAGGTGGCCCGACAAGACGGGATCGAGATCGGCCGTTCCCAGGTCAGGCGCATCCTCCTTGATGAAGGTGTGCGCTGGCGACACACCCGGTCCTGGACCCGCTCGCAGGATCCGGACTCGAGGGACGTGGCCTTCCTCGACCGGTGGCCGCCCCTTCCCGGTAAGGTCCTCGTCGCTCCGAAGCAGCACGTCGAGCATGTGGTCCGGGACCTGGACGAGCCCGCGTACGTGCGGCTGATGCTGTTCGTCCGCCGCGTGGCCCTCACCATGGAACAGGCCTGCGGACCGGAGCGGACTTACATCTACTCGCTCGGCAGTCAGCAGGGCAACGCCCATCTCAACTGGCGATTGCAGGGCTCCCGCCGGACGTCCCGTACGAGAAGCAGCAGTTCCATGCCCTCATGACCGAACACAACGTGGTCAACACGCCGCCGGAGGAAACAGCAGCCCTCACTGTACGGCTGCGCCAGGATTTGGCCCTCAAGCCGTGACACCCACGAAGGAGACCACGTTGACCACAGCGGAGACCACCGGCTGGCGCAGCGACCGGATCGGCAGTGCGCTGCGCGGTGAAAACCCCACGGTGCTACGGCGCCTGGAGGCCGGCTTCGCAGTGATCGGGGACACGCAGTTCCTCCCCGGCTACTCCATCCTCCTCGTCGACGACCCTGGTGTGCAGCGCCTCACCGACCTTCCGAGGGCGCGCCGACGGGCATTCTTGGAGAGTATGGACTGCCTCGGAGAAGCCGTGGAACTTGCCTGCCGCAGCGCCGATGCGGCCTTCCGCCGGGTGAACCTGGAAATTCTCGGCAACGCAGACCCTTACCTGCACGCCCACATCTGGCCGCGGTACGACTGGGAGCCCGCCGACCTCATCCACCGACCCGTGTGGCTACACCCGCACGAGCGCTGGACGGGCCGGCAGCATGCCCTGGGCCCGCAGCACCAGGCCCTGCGGTGCGCCATCGGGACGGAACTCGACCGCCTGGCGGGTACGAGGAGCGAAGGGCGCCAGTGACCGACATGACGCAGGTGGGCCTGTTCGACCTTGACGACAGCCTCGTGGACCGTGCCGGCACGTACAGGAGGTGGGCGGCGGAGTTCTCCAGGAAACACGGGGTGCCGCTCGGCTGGCTGCTGGAGACAGACCCCGCGTACTCCTCCCGCAGGGTCGCCTTCTTCGAACTGGTGAAGGGCACCTTTGACGTGCCCGGGACTGTCGACGAGCTGCATGCCCAGTACCGGCGCCGCATGCCGGAGCTCGTTCAGCCCGACTTCGAAGTGCGTACGGCGCTCGAAACGCTGCGCGTGGCCGGGTGGCGGCTCGCTGTCGTCACCAACGGGATGGCCGACAACCAGACGGCCAAGCTCCGCCGGGCAGGCCTGTACGACCTGGTGGACACCGTCGTGATCTCCGAGAGCATCGGCGTACGCAAGCCGGACCCGCGGATCTTCCACCATGCCCTCGCAGCGCTCGGCGCCGAGCCGAGCCCGCGCGCCGTCATGGTCGGCGATTCCCTCACAGCGGACGTGGGAGGGGCGCAGGCGGCCGGGCTGTCGGCCGTGTGGATCTCCAAGGGCCGCCCCCTGCCGGGGGACGGGCCGCAGCCGCACCGGACGGTCGTCAGCATCCGCGACGCCATCGAACTGCTGTTGAAGGAGAGCTGACCATGGGGCTCATGAGGACAGCGAACACCCGGCTGATGGTGCTGCGCGGCAACTCCGGCTCGGGCAAAACCACCACTGCCCGTGCGGTCCGCGAGCGCTACGGCAACGGTCTGGCGATCGTGAGCCAGGACACGGTCCGCAGGAAGATCCTGTGCGAGGCACACGGCCCGGTTCGGGCAACGCCCGGACTGATCGGCGTCATCACCCGCCAGTGCCTGGACGAGGGGTTCCATGTGTTCCTCGAAGGAATCTTCTCGGCCGCCCGGTGGGGCGAACTCCTCCACCGGCTGGCCGCCGACCACCGCGGGAAGAGCCGGTTCTTCTGCTTCGACCTGACTTTCGCCGAGACCCTGCGCCGACACGCCACGCGGCCGGAAGCCTCAGAGTTCAGCGAGAGCACGATGCAGGACTGGTACCAGCCGGCTGATCTGCTCGACGGCGTGGCCGAGACGCTGATCAAACAGGGCAGCACATTGGAGGAGACCGTTCGCACCGTCATGACCGAGGCCTGGCCGGATCCGCAACCTGCCCAGTGAACCGCAGACAGGCCGAGCTATAGAGAGGCTCCCCCGCCGGACAAACTCCCCATGCCGGCGAAACTCGTCGGCTGGTCCCTGGATGCCGTCTTTCCTCGCCCAGGGCTGCCCCGCGTCGCCGATCTCCGAGCCGACACAGGCATCTCCCAGAAGGACACCAAGCACATCACCAAGGCCGCCAGCGCCAGCCCCGTCCGTAAGACCGAGAAGGGCATCGCGCCGCCGGCCGAGGCATACCTCGAGCCTCTGGCGAAGGCCTACGGGGTGACAGTGGAGCAGTTGAGAGCGGCGCAGGAGAGGTCCCCTGGCAGACCCATGCCGGATCCGGGAAGGGCTGGCCGCACTACTGGCAACCGAGGGCTGCGACATCGCGGCGGCGGTGGCCGCCCACCGGTATGACGCCGCCGTCGTGGACATCCGCATGCCGCCCACCCACACCGACGAGGGCATCCGGGCCGCCATCCGCCTCCGGCGGATCACGCACCCGCCCGCGGTACTCATCCTGTCCGCCCACACCGAGCAGTCGTTCGCCATCGACGTACTGGCGGCCGGCGCGACCGGGGTCGGAGACCTGCTGAAGAAACAGGTAGGCCGCGTCCAGCAGTTCCTCGACGTGCTGCACCGCCTGGCCGCCAGCGGCACCGCCATCGACCCCGAGGTGTCTACCGGCTGCTCACACGCCGACGGGCCGTGGAAGCCGTGGCCCCCTGACCGTACGCGAACGCGAGATCCTGCCCTCATGGCGCAAGTTGTGGATCGACCTGCCGCAGGACCGGCCGACGCGCCTCCACGATGCCTACCCGGCCCTGACCAGCGCAGCGGACGAAATCGGGGCGACCACCAGTGCCTCGCCGCCGAGACCACGCCGCGAATGGAGGACGTATGCCGGGAAATGAGCAGAGCCGTGATGCTCCTGGTGCCTCCTCGGCCCGAAGACCACGGTCAGGTCCGATCCCCACGCACCGGTCCGGCTGGCCACCCACCTGCAGTTGTGCGCTGAGGCAGCCGCTGCTGAGCATGCGTCGCTGACCTGGAGCTCACTGCCTGGTCACTGACCAGCTCCGGTTTGCCCGGCTGTCCGCGGGGCGACCCAGCTCAGGGGCACAAGCGCGAGAGCCAGCAGCCGGCCCTCTACTCGAGCAGGGCCGGGCCCCGTCCCCGACGGCCGGCTACCGGATCCGCTCCCGCGCCATACCGGTGCTTCGTACCCTTGCGCGCGGCCGCCGACTCCAGGATACGGAGCGAACTCTTCAGACCGTCCGCCGTCAGGCGGGCGCGGTGAGGCGGGCCTGTTCGATGAGCCGGTCCAGCAGTGAGAGCAAGCAGCTGCGGACGTCCTCCCGGGAGCGGGCGTCGAGCAGGAGGACGGGGGTGTCCGGGTCCCTCAGGTGCAGGGCTGCCTTGATCTCCTCGGGGGTGTACGGCTGCTCGCCGTTGAAGCAGTTCGCGCCGACGATGAACGGCAGTCCGCGGTTCTCGAAGAAGTCGATGGCGGGGAAGCTGCGGTCCAGCCTCCGGGTGTCGACCAGGACGACGGCCCCGAGCGCTCCGTACAGCAGGTCGTCCCACATGAACCAGAAGCGTTCCTGGCCTGGTGTGCCGAAGAGGTACAGGGCCACTCCGGCGTCGCTGAGGGTGATGCGGCCGAAGTCCATCGCAACCGTGGTCGCCGTCTTGCTCTCGATGCCGTCGAGGTCGTCGACGCCGACGCCGGCGGACGTCAGCCGCTCCTCGGTCCGCAGCGGATCGATCTCGGAGACGGCCTCGACCAGAGTCGTCTTGCCGACTCCGAAGCCCCCGGCGACGAGGATCTTGACGGGGGACGCTTCCGGCGCGGCGGCGCTGTCATAGTCGGGCAAGGTTGTCCCTGATTTTCATGAGCAGGTGGACATTGGAGGTCTCGGAGGCGTCCAGCGGCGGCCGGTGACGGATCAGGCCGCGTTCCAGCAGCTCGCCGAGCAGGACCACCATGGGAGTCAGGCGCATCCGCATCCGGGCGGCGATCTCGGCGACCGCCCGTCCGTTCGGCGACGGGCACATGGCGAGGATCTCCTGCCATTCCGTGGGCAGACTGCCGTGACCGTGGCCGGCACCGGGGACCGCTGTGATCATGGTGTCCATCGTCAGGCCGTGGCGGGACGCGGCTGTACGCCCGTCGGTGAGGGCGTACAGCCGCGTCCGGCGGCGCCGTCCGGGCTGGGGGTCGGCCGCCATTACGAGGTGGGCGCCTGTGAACGCTCCGGGGTGTCCAGCCACTCGCCGAGCGCCTGCGCGGCGCGGACCGTCTCGCCGCCCAGTTCCCCGAGCCGTGCCTTGCGGGAGGCCACCACGATCAGGGTGCTGCCCGATCCGCACCCCACGATGCACAGGTACCGGTCGTCCATCTCGACGAGTTGGCGGATCACTCCGCCGCCGTCGATCTCCCGCGAGATGGCCTTCATGGTGGACGCGATACCGGAGGATGCGGCGGCGACCCGTTCGGCTTGGTCCCGCTCCAGCATGTAGGCGCTGAGCTTGATCCCGTCGTTGGAGAGGAGTACGGCTCCCTGGATGCCCGCGATCCTGCTCAGGTTGTTGTCCAGGATGCTGTAGATCGCATCGTTCTGTGTCGTCGTCATGGCTGATCCTGTCGGAGCTCGAGTTCCACTTGCCTGGTGCTGTCTTCGTAGTCGGCCCAGGCGTCGGCCACCTCTTCGGGGGTGGCGGCGTCCTGGCCCACGCCCACCGGCCCGGCCGCGCGCGGCTCGCGGAGCTGCTGGGCCAAGTGGGCCTGCGGGATGCGCTCGGGGAGGGCCGGCCGGCCGGAGGTGTCCCCGGAACCGGGCCGTGGCGGTACCTCCGGCGCCGTGCTCCCGGCCTCCCGTGCCTGCTCCTTCCGCAGGCGGCGGGGCAGGCCCGGCGCGCCGGGGGCGGGCTCGCCGACCGGGTCGCCGGACGGCCGCTGCGGGACGAGCTTCGGGCGCCGCTCCTCGGCGGCCTGCGGTTCGGACCGGGGTTCCTCCACCGGTACGGTCACCGCATGGCGCTCCGGGGTCGTCACGAGGTGCTCACCCGGGACGATCACTATGGCGGAGGTTCCGCCGAACGCCGACCGGCGCAGCGTGACCGTCGCCCCGAGCTGGTCGGCGAGGTGACCGACCACGAAGAGGCCGAGCCGGTGGGCGTTCCGGGCGAGCACGGAGTACGGCGGGGCCGAGTGCAGTCGGGCGTTCATCTCCTCGTACCTCTCCGCGGTGACCCGCGGGCCGCGGTCCTCGACCTCGATGCAGAGACCGTCGCCGACCAGTTCGGACCGGATGGCGACCCTCGTCGTCGGCGGGGAGAAGCGGGTGGCGTTGTCCAGCAGCTCCGCCAGGAGGTGGCTGAGCTGGCTGATCACGCCGGCCTCCAGGCTGGTCTCGTCCATGGCGTGCCGGTCGATGCGCCGGAAGTCCTCGACTTCGGCGGCCGCCTCGCGCAGCAGATCGGCGATGCGCATGGGCTCCATGTGCGGGTCGGGGACCTCGCCATCCGCCAGGATGAGGAGGTTCTCGATCTGCCTGCGCATGCCGACCGTGAGCTGATCGGAGCTCATGAGGTCGGCGAGGAGCGCCTCGTCCTGGCCGAAGGTGTCCTGGATGTGCTCGGTGAGGGCGAGCTGCCGGCTGACCAGGTTCCCGGTCCGTGCGGCGATGCCGGAGGCGAACACGCTGAAGCCCTGCCGCTCGTCGGCGAGCTCCCGGTGCCCCTCCACGGACACGGCGACGACGCGGGCGAAAGCATCGCTGATCCGTCCGACCTCGTCCTGTTCGCCCCCCGGCTGCGGCAGCGCGTCTGCGCCGACGGCCTCTCCGCGCCGGAGACGGGCCACGACCTCCGGCAGCGTCTCCTCGGCGACCGTCACCGTGCGGTCGTGGAGGTCCCGCAAACGGCGCAGGACCGAACGCGTCGTGAAGACCACGACGGAGACGACCAGCAGGAGGGCGGCACTGCTCGCCGCCACCAGGACGACGACCTGGTGCTCCAGCTCGGCCGCCCGGTCGTCGGCGTGGGCGAGCAGTTCCTGCAGCTCGCTCTCGCCCAAGGCGTTCAAATGGGCGGAGAAGGTGTCGTAGGCTGCCCGCCAGTCGCCGATGGCCGGCGGCAGCACGACGCCGGAAGAGACGTCCCGGTGTTCGTCGACGACGGCCTTCTCGATGCGGGATTTGGTCTGCCAGGCGGAGGAGGTGAGGATCCGCTGGAGAGCGTCCTGGTCATCGAGGGGCAGGTCACGGGCGACCGAGTCGTACAAATAGTCGGCCGCTCCGGCGGTTTGGATGAATTCGCCGAACCTGGCGGACGTCAGCTTCCCGGAGGGGCCCGACAGCGCGAGGATGGAATCCTCGCGAGCCACTGCCTCCGCCGCCGAGAGCAGGGCCACGAGCGACGCCGTCTCCTGCGGGAGCCCGCCGCCGTCGACGTGGCTGAAGTCTCCGTAGCAACGGACCGTCCCGCCGATCAGCTCGGTGTAGTAGTCGACGGTGTCGTCCGGGCTCCCGTGGCGTGCGTCGGCCCGTTCGCGCTGGGCGCCCAGGTCGGCCAACCCCCGCGCGACTTCACGGAGGCGGTCCTTCGCCCGGTCGGAATGGACCTGATCGGGGTCCGACGACTTCAGGAACGCGGTCACGGCCCGGTCGGTATCGGCCCGGCGGTTACGCAGGTCGGCCCCGGGTACGGGCATGCCCGACCACCAAGCGGCGGTGACCGCACGCTCCGACTGCAGTTTGGTCATGAGCTGGTACAGCGGTACGACGGACTGCCGCCCGGCCGCCACGTCCTCACGCAGGTGCCGGGCCTCCCGCACCGACCGCTCGGAGCTGATGATGACCTGGACGCCCATCGCCAGGGTGGGCACCACTGCGAGCCAGATGAGCAGGGTACGCAGGCGCACGGCTCGTCGTCGGCTTCTTCGTACCGGCTCGCCCGGGCCTTCGGATCCTGTGGGAGTCATCAGTCCTCGTCAAACACAGCCGACCATTTCGGAGTGGATGCCGATCATAACCAGCCAATCACAAAAGCAGCAGTTGAGGTTGACGTGCAGGAATGGTAAAGGCGCTCAAGGGCAGTTCATCGCCGGCTGCGGTGATTGTCGGCTGTGCCCGGAGAAGTCGGGACAGGCGGGCGGCGGCCGGCCGTTGCCCGTCCCGTCCCCGCAGCCGCTCGTGCCGCGCGGTGCCGCGCCGCGCCTTCGCTGCCGTTGTGCATCTTCACACGCCGGGGCGTCGATTCAGGCAACCGCTCGGCCGGCCGTGCCGCATCCCGACACGGCCACGGAGGCCGACGCGCGGCCGACTCCGTGTCGAGGGCCTGGTCGGACGCCGCGACCGGCAGCCTGCCGGTTTGCTCCACCTGGGATCAGCAGCACATCAGCGCCGAAGCCGGCGATGGAGGAAGCCCTTGCCCTTGCTGACTTTCGGTGGTTGGTGCTGCTGAAGGCTTCCCTGGAACAGCCTTGGGCAGCAGACCGATGCTCACGACCTTCCTCTTGATCAGTGCGCATTGTCGGAGCACATGTCAGGCGGGGGCTGGCAATCATCCGGCAAAACCCCACCTGAGAATCAAGTTCGGCGCCTGGTTCGAGGCTGGTGTCCGAGGGCGAGTTAGGGTGACCGCCATGCGATGGGGAGATCGTCCGGTTTGGGTCCGGTGCACGGCGGCGGTGTACGTGGTCGGGTTCCTGGAAGGGACGGGAGCGCACGGGTATTTTCTGGTGACGGGCGGGCTTGACGCCTACGGCTACGCGCCGTTGCCCGTGCAACTGCTCTTCCACGGGCTGTTGCTGCTGGACCCGCTGGCCGCACTAATGATCATTCGTGCCCGCCCTGGTGGGCCGTTGCTTGCTGCCGTGGTCATGTTCGCGGACGTGGTGGGCAACTGCCACGTCGCATGGAGCACGGTCATGACGCATCCCACCGCATTTCTCCGGCCGATAGGGCTGTTGCCGATCACGCTCTTCGCCGTCTTCGTCCTGCCGACAGCATTCCCGCTTCGCCGAGCACTGGCGTCCGGTGGTGACATCGAAGCCTGCGTCCCGTCTCCGGCCGAAGCCAGATGATGCACCGTGTGTCGGCCCGGCCGGGCGTCCGCTGCCCCCCGGGACACGGTGTCGGCGCAGTCCTCGCGGCCTGCTGAAACCGAGGATCCGAAACACCTGCTCACCTTGTTCTTTATCTACATAGAACTCGCCCCGGAACGGCCTTCCTCTCGGTCACACGCATTCCTTGGCCGGAACACACGATCAGGCGAAGGCCGCCCCCACGTCCCGCGAACTCCCAGGTGGGCGACACAGTTCGGGACACTGTTCGAGGCCGGAAGAAAAAGAACAAGCTCAGGCGCGTCAGGGTAGCGACACGCGGTGAGTCGAAGAGGACCCGGGATCGTCTCCGCCAGCGCGTGCACCGCCCGGACAACACCATCCGCCGCCCGTACGCGTTCCTCACCCGTCTCGTCGCGTGCACCTGGTGTACGAGCATGTGGGTCGCGGCTGCCATCGTCGCGGCCTCCTACCTGCTCGGCGACACCCTCTGGTTCAAGATTCCCGCCGCCGTCCTCACCCTGTCCTGGCTCACCGGCGTCGTCTCGTCGTGGCTCGACTCACCGCCGCTTGCCGCTGCTCGTCGCCTGCCCGTGCAGGTTCCGCGATCTTGTGCGCACTGGTTCCTGCAGGAACATCGCACTCCGTGCTGCGCACGCACTTGTTGTGTGGGCTGAGGGTGAGCAATCCGGGTGGGCGAGGGCTCCTGGGCGGTGACGGCCGGTAGCGGCGGTCACGGCCGACGGCGTGGCCGGTCCGTCGGGGGTTCTCCGGGTACCCGGGCTCGAATGCGGAGCCCTGGGGCGGGGCGGAGGCGCCGGAACGGGACAGCCTTCCCCTACCGCCTCGGGGCTGATCCGTTCATCAGCCCCGCGCTGATACGATCTCGAATCGTGTTCGAGGACAAGCCCCAGGTGCCCGCTCGGCCGACCGGAGTGCAGCGCCGCGGGGTACAGCGCAGGGAGGCCATTCTCGACGCCGCCGAGGCGCTGCTCGCCGAGCACGGCTACCAAGCCGCCACCCTCAAGGCAGTGGGTCAGCGGGCGGGCATCCCGACCGCCTCCCTCTACCACTACTTCTCCGACCGGCATCAGGTCGAAGCCGAGCTGCTGCGACGCCAGGCGCGCGAGCTGGACGTGCTCATCGGCGCCGCCCTGGACAGCCTGGAGTTGCGTACACTGCGCGACGCCGTCGACGCCGTCATCGACCCCGTGCTCGACTACTTCCGCCGGCACCCGAGCTGCGCCGAACTGTGGTTCCCAGGACGCCAGGAGACGCTCGACGAACTGGTCCGCGCCTTCGACGAGGCGCAGACGGACAAGCTGTGGCACGCCTTGGTCGGGCGAGACCTCGTCCCCGCCGACACTCCCCGCCTCGTCGCGCAACTCGCCTTCGAGGTCGGCAACCGGCTCTTCGACATCGCGTTCCGGCGGACCCCGGGCGGCGACGACCTCGTGATCGCCGAGTCCAAACGCCTTGTCACCGCCTACCTTGAGACCTACGCCGCGCAGGGGCCGAAGCGGCGCGGCTGACGCAGGCGATCCGTCAAAGAGGCGGGGAGTCCCGGCGGGTATACGACTGGCCGCCGGGACTCGGGCGGAAGGGCCGCCGCGCGGCCGCCCGCCTGCTCGCGAGCCGCGACTTCGCGGGCTGGGCGCCGCATGCCCCGCAGCCGGATCCCGCGCATGCGCCCGCCGACGGCGTCCGCACGGTGAACCGGCCGTCTCGTTCCCTCATGCGACCGTGCGGTTGCCCGCGCCCTGCCTCACATGAGCGTCGCCGGCCTCCTCCGCTGCGCACGAAGGCGCCGATCCGTCCGTGCGGCCGTAGGCCCGCGCTCCTTGTGACTTCCGCAGGGCCCACGAAGTCGCAGAGAGTGACGACCGGTCGATGGTGAGACGTTGACAGTGGCTGACCGGAGGGCTAATTTCGAACTCGATTCGAGTTCGACTTTTCTGCTCTGGGCTGTCCCTCCGGCTGTGCCACCCGGTTCGCCGCGCGCGTGTTGCGGCGACGTCATCGGAACGGGCCCGGTGACAGCTGCCGCGCGATGTGAGGAGTCCGTATCCATGGGGAAGACCGCCGTCGGCGTGACGTACTCGGCATTCACCGGCTGGGTCGATCGGCCCACCGATTTCGCGCCGATGCTGGAGGGCGAGCTCACGTGCGATGTCGCCGTTGTCGGGGGCGGCTACGCAGGCATGGCGGCGGCGCTGCGATTGGCCGAGCGCGGCGCCGAGGTCGTCCTTCTGGAGTCCGGCTTCTGCGGATGGGGTGGCAGCTCACGCAACGCCGGTTACCTGTCGAACGCGCTGGCAGGCGACCCTCGGCTCCTGAACGCACTGTACGCACGCCGCCTGCCGGGTCTCATCCGTTATGCGGACAGAGCAGCCCACTTCACCGAGGGGCTGATCGAACGGCTCGATATCGGCTGCGAGTACGAGCCGACGGGCAACGTCATCGCCGCCGTCTCCCCGGGGCAGCTCCGGCGCGCCAAACGGAACGCCGAGATCCTCCAAGGTGCGGGGGCGGACGCCGAGTTCGTCGAGGGCCGCGATTTCGGCCTGCCGGCGACGTTCCTCGGCGGCGTCTTCGAGCGTGCCGGAGGGCTGCTGAACCCCGGGAAGTTCTCGCTCGGTCTGCGCGACGCGCTTCTTGGGTCAGACGTGAGGGTGTATGAGCGGACCGCCGTGCGCGCGGTCGAGCCCCAAGCCTCGGGAGCTGTCGTCCACGTGACCGGAGGTCGCGTCCGCGCCGAGCGTGTGGTTCTCGCCACCAACGCCTACTCCCGCGAACTCGCGATCGCCCCGAGGCGGATGGCCACACCGATCTGGACCAGCTTGGTCGAGACCGAACCGGTCGAGCCCGAACGCCTGGCGGCGACCGGCTGGACGAGGCGCATCGGCATTGTCACCCCACACACGATCCTGGAGAACTACCGGCCCACACCGCGCGGCACGATCATGTTCGGAACCCGCCGGCTGCGGACGGCGCGAGGCGCACTGGGCGCCCGCGAGCCGGATGACGCGGTCGTGGCGGACCTCGTCCAGGGCTTCCACGAGCGGTTCCCCTCACTCAGCGACGTAGCGCCGCAGCGGGCATGGGGCGGGTGGATCGCAATGACGCCGTCGTTGCTGCCGGTTGCCGGAGAAGCGACGAAGAACGTCTTCTACGCCATCGGCTGCAACGGCCACGGCCTCGCTCAGTCGCCCTATCTCGGGACACTGCTCGCCGACCGGCTCGCCGGCAGCCAGATGCACGAAGATCTCGCCACCGTATGGCGTCCACGGCCACGGTTCGCCATGTCCGTCCTCAGCGCGCCGACACTGCGGGCCGCTTGGGCGGTCGACCGGATCTCGGACCGCATTCACCGCCGCCGGACCTGAGCTTGTTCCTTTTCTTCCGACCTCGAACAGTGTCCCGAACTGTGTCGCCCACCTGGGAGTTCGCGGGACGTGAGGGCGGCCTTCGCCTGATCGTGTGTTCCGGCCAAGGAATGCACGTGACCGAGACGAAGGCCGTGATGGTGAGTGTGCTGGCTGAAGGGGTCCGACGGGAGGCGTTCGCGCAAGCGTCACGCTTCCGGGGCGAGTTCTATGAGTGTCTGACCGCCCGGCGGGATGAGTTTGTTCGAGCTGACCGACGCGGTGTTATGCGTCGACGGTCCGGTCACCTCGCCAGTGGAGTTGACGCTGGTACCCGAACACCGTCGTGGTCACGGCGCGTTGTACGGAGCCCTCAACCGCGGCCGGATCGACGCCGTCAGGTTGCGGGCCCTGCTGGCCGGCATGCCCCTGCCGCGCTTCGAGGGCGGGCGCCTGGTGCTCGCGGTCGACGTGTCACCGTGGCTGCGCTCGGACGCGCCGTGCTCGGACCAGCGGCTGTTCTGTCATGTCTACGGGCGGGCGAAGTCTGCGTCGCCGTTCATCCCGGGCTGGCCGTACTCCTTCGTCGCCGCCCTGGAGCCCGGGGCCACCTCGTGGACAGGGATCCTGGACGTGGTCCGGCTCGGACCCGAGGACGACGCGACCGCCATCACCGCCGCCCAGCTGAGGGCCGTGGTCGAGCGGCTCATCGCGGCCGGCCGGTGGACGCCCGGGGACCCGGACATCACCATCGTCATGGACGCCGGCTACGACGTCACCCGCCTGGCCTCGGCCCTACGGGATCTGCCCGTCGAGCTGGTCGGGCGGATCCGCGGCGACCGGGTGATGCGCTGTCCGGCGCCCTCGCGCGAGGAGTTCCATCGCGCCCATCCCCGCGGCGGCCACCCGCCCGAGCACGGGCCGGAGTTCCGCTCCAACAAGCCCGAGACCTGGCCCGAACCGGTGATCACCACGGCCACCGACACCACCAACTACGGCAAGGCCGAAGCCCAGGCGTGGGACCGGGTCCACCCGCGGCTGGCCCACCGCTCGGCCTGGCTGGAGCACGACGGCGAACTCCCCATCATCGAAGGCACCCTGGCCCGCCTCAAAGTCGAGCACCTCTCCAAGGACCGGGAGGCACCGCCGGTATGGCTGTGGTGCTCAAAGACCGGAGCCGCCCCGGCAGACGTGGACCGCTGCTGGCAGGTGTTCTTGCGCCGCTTCGATCTTGAACACACCTTCACGTTCGGAAAACAGACGCTCGGCTGGACCACCCCGAAGATCCGTACGCCCGAGGCGGCGGACCGATGGACCTGGCTCCTGGTCGTTGCCCACACCCAGCTCCGTTTCGCCCGCCCGCTCGCCGCCGACCTCCGCCGTCCCTGGGAGAAGCCGACCAAGCCCGAACGCCTCACCCCAGCCCGGGTCCGCCGGGGGTTCCGGAACATCCGGGCCCACCTCCTCTGCCCCGCCCGTGTTCCCCAACCTCGGGGCACCGGTCCCGGACGGCCACCCGGAAGCAAGAACCGCCGTCCCGCACCCCGCTACGACGTCGGCAAAACCGCCAAACGCCCCGAGACCCTCAAGGCCATCGGCAGACCCGGTAGATCCTGGTAGATAAAGAACAAGCTCACCGCATGTAGTGACGGTTGCCACGGTCACCGCGGCCACTTCCCCGTGCTGCTTCCAGCAGCAGGCCGTCGATGATCCGCCCGTACATCAAGCGTGCGGCTCTTCCTGCCACCCCGTCGAGGGATCGGGGCACTCCGCGCAAGCGCACTTCGGCGGACCACACTACGCGGCACCATCGTGCGTCCGCCTCGCCGGTCACAGGCCGCAGGGTGATCTCGGTCCAGCCCCGGACGACACGCCCTCGCTTCTCGAGCCGGCAGTGGCCGGGATCGGCGCGGGACGGGGGCGGCTCCCATCTCACGACCTCCATGGGGTCATCGAAGGCGACAGGGCCGAGACGGGTACGGGCGACGAACCGTGTTCCAGTACGAGTGGGTGGCGGAGTGATCACCTCGACGGTGGTGAACGGTACGTGGGCGGCATGCCCTTCCCAGTGCGTGAGCCGTTCCCAGACGGTTCCGGCCGGCAGCGGGACCTGTCGTACGACCCGGAAGGAGGCCATGCCCGTACGCAGCCGCTGGTCCTCAGCGGAGGCCGCGCGCGAGTGGGTGTCGCGGCTCGTACAGGCGCAGCTCGCCTCCGCCTGGCAGCCGGAGGGTAGTGAGCAGCCCCCACCCTTCGTCGCTGACCGGCTGGGTGAACTCCACGCCCTGCGCAGTCAGCTCCTCCACGGTCCGCCGGATGTCGTCACACATCAGGAACAGCTCGTGGCCGCCGGGTGTATCGGACGGGTGCACCGCGGCCTCGGCGGGCGGCAGCTCGAAGATCAGCCACCCGCCGCCGGCGTCGACGCACAGGAAGCCGAGCACGTCCCGGAGGAAGGCCCGGTCGGCCTCGGCATCCTGGCTGAACACGACGACGTGCGCGCCACTGATCATGTCTCGACCCTCCCTGCCCGTTTGAGAAGCCTTCTGCCCGCCTTCTGCCCTCACCGTAAGGAGCGGGACGGGACGGCGCCACCGGGCAGTGTTCCGGACGCAGCGGCTGTGTACGGTCCCGCCCGTCATCCCACATCACCGGACGCCGGACGCGTGTCGTGTGCCGGTTCACGTGCCGGTGTCGCCGTGTCGTTGGATCACCGCAACATGCGAGGCGCGCGCGTTGTCTCCGTGACCACGCATGTGATCGTGGCCCGGCCCTGCCATGGCCCGATCAGGCCGGCGGATTGATCAGACGGAAGTACAGGAACCGCGGTGTCGTGGACAGTCGTTTGAACCACTGCGGGTCCACGGTTTCACACTCCGGCAGCGGCATGGGCTCCACCAACTGATCGACCTCGAAGCCGGCCTCGCGCAGCGCGGCGAAGGTCCAGCTGAGTGGGCGCCGGTAGAAGCGCACCGTGCGCGGCCTGCCGCCGACCGTCCACTCGTCCGTGATCAGCTCGGTCCGGAAGTAGTCCGTGCGATCGAGCCAGTGCCAGTCCTCCCCCGGGTGGTGTACGGACAGCACCACTGCGCCTCCCGGCCGCAGGACCCGGCGCAGCTCCGCGAGTGCAAGGTCCCAGTCCTTCAGGTAGTGCAGCACCAGCGACGCCGTCACCAAGTCGAACGAGTCGTCGGGGAGGAAGTCGAGCGGTTCGGCCAGATCCGCTCGGCGGAAGGTCGCCCGGCCGTCGCGGTCATTGCAGAGCTCTTCGGCCATCCGCACCATGACACTGCTGCTGTCGATCCCGGTGACCGTAGCCCCGAGCCCGGCGAGCTGAGCCGCGAGGTGCCCGGCCGCGCACCCGACGTCCAGGACGCGCTTACCTGCCACGTCGCCTGCCAGCGCGAGGATCGCGGGCCGATCGTAGTAGGCGTTGATCACGCTCGATGCCGTGTGCTCCGCGTACTCCGCGCCGAGGTCGTCGTATTGCTCCGTCACCATTCTTTTGCTCCTTCCGTGGGCAGGAGGCCTCGCTGGGCCGGGCATTCGAAGCGGCTACGCCTCACCTGCCCAGCCGAATGTCTGTATGGCCGCGTGCCGATCATGATGCCCTCCGGGGCGAAGCCCTCGTGCACCACGGACAGGAGGCTCGCTCATCGGCCGACCGGTTCGATCTCGAAAGCCACCCGAGGCCGGGGGCCTGCGGTCAGTTCGCGCGCAGATCCTCGCCGACTCCGATGGCCTCGGCCCTGCCCACTGCGGGGTGAAGGTGTGCCAGGTGCAGGCGAGAGGCCGGTACGGCGCGCTCTCGAGGACGACCTGGGCCGGGGTCAGCGGTGCCCCCGGGACCGGCTCCCACGGCGCAGAGCCGTCGAGCACGGCGGGACTCTTCTGGCAGGCCTCGCGTGCGAGGGCGAGGGCGTCCGCGAAGCTGGGCTCTTCCGGGGTGCTGCTCACGCCACGGGGCGCAGTTACGCCGCCCGCCGGCGGAAGCGCGAGCCCCGATACGTGAAGTGGGAGAGTCCGTCTGGCACAGCACGCGCACCGACGACCTCATGAGGGAAGGGGCCTCGAGAAAGCGACAGGAGCCCGAGCACACAGCAGTGGAGTGAGAGGCGGGCCGTACGGGCCCGGGCGGGGCGGGTGGGGCGGGGCGTGGGTGAGTTATTGCGTTGCACGGACGCCGGAGGGGCCTTTACCCTGTTTGAGTTCCGCCTGTGCCCGTCCCGGGGCCCCGGCGCTGTGTTTCGAGGTGACGACTTATCTCCCAGGCCAAGTAGCCGTCCGCAGTTCCCCACGTTCTGAGGCTTCGAACGTGTCCGGGGGCGGACGTCGCGCTGGCCTGAGCCGTGTCACCCTCCCCCGTAGTTTCCTGTCTTTTCCCGGGTGCAGCTCTGCCGACTGCCCCGGGTTTGGTGTTTTCCGGCCCCGGCGCGGCTGACGGCAGGGCTCCCCGATTCCTTGAATCAGGAGTCCCACAGTGCCTTCCCCCGCGCTCGGCAACGAGCAGCAGCACACCGCCGAGCCCCCGGCTCACGACGTACCGGGCCGGTCGTCGAAGATGACCCGGGCCGCCCGGATCGCCCTCGTGGTGCTCCTGGTCGCCGAGCTCATGGACATCCTCGACCAGTCGGTCGTCCTCACCGCCCTGCCCGCCGTCCAGGAGTCGACCGGCGCCGGACCGGCCTCGGTGCAGTGGCTGACCGCCGGCTACTCGCTGACCGTCGCCGTCGGGCTGATCACCGGCGGACGCCTCGGCGACATCCACGGCCGACGCAAGGTCCTCCTCATCGGCACCGTCGTGTTCACCCTGGCCTCGCTGCTGTGCGGCATCGCCACCGGCCCCGGTGTGCTGATCGCCGCCCGCGTGCTCCAGGGCGCCGGCGTCGCCGTGATGATCCCCCAGGTCATGGCCACCCTCCACGTCACCTTCGACGGCGAGAACCGCAGCAGGGCCTTCGGCCTCTACGGGGCGGTCCTGTCGCTCGCCAACGTCCTGGGGCCGGTCCTGGGCGGCCTGCTCACCGAGGCCGACCTGTGCGGACTGGGCTGGCGGCCGATCTTCCTGATCAACGTGCCCGTCGGCCTCGCCGTGATCATCCTCGGACGCAAGTTCATCCCCGAGTCGATCGCGCAGAACGCCGACCGGCTCGACCTCACCGGCATGCTGCTGTCCGCACTGGCCGTGGTCCTGATCATTTTCCCGCTCACCGAGGGCCACACCCACCACTGGCCGCTGTGGTGCTTCGCCATGCTCGCCGCAGGACTCCTCGTGCTCGGCGTCTTCCTGGGCCACCAGCAGCGCAGGAAGGACAACGCCCCGCTCGTGGCGCTGTCCCTCTTCCGGGGCAAGCAGTTCTCCGGCGGCCTGTCGGCCCAGCTGATGCTCGGCCTGCTGTGCGGCCTGTTCTTCATGACCTGGACGCTGTACCTCCAGCGCGGCCTGGGAATGAGTCCGCTGATGGCGGCCGCGGCCTTCGTACTGCTCGCTCTCGGCGAGCTGGCCGGTGCGACGACCGCGATGAAGACCGCCGGGCGCTTCGGGCGCCGCCTGCCCCAGGCCGGAGCCCTGATCGCGCTCGCCTCGATGGCGGCCTACGGACTCCAGGCCGGCAGCCGACAGGCCGACCTGACCCTCCTCGCGATGACCGTCCCGGTCGTGCTGATCGGCTTCGGCCTCGGCATGGTCGGCGGCCCGCTCGCCGACATGTCGCTCGCCAGGGTCCCGCACGAGAACGCCGGTTCCGCCTCGGGCCTGTTCAACACCGCCATGCACCTGGGCATCGCCCTCGGCACCGCACTGACCGCCCTGGTGTTCTTCTCCACCACCGGCGGCTCACCCGACGGCGCGATCAACCGCGACGCGTTCACCGGCATCCTCTGGTGGGTCGGCGGCGCCCTCGCGTTGATGTGGGCCCTGATGTTCTGCCTGCCCGATCACGCGAAGCGCCAGGCCGGATAAGCCAGTTCCCCAAGGCGGCGGCACCCGCCCCACTGCCGCCGCCTCCCCCTCCCCGTACGAGTTCATCTCGTCCAGGGGCAGGCGAGCAACCTGGTCGTACGGGACGGAGCGTATACGGGGCGCGCAGCACGTCGTCTGGCGACGCATCGGCGGGCACGACTCCTCCACACCAGCCCGTGACGCACCCACGAACGGTGACGGCCAGACCCCCCGGGGTGGGGTCCGGTAGTCGCTCGTCGGCCTGGGAACGTCCGAGTCAATCCGCCTTCGGGAGGCTGATCCACCATGGCCCTGCGCCTGGAGGCCGTTCACCGACCAGCATCGCAAGCGCCTGGAGGAGCTGCTGCGCGCGTACGGGCCGAGCTGTGGGTCCGCCGCACACGGTCGCTACATGCTGGTCGGCCGGCCCGAGAGCCTGATCACCTGTCAGAGGTCGATCATCGACAGGCCGAACAGGTCTTTGTGGCCCAGGCCGAGGGACCCCGCGAGCTTGGTAAAAGTGCGACGTGACGGAATGGCGCCCGCGGGATCAAGCCCCCTGGTAGACGGTAGTCCTCCCCAAGCCGCTTTTCGTAGCAAGGACCTCCTCCTGCAAGGACGGTCCGGTGGCTGGCGTCAGAAGCGCAAGCGGCGCGCGGCGGGCCGGGAGCGACTCGGAGCTGCGTCGGGTCCGGCCGCCTCCTGCGCGTCCACCTGTCCGACGTGCCCTGACTCACCGTCGTATGTGATCTGAGCCATAAGGTGTCACAAATTCCCTCCGCCCGGCGCCTTGTGTGCGAAACCCCGAGCGAACGGAACAAGGACCATGACGAAGTACAACGGCAGCCGGACTGAAGTCATCGTGATCGGCGGCGGATACGCCGGAGTCCTCGCGGCCAACCGCCTGACCAGCTGCGATGACGTGGCCGTGACCCTCGTCAATCCGCGCTCGTCCTTCGTCGAGCGCCTGCGCCTGCACCAGCTGGTGGCGGGGTCCGACGACGCGGTTGTCGACTACAAGGACGTCCTGAGCGAGCGGGTCAAGCTCGTGGTCGACACCGCGACCGGGATCGACCGGCAGGCCCGCACCGTCTCGCTGGCAGACGGCGGCACCGTCAGGTACGACCATCTGATCTACGCGGTGGGCAGCCGCAGCGGCGCGCCGCAGGTGCCCGGCGCGGACCGGTTCGCCTTTCCGATCGCGACCCTGGAGGAGGCTGAGCGCCTGCGCGAGGCCGTGGCCGCCGCGCCCGCCACCGCGGTGCTGACGGTCGTCGGCGGCGGTGCCACCGGCATCGAGACCGCGGCCGAGCTCGCCGAGGCGGGCCGTACGGTCACCCTCGTCTGCGGAGGCCGGCTGGGCCCCTACCTCCACCCGAACGGCCGCCGCTTCGTCGCCAAGCGGCTGGCGGCCCTCGGCGTGACCGTCCTCGAAGGCCCCGGCACCAAGGCGGCGTCCGTGACGGCCGACGCCGTGCGCCTCGCCGACGGCCGCGAGGTGCGCGGCCACCTGACCGTCTGGGCCGCCGGCTTCGGCGTTCCCGACCTGGCCGCCCGCAGCGGCCTCAGCACCGACGAGACGGGCCGTCTCCTGACCGACGAGACCCTGACCAGCATCGACGACGACCGCATCGTCGCCGCCGGGGACGCGGCGGCGCCATCGGGCCTCGCTTACCGGATGGGATGCCAGTCCGCCGTCCAACTCGGCCCGCACGCCGCCGACGCCGTGCTCCGCCGGATCAAGGGCGGGCGGCCCGAGGCCATCAGCATCGCCTTCGCCGGGCTGTGCGTCAGCCTCGGCCGCGGCGCCGGCATCTTCCAGTTCGCGCGCAAGGACGACACCGCCATCCGGTTCTACGTCGGCGGCCGCCCGGGCGCGCGCCTGAAGGAGTTCGTCGTCTCCCACACCGTCAAGCAGCTCTCCGACGAGGCGCGCAAGCCCGGCGCACGCGTCCTGAAAGCCAAGGACGACTCCCGGCAGCAGCGCGTCCAGGCCACGCCCGCGCATGTGTCGTAGCCTCTGGAGAGGGCGGCCCAGGCGCTGCCCTCTCCCCGTAGCCGGGCCCCCTGGGGGGCCGCCATGAAAAGAATGGAAGGATTCGAGGATGCGAGACCACACCGCGGACCCGGCGACCGACGCCTTCGTCGCCCACCGCAACCTGCTCTTCACCGTGGCCTACGAGATCCTGGGTTCGGCGGCTGATGCCGAGGACGTCCTCCAGGAGACCTGGCTGCGCTGGGCCGAGGTCGATCTGGCACAGGTCAACGACCAGCGCGCGTACCTCGTCCGCGTCACGACCCGGCGGGCGCTCGACCGGCTGCGGGCCCTGCGGCGGCGCAAAGAAACCTACGTCGGCCCCTGGCTGCCCGAGCCGCTGCTCACCTCGCCGGACGTCGCCGAGAACGTCGAGCTCGCCGAGAGCCTGTCCATGGCCGTGATGCTCGTCATGGAGACCCTCTCGCCCACCGAGCGGGCGGTGTTCGTCCTGCGCGAGGTCTTCGACGTCGGATACGACGAGATCGCGGAGGCGGTCGGCAAGACCCCGGCCACAGTCCGCCAGATCGCCCATCGCTCCCGCAAGCACGTCGACGCCCGCCGCCCCCGCGAAGTGGTCTCCCCACGCCAGGCCCAGGCCGCGCTCGCGTCGTTCCAGCACGCCGTGGAGACCGGCGACCTGCAGGGCGTACTCGACGTACTCGCCCCCGACGTCGTCCTGATCAGCGACGGCGGCGGCGTCAGGAGTGCCGCGCTACGACCCGTCAAGGGCCTCACCAAGGTGTTCCGCCTCCTCCTCGCCAACCTCGGCGACAAGGAAGGCGCCCTCACCAGCGAGCCCACCACCGTCAACGGCGATCCGGCGCTCCTCCTGCGGGTCGGCGGCGAGATCGACAGCGTCATGGCGATCCGTCTCGAGGACAGCCTCGTCACCGGCATCTACTTCGTCCGCAACCCCGCCAAGTTCACCCACATCGCCGCCGCCACACCACTCACCCTGACCTGCCAGCCGATCAGCCGCTGATCAATGCCCGCGATCTCCATGACGGGCCGTCGGCCGGGCGTCACCTAGCGCGGCTCCCATGCCCACCCGAGCCCGTCCTTCACCGGGGCGCGATGCTTGCCGCCGCTCCCCCAGCGGATCTGTGCTGCCGACTTCTCCAGCCACGCCGGCGTCCTGTCCCGGGCGATGTTCTGGCTGGCACAGCTCCAGAACCAGGCGGTGCTCCTCACCGAGCAGCGCCCACGCAATCTGCGCGGTCGACGGCGCCCGGAACACCAGGTCCATGACCAGCCAGGGCGACCGCGGCCAAGCCCCGGTCAGTCCAGAACCCGGGCCGGACACCGGCCTCGTCCTGGCGGCGCGCAGCGGCCTGCCCCAGGGCGCTGCGCGCCGACCATGGGCTCTGGCCGTCGCCGACCATCACGCTGCGGAAGCAGTACAACCGACCCCTCGGGCCGACCTTCGCGGCGCTGAGCATCCCGCCATGGAAACCCGCCCGTGACCTGTACAAAAGCGTGTTCCGGGGTGCTTCCCGCCCAGCGGGAAGTCATCACCAGATCTCTACCGCGGCGCCCGCCGGGCGGGCCGCCACAACAGCCCGAGACGGTAAGCCGCCGCCCTGTTGTAGGGGTCGGTTTCGAATTCCCAATGGCGGCCAATTTGTTGGGGAGACAACTGGCCGCCGCCGTTGTCACCGTGTGTGACTGCTGTCAAACTGGTTGGCGTCAGTAGACGATTGACACGATTTGGCAGGTCGCTTCGGCCAGTTCACGGTCACCGTCGATGCGGGCGCGAGCCAGGGCGGTGTCCGGCTGAATGCCGCGGGTGCACAGGCGCCAGGCGGTCTCCGCATCCAGGCCGACGACCGCGGCAGGACGTTCGGCGTCCGGTTCGGCAAGCGACCAGTGATCCCCGATGGCCGTCACCGTCCAGCTGCCGCCGGCCGGGCCGCTGATCCGCACCCGGATCTGCGTGCCGACGGGCGCGGTGACCTCGCGCAGGGTGTGGGGCAGGGCCCGCATGAAGGTGTCCAGGACCACGGACAGGAAGCGTGGATCGGGATCGGTGTCCTGGCCGATGGCGTGGCGGATCTGCTGGCGGTGGGTCCAGAACTCGGTGAAGTCGCGGGCGCTGTCCAGCCACATCGGCGCCGGATCGACCCCGGCCCAGGACACCCCCAGCGAGGGGGAGCCGAGGTCGGCGGCCTCGAAGAACCGGGCGACCTGCCCGCCGATCAGGTCGAGGGTGTCGGTGAGCGCGGCCGGGCTCACCCGGCGGTGGGCATCGACCCATTCCTGGTTGATGCGGTGGATGAACGCCTCCAGCGTTTCACCTGGCGCGAAGCCGGGGCCGCCCTGGTGGCCGTCGCGGTCCCGGGCGAGGCGCCCGTAGAAGTCGCCCAGGACGTGCGCGGCAAGATCCCGGACGGTCCAGCCCGGCACTGCCTCCTTGTCCCAGTCGGCGGGCGCCAGGCTGCTCAGCGTGGCCATCAGCGCGGCCTGCTCCGCGGCGAACAGGGTACGGGCATCGATCGGGGTACCGAGCCAGGAAGGGTTCGGCACGTCATTGAGCTGGGCGTCCATGGCTCAAGCCTGCCAACCGGATGACCGTTCCGCTAGCGAATATCCCATTACGCGAATCCTTTCGGCTACCTTGCGTAACCGTGCCACCTGGCCGTAGGTCGGAAAAATCCGGCTGGCCGCCGGGCCCCGGTGGGCTCCGATCAGCATCTCGGGATCACCCAGCCCCTGCCGGGCAGCAGCCGTGTCGGCGTGGATTAATCCAGACAGTAGATGTCGAGTATCCGCGCTTTGATGGATGGCATGGAGATGCAGACATTCAGTTGGGCGGAGTTCGAGGCGGCCGAAGCGGAGTTCGCCGGCGCCGTGCGGAAGCGGTTCGCACAGTACAAGCACCACGTCCTCGCGACCCTGCGCGCGGACGGCAGCCCCCGGCTCACCGGCCTTGAGGTGGACATCCGCTCCGGCGAGCTCTGGCTTGGCATGATGCCGAACTCCCGCAAGGCCCTGGACCTGCGCCGCGACCCGCGCTTCGCCGTCCACGCGAACCCCGGCCCGGACGCCGGGATGACGGGCGGTGACGTACGGGTCAGCGGTCGGGCGGTCGAGGTCACCGACGCCGAGACGCTTTCGCGGTACGCGGACGACGTTCACCCGCCGCAGCCGTTCCACCTCTTCCGTACCGAGCTGACGGAGATCGTGCACACAGCAGTCGACAACGACGAGCTGGTCATGCGGGTGTGCCGGCCCGGCGCCGCCCTGCGTACCATCCGCCGAGGCAACGGCGCCGAGCCACCGCGCGAGGACACTCAACGGCCTGCATCGAATAGGTCGGTCACGGCCACTCGTTGATGGCCGCGACCAGAACAGTGGCCTCGTGGCGGAGCGCGAGCTTTTCGTACCCCGTGGCCACGGCCCGGTTCTCTTGAGGCGGTTGATGCCCGGCCGCCAAACACCACGTTCCCGGCCGCACCAGGCCGGAGGCAACCCGGACACCGACCGGAAAGGCCCAAGGCCGCAAGCGACGCCAGCACACGGGTCGCGAGATGGCCCGGTCAGACAAGCCTCGCCCAGGGGAAGTAGTCGACGACTCCGGCGGGCCGATCGGACAACTGTCACCGCTCAGCTTGTCGGACTCCCCTGCAGGCGAGGATTGCGCTGGCGTCGTCTGCGAGGAAGAGCATGAAGGCCCACGTCCGGTCCGATGAGAAGATGCAGCCGATCCTGACCTGAACGGCTTCGAGCCGGGTGAGGATGTCGACGGAGGATGGCAGGGCGAGAATCTCAGTACCTCGCCTCCTTGACCAGCGGAGGCGAGCCGCGTAGATGTCTGCCCGGTCCATCTGTCGCCCTTTCGCCTGCTGTCCCGCTGTCCCGCTGTCCCGCTGTCCGCTGTCCGCTCAGTCGTCAAAGTGGAGGTCAGGTCGGGTCCAGAGGGTGAGGTCGCTGCTGGTGGCGACCGCCAGGGTCAGGCCTGAGGGGGAGAACCCGGCTGCGCGGAGTTCTGAGTACTCGGAGTGGAAGATGTGCCACCACGTCCCTCCCGCCGGGCCTTTGTGGGACCCGCCGTCGGCGGAGAGGATGACGCGGTCGTGGGGCCACTCGGGGCTGACGACGTCCAGGGTCCAGCCGTCTGGTGTGGTGCTGTGCAGGCCGCCGCCGAAGAGCCCGGCGATACGCACCGGCGTGCCCTCGATCGGGCCGAGCCCGGGGCAGGTGAGCTCCGGCGACGCGTCCGGAGTGCTGGTGTCAGGGTCGGGGTTCCGGTCGCGGGCGACCTTCTCGCCGGTGACCGCGTCGAAGAGTCCATGGCCGTCGCTGGACACGACCATGACGAGGTCGTGCCCGCTGTCGGGATGGACGGCGAAGCCAATGCCGAGCAGACCCCCGATGGGGGTCCTGTGGTCCAGCACCGGCTGCCACGGCTCCGGGGCCGGCATGACGGGAGCGGCGATGTAGCGCTCGCGCAGCTTCTGCTGGTACTCCGTGATCAACTCGTCTCCTCTGGGCTGTCTGTGTCGAGAGTCAAGACCACAAACGATCTCAAGGTGAAAAGAACGATGCACCTTCGGTAACCGCAATCCTGCTCACGCCGCCTCGGAGGGCGAGGGGCGGTGGGCGTGGGCGGGGCAGCGGTCTGGTGACAAGGTCCGTGCTCAGGCCCACACCGATGAGGCCCTCCGGAAGCCGCCGTGTCGGGTGATGATCTCCTCGGCCGTTGCCGCACTGCTCTCGCCGCGTCGGTGGGCCAAGAGGGCGATACCGCGCACGACTCCCCCGATAACCCACCAATGCTGAGCGCACCGCGTCACCGACGCCCTTCGACACGAACAGCCACCCCCCGACCCCCGGGCGCCGGCCGGGGGCTTCGTGCTTCCTGGAGGAGTTCGTTGTGCCCACGTACGAGGCCCTGCCCCGCTTCGCCGCCGACCTCGACCGCCTCACCCCATAACAGCGCCGTACCTTCCGCCGCGTCGTCACCCGCGCCTTCGTCCCCGACCTCCGCGCGGGCTGCTTCCGCGCGGGCCTTCGCGCAAGCGCGTCCGGTGCGCGCCGGGCGTCTACCGCCGCCCACGACTGTGTCGCACGGACCCGGGCCCATGCGGCACAGCGGCTTCTTTTGCGGCTTCCTCAAAGCCTTGAGGAAGTCTCGAGAAAACCTCGAGAAGGCCCTTCGCAGCCTCCCATGGCCGAAAACACTCTCCACAAGCCCTTCACATAGGCCATTGAATGCCCGTTACCAACACTGATTCCTCATCAGCGCATCAGTGCACTCTTCACGTTTGGGAGACACCCCATGAGACGACTCCGCACCGCGGGTCTGGCACTTCTCGGCGCGACGCTCGTCGCCTCCGTCACGGCGAGCCCGGCTCAGGCGTCGCCGGGCGAGACCCGTACGGTGTGCGCCGACTCGATGACCCCGGACGGCTGGGTCGACGTGAACTGGGGCACCAGCGCCTCGTGCCGCGCGATGGGCGGCTCGAACGTCAAGATGATCAAGCAACTGGACGGCCTCCCCGTCGGCACCCAGGTCAACGCCTGCGCCTCCGCGCAACCGCCGAGTGGCTGGACCAAGGTCCAGACCTACTACAGCGGCGGCTGCGTGGTCTTCGTCAACTCCTCCTTCACGCCGAACGCTTGGCTGCTGCGGAAGACCTCCTGACCGGAGGGCGGCGAGGGTGTGGCACTCCGCCAAGCGGCCGTCACCGATAAGCTCACCCGGTCCGGGGGCGGGCGTGCAACCTGGTCCCACGTGACGGAGCGGATACGGGACGCGCAGCACATCGTCTGGCGGCGCATCGGCGGGCACGACTCCTTCACCAGCCCGTGACACACCCACGAACGGCGACGGCCGGACCCCCGGGGGCCGGCAGTCGCTCGTCAGCCTGGGACCGTCCGAGCCGCTCCGCCTTCGAGAGGCTGATCGCCACGGCCTTCTCGAGGCGAAGTACCCGCGCAGCGGACAGTTCCTGAGCGGCCCCGGCCGAGGTTATCCACAGGCTGGAACGTGATCGGCGGTTCTTTCGTCCTCTTGCTGCCCGAGTCGATCACATGGGGGTGTACGGGTGCGGTACGGCGTGGTGGAGGAGATCCGAGAGGCGTTCGGCCAGCGGTGCTGTATCCACTACATACCGCACGCCGGAGTGATCGAGGGTCCGAGCAATCGGATGAGCGGGCTGATGCCGACCAGCGGGCTGGACGGGCATCCCGATGGTCCTGGACGACGCGGACCGCATCGTCACCCCGGTCACCGCGCCGCCGGGCGCTGCCGACGAAGTCACGCCGTAATCATGCTCGTTGGCAGTGGAGGCCCTCGGGCCCGCCCCTGCCGGCCCGTACGGCAGACTCCTGCTGTGACCACAGCAGCGCAGCCGCGTCGTGCCCGCGGCCGAGGACTGCGTACGCTCATCACCCCCGCCCCCCGAACCGCACGTCGCGGAACAGGCAATGGATCTCTCCTCCCGGGGCACCGGGTGTCGAGGAACACGCCGATGCCACGGCGCAGACGGCCTGCTGTCTCACCGAAGCCGCGCATCCCGCGGGACACCTTCACCATCGAGGACGCCGTGGACGCGATCGACACCCTCGTAGAGGCGCTCTCCATCCCTGGACCCGCACTCCGCACGGCTCCTCACCTCCATCCCAGAAGCAACCACAGCACTGCTCAAGCACCTCGCGCACAGCCAGCACGGTGACCAGACAGCCGTGGCCGCTGATGCCCGCGCTGAACGACGGCGACGCCGGCTCAGACCCGGCCGACAACACGACGGCCAAAGGGGATAACCGCGTCCGCACGCCAGGTCTATGGGGTCCAGAGTCCCTTGGCTTCGCCGAGGGACTGGCGCGTGGCCAGGTCTCCGCTTCTCAGTTGCGGCCCGGTTTGCGTGGCGCCTCAAACAGACAGCGCCCACAGCATGACGAGTCTTCCGACCAGCAGCAGTCAGCGGCTCAGTGCGCTGCTGGCCGACTTCCCTGCCCGCATCTGGTACCAACACCCCTGACGAGCGCGCGTTCCCTGAAGAATCCGTGTGTTCAAGCCCTAGGCACTGTCCGATAGGTCGTGTGACCGGCTGGCGTTCACGTCGTTCCGCTCATCGTGGGGCGGGGCGATCTCTCGGATCAGGAGGGGGCTCGGCTGGAGCCGCACTTGCCGAAGAACATGGGACGAGGCGGTCGTTGGAAGAGTCATCGCAGGGTGATCAACGGCGTTCTCTTCCGGCAGCGGACCGGTGTGCCGTGGCGTGACCTGCCGGCACGGTTCGGGAAGTGGAAGACGGTGCACGACCGGCACCGCAGGTGGTCGGCGCACGGCACGTGGGAAAGGATCCGGCGAGCCGTCCAGGCCGATGCCGATGCCGAAGGCCGGATCGACTGGACCATGGTCAGCATGGACTCGACTTCCTGCCGCGTCCATCAGCACGCCGCGGGCGCCCGCACCGACGCGCCGCGTACCCCTGGACGACGCGGCCAGCCTGTCCAGCATCGTTCGGATGAGGCCCTGGGCCGCTCCCGTGGCGGGCTGACCTGCAAGATCCACCTGGCCGGCGAGGGCGGCCTACGTCCGCTCGCGTTCGTCATCACACCAGGCCAGTGGGGCGATGCCCCGCAACTGATCCCGGTCCTTGAACGCATCCGCGTCCCACGCCCCGACGGCGGTCATCCGCGCACGCGCCCTGATCGCCCAGGCGGCGACAATGCGTACTCGTCCCGCCGGAATCGCCGGTACCTGCGGCGTCGGCAGATCAAGCACACCATCCCCGAACGCAAGGACCAGCGGGCCCACCGCCGGCGCCGCGGCAGCGCGGGCGGCAGGCCCACCGGCTTCGACAAGACAATCTACAAGCGCCGCAACGAAGTCGAGCGAACGATCAACGCCCTCAAGGGCTTCCGCGCGGTCGCCACCCGATTCGACAAGAGGGCGTACATTTTCCACGGCACCGTGACCGTCGCTGCCCTGCGCCTCTGGCTCCGCTCATGACCTGCCGGACAGACCGTGGTCCCCTATACGAGGGAAGTCTGCGCCAGCCGCACGTAACCCGCCGACCGCTGGGGCAGTGGTGGGCTGATAGGCGACCGCCGGCGACGAGACGGAGCAGCGATTGCGCACGCGCGGCACGTACGAGGCAGCCCCTCCTCCGGCGAACGGCTCCGTACCGTCACTGGGCTACGCCCTGTTCGCCACCCGCTGGCTCCAGGCACCCTTGTACTTCGGGCTCGTGGCTGCCCAGGCCGTCTACGTGTGGGAATTCTTCGGCGAGCTCCGCACCCTCATCCGTGGTGTGGTCAGTGGAGCTTCGGACGAGAACATGGTGATGCTCGGCGTCCTGAAACTGGTCGATGTCGTCATGATCGCCAATCTGCTGATCATGGTGATCATCGGTGGTTATGAGACCTTCGTCTCCCGTATCGGGCTCCAGGGCCACAAGGACCAGCCGGAATGGCTCTCGCACGTCAACTCGAACGTGCTCAAGGTCAAGCTCGCCATGGCGATCGTGGGCATCTCGTCCATCCACCTGCTGCAGATGTTCGTCAACATCCACCACACCTTCCGCCAGGAACTGCTGTGGGGGACGATCATCCACATGGCTTTCATCGCCTCCGCCTGCCTCCTCGCTTACATGGCAGGCCCCATGGAAGCCAAGGCGACCCTGCTGGAACAGCAAAGTCACACCATCCCCCCGCAGGGCCCCCACAACCCCGCTGACAGCCCCGCACCCCCAGCTGCCAGCGAGCGCCCCGAATAGCACCAGCAACCGCATGCCGCACCGACCAGTCGGACACCCTCTAGGGGAGACAGTTGTCGAGCACCTGGTGTGTTGCGGTCCCAGGCCCGGAGGTGGGGGCCATTGCCTGCTGAGGGCGTCCTAGGGATGGGATCCGTGGCTCCGGTCAGGCCGGTTTCACGCTTGTGCAGTCCCGGCCCCACGGGAACGCTGTTGGCCCTCACCCCTGGCATATGCATGCCTTCAAGGAGGGAACAGCCATGCCCTTCAGACACGCCGTCGGCGCGCTTGTCGCAGGTCTCGTACTCGTAGCCGTGGCCACGCCTCCGTCCGCGACCGCCGCGGCTCTCCCGCCCGGCTGCACCAGCAGCGCCCTGCCGGCCGGCGGCGTCCACCTCGTGTGCACCCAGGGCATCCCCGTCGGCACGACACTCAGCGCCACCGACCAGGCGGACATCATCGAGGTCAGGGGCGGCGACGACGTCAGCGGCCACCTGGTCGGCGTGGTCAACGGCCTCGGCGGGGAAGACGTTGTCATCGTCGACAAAATCCTCTCCGGCGGCAGCGGAAGAAATATCCGCGGGTCCATCGACGGCGGTGACGGCGACGACAAGATCACCGTGACCGACATGGACAAGTTCAGCGTCCAGGGCACCATCCAGGGCGGTGCAGGCAACGACACCATCACCACCGGCGGCGTGTACAGCAGCACGATCGACGGCGGTGACGGCAACGACATCCTCCGCCTCGCCGCCTTCCGCGTACCCGGGTATGACAAGGCGAACCGTCTCGACGGCGGAGGTGGCAAAGACACCCTCACGGTCGGGAAGCTGGCCGGCCCCCTCCATGGCGGCCCCGGTGCGGACGAGATCACCGTAGACGGGACAACCCCCATAGAATCACGCCTTCCCAAGCCCGCCACCGTCGACGGCGACGAAGGCGACGATGTCATCCGCGTCGGGGCGATCGGCGCCGGCGACGGGGCGCGCGCCACCTACGTGAGCGGGGGTGCCGGAGCCGACCTCATCGAGGTGCCGTCCGCCGGGCAGGACGGATACACCACGGTCTCTGGGGACGACGACGATGACGTCATCCAGGGACCGGGGGCCACGCCGGTCGTCCTCGGCCCGTACGGAACCGTCGACGGCGGCGAGGGCGACAACACCTGCCGTACCGACAACAACGCGGGCGGCACGGTCACCAACTGCCAGAGCTGACGCCGCGGGCCCGAGCCCGTATCGGGCCGCCGATCCCAGCAGTTGCTCCTCAGGTTCGAGTGCGTCCCGTGTTGGGGCAGTCCAGATCGGCCGGCAGAAGCTGGACGGGCCGACCAGCTGAACTTGACAGGGAAGGCCACTTCGCCGAGAACTCGCATACTTATCGCCGTACGGACTTCACTCCCAGCTGCGGGTCCGTGGACGTCCCCAGCTGTTAGGCCACTTGGGTCTCGCGCCACCTGTGAAAGGACCACGCACGCCATGAACAACCCGACTCGCACCACCAGCGGCCCCGAGCGCCAGCTGCTCGAATACATGCTCGACTACACCCGCGCCGAGCTGATCGACACGGTGCGCGGCCTGTCCGAAACAGAGGCCCGCCGCCGTCTCGTCCCGTCCATGACGACGTCGATCGGGCTGGTCAAACATGCTGCGTTCGCAGAAAGGAAGTGGTTCCAGCACATCTTGGGAGGTTTGCCGGAATCCGAATGCGATGGTGCGATGGTGGGCGAGGCCAGTTTCGTGGTCAGTGACGACGAGACGGTGGCCGACGTGATCGCAGAATTCGAGCGCGCCAGCAACCGCGCACGAACCATCGCCGCGGACGTCGAACTCGACGCCACCCGACAGCACCCTGCCTGCGGCACCGTCAGCCTGCGATGGATCTACCTGCTCCTGATCCAGGAATTCGCCCGCCACGCCGGCCACAGCGACATCCTGCGTGAGCAGACCGAGGCCACCCGCCCGACTTGAGCCAACTACGCGCTGGAGTCCTCGCGCGGCCGGGGTGACGAGTGGGTCGCCCGGACGGCGTTCGAGGGGCGGTGGAACGCCCTGCACGGCGTGCGGAACCTGTTCGCCGTCGCCGCCTTCGTCCTCGTGGCCACGGCCACGGCCACGGGCCTTGGGGAACGTCGGGGCAGCCGATATCGGCTGCCCCGACGTTCCCCAAGGCCGGAGACGGCTCCCCACCTCGCAGCCCCGGAGGAGAATCAGGCGAGGCAGAACTCGTTGCCCTCGATGTCCTGCATCGTGATGCACGACTCGTTGACGCCATCGGCGCGCTGCGTCAGCACGTGTTTCGCGCCGAGCGCCATCAGCCGTGCGCATTCGGCCTCGAGTGTGGCCAGGCGCTCCTCACCCACGAGCCCGGCGCCGGCCCGCACATCGAGATGCACCCGGTTCTTGACGACCTTGCCTTCGGGAACTCGCTGGAAGAGCAAGCGCGGGCCCACACCCGAGGGATCAGTGCACGCGAAGTAGATCTCATCCTCGGGTGGCAGCGAGCGGTGGTACTCCTCCCACGTGGCAAAGCCCTCCGGGACCGTCGGTACGACGTACCCCAGCACCTCGCACCAGAAGGCGGCGAGGCGCGCAGGCTCCGCGCAGTCGAAGGTCACTTGGAACTGTTTGATCGTTGACATCGGCGCACGATAACAGGGGCCCTGCTCATCTCCCCAGGCCGGGAGGTCCGCACGTTGTCGGGAGGAGGCGCTGCTACCCGCTGCTGTGTCTGCGGTCGCAGGGGTGACCGAGGTCAGTGCCTCCCCAAAGGGAACCTGGGATGCGATCCCGGCCAGCCACTCTCCTGCTGCCGAAGATCAGTTACGGGACAACCCTAAGGACCCGCCCGGCACAAGCTTTGTCCGGCCCACCGGCATGTTCGAACGACGCCACTGGCAGGATGCCCACCACACCCTCCTCATCCCCCCATCCCCCCACCAGCCCCGATCAGCCCTGATCAGCCCGCGCGGCCGAGCCCCGTCAGCGCAGGCCACCCACCATCCGCCGACCTGCTTCGACCACTCGTACGCGGGCAGTCGAGAAGGCCATAGGGCCGACGGCCGCAGGACCCATGGCGGTGGTGTGCGGCGCCGAGGAAGTTGCGTTCAACCCGGGTTGAGTTGGGAGGGTCACATCTCACCGGCCGTTCCGCGATCAGGGACGGCGGATGTGGAGGTGAAGCGTGAGTGAAGTGTTGACCATTCCCCCGACCTTGCCCCTGGCCCTGACCCTGACCGAAGCCGCGCAGGCGTTGCGGGACGGGAGCGTGACCAGCGTCGGGTTGACCGAGGCCGCCGTCGCCGCGGCCGAGCGCGCCGACGGGGTGCTCGGGGTGTACCTGACGCGGTTCGTCGAGCAGGCGCGGGCGGCGGCCCGCCGTGCCGACGAGGAGTTGGCGCGCGGCATCGACCGCGGGCCGCTGCACGGGATCCCGTTCGCGGTCAAGGACACCATCGCGGTGGCGGACGGACCGACCACCGCGCAGAGCCTGGTCCACGACCGGGGCTGGTGGGCCGGGCGGGACGCCCCGGTGGTGGCCCGGCTGCGGGCTGCCGGGGCAGTGATCACCGGGAAGACGACCGCGATGGAGTTCGGCTGCGGGCTCCCGGAAGAAGACAAGCCTTTCCCCTTCCCGTTGCCGCGCAATCCTTGGCGGACCGAGTCCTGGGCCGGGGGCTCCAGTTCGGGCTCGGCCAGCGGCGTCGTGGCGGGGATGTTCCTGGCCGGGCTCGGCAGCGACACCGGGGGCAGCATCCGGATGCCCGCCGCGTTCTGCGGGGTCAGCGGGCTGATGCCGACGTACGGGCGGGTGCCCGTGGCCGGGTGCGTGCCGCTGGCGTACAGCCTCGACCGGGTCGGCCCACTCGCCCGGAGCGCCAGAGACTGCGCGGCGGTGCTCGGCGTCATCGCCGGCGAGCACGACGGCGTCGGCGCCTCCTTCGGCGACGCCGGGTGCGGCGAGGGCCTGGACGGACTGCGGATCGGCGTCGTACGGGAACACCACCTCCCCGCGGACGGCGATCCGTCGCTGCCGGGCGCGTTCGACGAGACCGTGTCGGTGCTCGCCGGACTCGGCGCCGTCCCGGTGGAGATCCGGCTGCCCTACTGGCAGGAGATGATCACCACCACGTTCGTGACCGCGGCCGGCGAGGGTCTCGCCCACCACCGCACCGCCCTGTCCCGGCATTGGGACGACTACGGCGTGGCCGCACGCGGCCTGCTCGCCACGGGCGCGCTGATATCAGGCGCGGACTACGTCCAGGCGCAGCGGGTGCGCACGGTGGCGCAGCGGGCCGTGGACGCGCTGTTCGCGGATGTCGACGTGATCGTGTGCCCGACCGTGTCGGTCGGGGCGCCGCCGTTCGCCGCCCTGGCCGACGAGGCGGGGCACCAGGACCACGCGGGCGTGTTCGGGAAGATCTACACCCCGTACTGGAATCCGTTGGCCAACCCCGTCCTCGCGGTGCCGATGGGCCGCACGGCGACGGGCCTTCCCCTGTCGATGCAGATCGCGGGCCCGGTGGCGGGCGAGGCGGCGATCCTGCGGGTCGGGGACGCCTTCCAGCAGCACACCGACTGGCACCGCCGCATCCCTGATCTGCCGGCGGCCGCGGCACCGCACGCACGCGCCGCCATGGGACGCGGGGAGCACCACACGCACGTGCCGCTGCAGACGCGCAGGCCGGCACACAAGTGCGGCGCTGCGGACACCGAGGACACGGAGAACACGGAGAACACCGAGGAGAACACACGACTCACACGCCCTGACGGACGTGGAGGGCAGCGTACGAGCGGGCCGAACGGAGGAACCGCCACGCAGCCAGATGTGGCTGTCAGGGTGCGGAGCCTGCTGGCCGCCGCCGGGCTGCCCGCAGGCGAGCGGGAGATCACCGGATTCGAGGCGGCGTACATCGCCCAGCGCCCTGCCGTCGACGGCCTGTTCGACGTCCCGGCGGCGGGCGACGCCCGGCCCGTGCTGCGCCCGGACGTCACCGTCCGGCCGGACGACGAGGAGCCCGCATGAGTGCGCGACCGGAGGTGGAGCCCGCCGCGGAAGCAGGCGTGGACGCTTCCACGCCAGACGAGGAAGCAGGAACGGACCGGCCCGCGGAGCGGCGTGAGCAGCGTACCCGCCGTGCCGGCAGTACCCGCCGTGCGCGCCGTACCCGCGGAGGCGAACGGCTTGTGATGGGCCTGGCCTGTGCCGGGTCGTTCGTCGTCGTCCTGGACGCCACCATCGTGTCGGTGGCGCTGCCTGCCATCCGGGCCGCCCTCGGCTTCTCACCGGCAGCCTTGCCCTGGGTGGTCAACGCCTACACCCTCGCCTTCGCGGGCTTCCTGCTGCTCGGCGGCCGGTGCGCGGACGTGTTCGGCCACCGCGCGACGCTGCTGACCGGGACGGCGCTCTTCACTGCCGGGATGGTCGCGTGCGGCTTCGCGATGACAGCGGAGGTGCTGCTCGCCGCGCGGGCGCTGCAGGGGCTCGGTGGGGCCCTCCTGATGCCGGTGACGCTGTCGCTGCTGACCACGACGTTCACCGAACCGGGCCGGCGCGCACGGGTGCTGAGCACGTGGAGCGCGGTCGGGGCGGTCGGTGCCGCGTCCGGGCCGGTGGTCGGCGGCGTCCTCATCCAGTGGGCCGGGTGGCGCTGGGTGTTCTTCGTGACCGTCCCGATCGGGGTGCTGTGCCTGTTCGGCGCCGCGCGCGGGCTGCCGCGGCACGACCGCACCGGCCGGCCGTCCCTCGATGTCGTGGGGGCCGCGCTGGCCACGGCCGGGCTGACGGGCGTGGTGTACGCGGTGATGCGTGCCGCCGTCGCGGGATGGACGAGCCCGCAGGTCACGGGCCCGCTGGTCGGCGGGGACGTGCTGCTGGGGATTCTTGTGCTGCATCAGGCGCGGTGGGCCCGGCAGCCGCTGCTGGCGCTCGACCTCTTCCGGCTTCGCGCGGTGAGCAGCGGCAACGTGGTGATGTTGCTGCTCGGTCTGGGCTTCTTCGCCAGCCCCATCCTGTTGTCGCTGTACCTTCAGGACGTGCACGGCTGGTCGCCGCTGCGCGCCGGGCTCGGCTACCTGCCGGTCGGGGCAGCGATGTTCGCCGGCGCCCGGGCGGCCGGGGCGTTGACGCTACGGTTCGGGCCGCGCCGGACGTCCGTGGTGTGCTGCCTGCTGGGCGCGGTCGGCTTCGCGGGGGTGGCGGCGTCGCTGGGCACGGACGGCTCCTACCTGCTGACGGTGGTGCTCTCCGGCGTGGTGTTCGGGTTCGGAACGGCCGCCGCGTTCACCCCGATCACGGTGGCGGCGACCGGCGGCGTCCCGCCGGCGCGCAGCGGTCTGGCCGCGGGAGTGCTGAACACGGTCCGGCAGACCAGTGGGGCGGTCGGGCTCGCCGTGACCAGTACGGTCTCGGCCGCGGCGGCGGACGCATGGGCAGCCACGCATCCCGGGCGTGGTGGCGCGCACGGGGCGGCCGCGCTGGCGCACGGTTATGGCGTCGCGTTCCTTGTCTGTGCCGGGTGCGTGGCTGTTGCCGCGCTCGTGGCGGCTCTGGCCATGCCCCGGTCCGGCACTTGACCCGATCCGGTACATGACCTGCTCCGGCACCGTGCCCCGCTCCGGGTGACCATCGGCACCGCGGGACCAGGCCTCGCCGTGACGGGTCCCGCGGCGCCGCGGGACCGCGAGACCGCGCTTGGTCGTGGCCCGCGCCGCGGGATCACGCCCGGTCGTGGCCGGTGCCGCGAGATCACGCTTCGTCGAGGCGTGGCCGGCACCACCCGGCCATGCCTCGCGCCATGGCCGGCACCACCACGGGCCGTGCCTCGTGTCATGGCCGGTGCTGAGGGCCCGTGCCTCGCCGTGACCGGCACCGCGGACGGGACCACGCCTCGCCCGGTGAGCGGTCAGGGGAACACGGGGACGGTCGCCCGGAAGTCCGGGCATTTTTCCAGGTCGTCGCCGTGTGCGCAGGTGAGGAGGTGGCCGAGGTAGGCACGCGCGGCGTTGAGGCGGGCGATGTGTGCGTCGAGGGCGGCGATACGGCCGTGGACGGTCTCCTGCCAGTCGGAGCCGCCGCCGGTGCCGGCGGCGTCACGGTGCAGGAGGCCGGCGATCTCCTCGATGGACATCAGGCCGGTCTCCCGCCACAACTTGATCAGCGCCACGCGGTAGACCTGCTCGCCGTCGAAGTACCGCCGCCCGGAACGCCGGTGCGGCTCCACGAGGCCGCGCCGCTCCCAGTAGTGCAGCGTCGAGAGCGGCAGTTCGAACCGGTCCGCGACGTCCCGTATCGGCGTCAGCTCCCGCACCTGCGTCAGGTCGTCCATGCCCCCATGATCTCGCAACCCTGGTGGCGCTTCCCCGGGCTGCCCACCCGGGCCGACGTCCATGCCCTTCCCCTGATACCTCCCGACACCCCTGACACCTCCGCTACCCCCTGACACCTCCGCTACCGCTGACACCTCTGCTACCGCTGACACCGCTGATACCGCTGGTTCGCCAGGACCTCGACAGACCGCCCCTATGGCCACTTGTGTCCCAGCCGTACCGAATGACGGACTCCGCCCCTACGGTGTCTGATCATGAACACCTCGCGAAGATCGGTCATACGCGGCATGGCGGCGATACCCCTGGCCGCTGCCACCAGCGGTCTGCTCATGCCTTCCACGGCACAGGCGGCGTCCGACGGTTTCTCCCTGGCGATGCGGCTCAGCCCCTCGCAGAACCACCGCTACTGGGGCACCGCAGCCGACACCCTGCGCCGCCGCTTACCCGCCGCGGACCTGGTCAAGGACGTGCTGCGCCAGGCGACACGCACCGGTGGCTCCGTGGGCAACTGGCGTGACGGGCCCGGCACGGGCGTTGAGCCGACCGGCTTCGACTACGGCTTCTCCTGGGACCCGGACACCAAGGACCCGCACGGCCAGCTGGACGGCAAGACCACCCAGTGGTATCCCCAGGGGATCAGCACCAGCGTCGACGGCTACGGCGGCACCGTGGACGGCCGGAAAGTCATCGCTGTCAGCTGGTACGGCTACGAGAACTACGAGAAGCGCGGCGCCCGGATCAGCTTCATCGACGTGACCGGTGACCCGCAGAAGCCGCGTTACGAGCACGTACTGCTGGTGGAGCCCATCCAGGAGGAAGGCTCGGACACCGCCACCTTCCAGCCGGTGATCATGCACGCGGGCGGCGTGGCCTGGGCCGGGAACTTCCTCTACGTCGCCAACCTGCCCGGCCGGCTCGCCCCCTTCAAACAGGGTGGGGTGAGCGCGTTCGACCTCACCCGGATGATCAAGGTGGAGGGCGCGGACAAGAACAAGGCCTTCGGCTACGACTACATCCTCCCGCTGCACCACGTGTACGAGAACCGGGGCAGCGGCAAGCTGCGGCACTCGCAGCTGTCACTGGACCGCACGCGCCCCAACGAACCCCACTCCCTCGTCGTCAGCGAATTCCTGGACAACGGCGAGAGGGGCAGGGTCGTCCGCTGGGACCTGGCACCGACCGGCTATCTGGTCGACGGGCTGTCCGAGGAGGACTGGCTGTCCAAGCCCTACGTCCAAGGGGCGGTCGCCGTGGGCAAGGACGCCTATTACGCCGCCAACGACCGAGGCACGCAAGGCCCCGCCGCCAGCGAAGCAATCGGGGCGTTTGCCCCGAAGGCAGGGCAACTGTGGCTGCACAAGGGCCGTAGCGGCGACCCGAAACTCCACGGAACACTCGCCATCGGACCCGAAGACCTCAGCTACGACGCCGACCGCCTCTGGAGCCTGGCGGAGCACCCAGACCTGCGACGCGTCTACCGGATCCAACTCCGCCGCTGATCGCATGCTGCCGCGCGGAGCCACGAGCCGGGCCTCGTGCGCCTGCCCGCCATCCCCCGGCCGCGCCATCGGCCGTGCCATCGGCTGTGCCACCGGCTGTGCCACCGACGGCGCCGACGACGACCAGGTGACAGCGTCCCGGGGGACCCGAGGCATCGCAGGAAGGTGACGGGCCGTGGTCCGTATACGCACGAGCCTCACGCAGGGCGAGGGCCTCGGCCGCCCGGGTCCGGCGCAGCGGATGGCCGCCGACTGCGAAGCCGGCGGCCGTCCTGCCCTGCCGCGGGTCGGCGCCAGAGCCGAGCACCGCTCGTTCCTCCGCGTCCGCGAGCCAGAAGTACACCGGCGGCAGCGCGAGTTCGTTCACCATCAGCGCCAGCTGGAAGCCGTGCGGACGGACCTCCAGCGCGATCGACAGTACCCGGCTGAGTCCGCCCATCAGGAACACCAAGGCCGGCAGCCGCACCGCCACTGCCGGGATCCGCATCTGCCGGGCGGCCCACAGCCAGGCCGGCCCATACCCGGCGAAGCCTCACCCCCTGGGGTATTGCGCGAAGAACCCGGGTGACCGGCTGCGGGAGATCACTGAGATCGAACCGTCCTGGGCGTGGGCAGCCGGTCCGTGGCGCTCATGTGGCCAGGGGGCGCACCATGGGCCGGAGGTGATCAGCACACCGTTGAGCCGTGGTGGTCTGATGTGGGGGCACGGCACGAGGTATCCGTCGACAGGCCGGTGCTCCCGCTTCCCCGCCCTCCGGAACTCAGGACGGGACCGACCGGACCTTCGGCCACATGCGCCCGGGAACCGTCCGACCTGCGCAATCGTCGGTTACGGATGTGACTGAAGTGACACCCACGCTGCCTGGCGACCACCGCGAACTGATCTCCGACCTGTCCGGGATCGTCACCGACTACCCCTACGCAGATCCGGAATCGACCCTCGCCGTCCTCGCCTACGACGCGGCGGAGGCGCTCGGCCGCGACGCCACCCCGGAGGGCCGCCGGGAGCGGACCGGGTACACGATCCTCCTGCATGCCACCTGCTGGTACGTCTCGGCACGCATCTTCTGCAAGTCCCTGTTCGCGTCGTACACACGAGCCCTGGACGGGTTCCGTACGCAGTTGGACCGGGCCTCCTGCATCTGCCCGGCCGGCGCCCACCCCGCGCAGCTGGACTCGGAGTACCAGGTCGAGGCCGGGGTGAGCATGCTGACCGAGGCCGGGCGGTCCGCATTCGCCGAGGATTACGGTCTCGGCGAGGAGGAGCTGGCGGTCTTCGACTGCGAGGGGTTCCTCGCAGACCTCGTCGATGAGGCACTGGGCCACTTGCACAAGGCGCACCAGGAGCTCTTCGGCGGCATCGACGTCTCCCATCTGGACGCGCAGTTCGTCCGGGACGACGGCCGCCTCGACCTCGTCGCCATGCAGGAGGCGATCAGGCGAAGGTGGGAGAACAACACGGGCCCGGTCGCCTTGTGGTCCGCCCGCCGTTGGCTCACCGGGCAGGTGCGGGACGAGGAGCGGATCGGCCTGTTCCTGTGCCTGTGGATGGGCATCGCCCAGACGTACGAGGGTCTGCCGCCCTCGTACGCGCGCGACCTGGCCGCCGCGCTCGCCACCATCGACCTGGACGTCTCCTGCGAACATCCGCAGCACCCCTGGTCCACCGCCGATTCCACCACCCAGTCCCGGTACCGCGCGGTGGTCCACCTGTACGCGCCGGACGACCACCCCGACACCCCCGTGCCCGCCGAGCTCTCGGCCCGCGAGCTGTGGGAGTGCCCGGTGCAGTACGCCCAGTTGGCGCGGGAGGCGTTGGAAGACCTTCAGGGATGGCGCACCATGCGCGGCGGCGACGACGAGGACTGGGAGGACTGAGCGGTACGGGGCCGCCTCGGCGCTCGTCCCACTCCCAGTCCAGCAGGCGCCCTGGTGGCGTACGCATCCTCCGTCAGCAAGGAGGGCCGGCCAGGCCGGTGGGGTGACTGTGCGGACGGTGTGGCACTGGCCGGAGGCGGCGCGGACGGAGGGCATACCCTCCCCAGCCATTTTCGAAGACGGGGCTTCCCGGCCGGTGTGCCGTGCCCCGGGCAGTCGCGTCGGCGTCGGCCTGCAGTGCGCGCAGGATCCTGGACCAGTTGCCGTCGGCCGGCCAGCGGCGGTGACGTTCGTACACGGTCTACCAGGGGCCATAGCGTTCGGGCAGGTCACGCCGGGGAATCCCGGTCCGTGTCCGGTACAGCACCCCGTTGACCACCACGCCGGGTTGGTGGTCCTAGTGGCTTGTCACGCAGCCTTGGCTGGGTAATCGGTCCAGGATCGGATCGGTGAGTCGGGCGCGAAGTTCGTCTTTGGTTCTGTGCGGGTGTTGCGCCAGCGGACGTAGGTGGCGATGGCGGCGTTCTGTTCGTCGTGGCTACGGTGATCAGTGCCGTTGAGCGCGAAGTGGCGCAGGGCTGCGAACTCGGCCTCGATCCAGTTCGGCCAGGAGCCGTAGGTCGGCAGGAAGACCATCTCGATGTCGTGGTCGGCTGCCCAGGTACGGACCTTGGCGTGCTTGTGCGGGGAGAAGTTGTCCAGCACCACATACAGCTTCTGCTCGGGCCAGCGGGCGCGCAGGGCCTTGAGGAAGTCGAGGAAATCGCGCCACCGCTTGCGCGGGCGAATTCGGTAGTACAGCTTGCCGGTGGCCAGATCGAGGGCGGCGAGCATCTGCCTCACGCCGCCGTAGCGGTTGTAGGTGGCCCGCAGGCGGCGCGGACGGCTCGCCGGCCCTCACGCCTTGCCCTTGCGGGGCATCAGGTTCAGCGGCCCGAACTCATCGACGCATACCACCCGTCCGTCGGCGGGCGGGGTGTCGTACAGCGCCAGGACGCGGTGCATCTTGGCGATGAACTCCGGGTCGGTGGACGCCTTCCACGTGGTGGTGGTCTTCCAGGAGACCTTGCCAGCGTGCAGGATCCGGCGCAGGGTCTCCCTGCATTTTGGGTCCAGCGCGTCCAGCCCCTGCTCGTTGAAGGCGTGGATGACATCGCGGACGTAGTCCTCGCCGACCTGCATCAGCACGGTGATGTCCTTGACCGTCTGGCCCTGGGCGGACGTCAGCACCAGGATCGCCCGGCGGAGTTTCACCGGGTCCTTCGCGGTCCGGCTGATCCGCTGCAGCTTCCGGCCCTCCTCCATGCTCACCGGCCGGACGAACACACTCGGTCGACGCCCCACGACCACCTCCAAGATCCGCTCTTGGGAGCAGCCTGCCGGCCCACAGCCACCAGATCAATTAGCGGCTCGGTCTACCGGGCTGGGACCGCCTAGCGGGTGGGGACGCTCGCACGGGCGAGGACGGACAACTCGAACGGGCGGAGCGTGTCGGTACGTTCCCACTCCGCAGGGTCGATCGTCTCGCGTTGCCGGGCGTACTCGATCGGCTGGAGCCGGTGCTCAAGCAGGAGGGCGTCCATCTGCTCGATGCTGAGGAACGTTTGCCAAGGCTCGCCCTGCTCGGCCGCCGCTGCCATGACCAGCTCCGCATACGACTGACCTGCCTCGTCGCGGAGTCCGGCCGGGAGGAGGTGCTCCACGATGAGCTCTGTGCCGGGTGCGAAGCCGCTGATGACGGCCAGGGTCTGCCTGATCGCCTCCGAGGTCAGGTACATCGTGACCCCGAGCCAGCTGACCAGCGCGGGTCGGCCCAGGTCAAAGCCGGCCCGCACGAGGTGATGGGTAAGTGACCGGGCGGACTCCTTCTCGAAGTCGACCGGGACGAAGAAGGCGGACGGTGGCACCGTCGTCCCCGTCTCAACCAGCAGCGCCCGCTTCCAGTGCTGGATCGTCGGCTTGTCCACCTCGAACACCCGTACGCCGTCGGCCAGTTCCGACCGGTAAGCGAAGGAGTCCAGCCCCGCACCGAGGATCACGTACTGGTCGACGCCCCGGCCGGCCAGCTCGGCCAGTCGGTCCTCGGTGTAGCGGCTGCGGGTAACGGCCGTCGTCCGCGCGCCGGACAGGACTGGGTGCCCACCATAGGACCGGTGGTAGCCGAGGAGTTCTTCAGCACGCTCCCCCAGGAAGGTCTGCGCCAGGGTGTCGACGAAGATCGAGGGAGTCTCGTCGACGAGGAGGTGTGCCGCGCGTGCTGCGGCCGACATGAGAGCTGTCTGGCTGGGTTGTCCCTTGTTCATCATGATGCCGGACATTAGCCCAATAATTTGACAGAATATCACAAAAGCAAAACTTTCGGAAGGGCTTCCGGGTTCTGTTTTGGTAACGAATGCGATCCTCGCGACCCCCGGAATAACCTGCGGGTCAGTTCCGAGAAGCGACGACACCCCGCCCTCGCGAGGATGCCCAACGGCCAAACGGCGCCGGATCGATTACGGGCCGACCTATGGAGCAGAGCCACTAGCGAGCGAACGCACGTGGTCACAGCACCAGGGATGCCCACGCTCCGGATGCGGCGGAAACGGCCGCGCGCACCATCGATCCGGTGGTACGGCGACCGGCAACCGGCGACCGGTCGGCTGAGCGGCCCGGGTACAGTCGCCCGATGCTGCGCATCGACTTCCCCATCGCCACCGCCCGGCTCATACTCCGTCCGTTCCGGCCCGAGGACGCCGAGGACGTTCGCGATTACCAGCGCCGGTCCGATGTCGCCCGCTTCATGCGGTGGGAGCCGCGAGGACCGGAGGACGTCCGGGTGGCTGTGGAGGAGATGGCCCGGGAGACCGAACTGGCCTCGGACGGGGACTGTCTCAGCCTGGCGGTCGTCGAGCCGGGCACGGGGACGGTCATCGGGCAGGTCGAACTGGTCCTGCTCAGCGCGGAACACCGCCAGGGCGAGCTCGGCTACGTCTTCCACCCCGCCCACCAGGGCAAGGGCTTCGCCACCGAGGCCGCGTCCGCCGTCCTGCGCCTGGGATTCGACGCACTGGGGCTGCACCGGGTGATCGGCCGCTGCCACGCGGACAACGCCGCTTCCGCCGGGCTCCTCGAACGGCTGGGCATGCGCCGGGAGGCGCATTTCATCGGAACGGAGTTCTTCAAGGGGGCATGGCGCGACGACCTGGTGTACGCCATGCTCCGGCAGGAGTGGCGGGCCTCGGCCGCCCGCCGCTGCACGTCACGCACCCCTGAAACAGGCACCGGCACTTGCCCATGAGTGAGATCAACCAGCAACCCGGCGAACCTATGCGGTCGCAGCACTGGCACCGATCGTGCCCAGTGGCTCACCGCGTTCCGCCTCCTGCAGGTTCAACGGGGCGTGCGGCTGACCGGCGCACGCGGTGCGGCCACCGTGGGCGGCATGCTCTTCGTGGTGGCAGTCATGGCCGGGACGGTCTTCCTCTACCGCAGCGAAGGGGCCCGCGAGGTGGCGAGCCAGGTCGTGGCGCAGGCCGCGCTCGACGGCCTGCTGATCCGGATCGAACGAGCAGCAAGAAGTCCGCAAGGCCATCGGGGAACTGGTCGACAAGCCGATGGAACTGCCGCCCCCGCCACCGCGCACCTACCCCGCTGCGCCGGCCCCCGGACACGCACGCCCTCAGACCAATCCGCCCCCGCCGCCACCGCCCGCGGCAACGTCCCGGCAGCCGGGCTGAGCCGCCGCGGGGCGGAGTGGGTGGTCCTTACACAACTGCGTCGACAGTTCCCTGCCGGAACAGTTCCGTGCCGGCACGGGACCGCGGTGCCGAGGAGCACCCCCCGGATGCACGGGCCCGAGCTGGCAGCACTCCCGGGAGGCTGTGTGTGCGGGCAAGGGCAGTTCCCTCTTACCGGGTGCGCAGGGCACGGGCGACGGCCTGGGCGGCTGGATCCACCGCACGGTCATGCCGGGCATGGAGTCTAGGCGCAACTGCGCCCGGGCCGGCCAGAGCCCGGAAGCCGGGCCCCCGCCTCAGGGTGGTCCCACCAGCGCGGGCACCCTGTCGGCCTGGTCGCCGTGGACCTCCACTGCCGGCACGGGGAAGAGCGAACGCGGTTCGCGCCACGGCTTGGGCCGGGGTACGCCTGCAAGGTGTTCCTGCAGTTCGGTGACCTTAAGAAGGTCAAGGTCACTGCTGGGACGGCCCTTCTGGGACGGCTCCTCACTCGGGAGCCCGGCAGTACATGGACCCGAACACGGACCGATAAAGTGTTCGACGTTCGTGGCGGTGTGCGCGTGACCCACGGAACGCAGGGAACGCACGCGTCATGGGAGACAGCAAGTGAGCGGGTCCAGAGCGACGTACGGCAACCGTGCGGCCCCCGGTGGTGCGCTGAAGGCGTTCTTCCGATCCTGGGCGGGGGGTCGCGTGCATACCTCCACCACCGATCGCGTAGAGGACAAGCTCATCACCGGGATGCAGCTGGCGCGTACGGTACTCGGCCTGGTCGCCGCCGTCTGGCTGGTCGCGGCCTATCCGCTGAGCGGTGACGGGGAGAAGTTCCTCCTCGGCAAGCTCCTCGAACTGGCCTTCTCCTGCGGCATCCTGGCGGTGGGAAGCATCCTCGGTATCACCGTCTTCCTCGTCGCGAGCACCCCGGACAGGCGCCGCGACTTCGCCGGGCGCCTGCGCGGGCCGATCTCCGCCGCCCTCATGCTGGCGGCGGGCCCCCTCTGCATCTGGATGTCCGTCAAGGCCCTCAAGGGTGACCTCATCGACGGCGAGGACCTGAAGGACATCTTCTCCACCGTCACCGGCCCCGGAATCATCTGCACCGTGCTGGCCTTCCTGGTCCTGGCCATCGGCTGGCTCGCAGCCCTCGCCGTGCTGCTCGGCTCGAGCGTCTACACGCTCCTGGCCACCTACGCCTGCGTCTTCACGTGCTTCCTGGCCAGGGACGTGCACCCACTGCTCCCGGCACTCATCTCGCCGCTGCTGGTCTGGTCGCTCTTCGCGTTCCAGATGTTCAACGGTCCCGACGTCGCCGCGCCTCCGGAAGTGCTGTACACGTTCATGCTCGGCGGCCCGCTGTCCGTGACCGCGCTCTCGGTCTGGGAGGTGCGCCGCCTGCGCATCCGCCACGGGATCACGCTGCGCGCCGCGCTAGGCCACTGAGCCCCCCGGTCGCCGCCGCGACGACTCGGCCGGGCACGCCGCGTCACGGCCCATCAGGTCCTGGCCGCCGTCCGCGGCGACGTGTCCCACGGCAGCAGCCGCATCATCTGCCGCCATGCCCGTTTGTGCTGACGGGTTCACCCGGACACGAGGGCAGCCGGGCCAAACCGGCTGTACGGGCAACCTGTCCAAGCACTGTATCGGTCCTACCTCGGCCCACCACCGACGGTCTTCCGGAATCCAGCGCCGTCGAGCACAGTGGCTGGTGACAGGTGCGGACAGCCGTAAGGCACGGCACGCCGTGGCGCGCGAGGCCCCTCGCGCCTGTCACGGTGCGCAGGATCGGCGAATCGCATGCAACCAGCGACTGGGGGAAGGTCACGGCCGTGCGGGAAAGGATCGAGATCTGCTATCCCGGCCATTGGGTCGCACACAGCCCACTCACCGCCGGACATCGCAAGGAAATTTCCAAGGAAATCGTTGCATGGATAGCGGAACACACGCCGTCGACCCCGGAAGTTCTCGATGACGTCCGCGACATGGACCCCGGTAACGGCACAGCTTCGGCCTACCCGAAGGCGGATCACCGGCAGGCCTCCACCATTGCCAAGTACCTCTTCTACTGGCTCAGTTGGGACGACACCAACATCGAAACGGCGACCGGCAGCGAACTGAACCACGTAGAGAAGGCGATAGTAGGGGAGCCCTTCGCGGACCAGGAGCCGGCCGAAGGAGTCGGCCGGAATCCCTATCTGGCCTCCTGGTGGCTGATCGGGGAGGAGTTCACCGCCCTTGGCGCGTCACCTCAGTGGCGAAAGCGCCTGGGGTCGTTCCAGGCCTGGTGGGCCAGGCGCGCAGCCAGGGAAGCGCAGGTGATCCAGGGCCGCGAGACCTACCAGGACTTCAGCGCCGCCCTGAAGCACCGGGTCAAGACGATAGGACCGGGGGGTAACGTCCTGCCTGCCGAGATCACGGCAGGCTACGAGATCCCGGAGGAGGTCTACTACTCCCGGATACATCAGGATCTGCTTCACCGATTGGGTCGCGTGCTCGCCCTGCCCAACGACCTGATCGGGTACGGGAAGGACATGGCCGAAGGACAGCTCGGCAGCAACCTGCTCTGGCAGCACCAGAATCTCTGCCGGACGCAAGACGTGGATGCGTCGATCCTTGCCCTCATGGAACTTTTCGGCCAGGCCGTTGAAGAATTCGACGACATAGCTTCCACCATCCTCGGACGGTGCTCCCCCGAAGTCGCCGAGGGCCTTTCCGTAGTGTTCGACCACTACCGCTTCGCCGCCGCCGGCTTCACGAAGTGGTACATCGAGGCTCCTCGTTACAATCAGTACGTGCACAGTGGGGAACAGCCCTGGAGTTTCTTCATGGGATGACTGCGCCCACGGCCTCCCCGTGCTTCAGTGACCCGCGTGGGGCCTGGTGAAGTAGTTCGTGTCCCTGGGGCGGGACGCGTCTCGCCCATCGTCGCTCCAGCGCCCGGTCCCGAGAACCTCACCGGCATGCCAGGGCCGTGGAGAAGGTCCTGGGAGCCGTTCGTCTGCCGTACCCTCACCGAGCACGCCAGGCGTGAGGCGGACCCGAAGCCGTCGCACCGGTCCGCGCAGCCGCAGAGTGGAGCCGAGCCCTTCGCCCTGTGCGTGGCCGGAGGGGTTCGGCGGTCAGGTGGGCGGTGTCGAGGCTCATCGGGGCAGCACCGCCTGGCCGGCCGCGGCCGCGGTGAGCTTGCCGACGGCGTGGAGGACGGTGCCGAGGCCGGCGCGGGTCTGGGGCGTGCGGCCGGTGGCGATGCGGTGGAACTGGTGGTTGTGCGCGGCGAGCTGGACGTAGCCGTCGAGCGGCCGGTAGCCGGTGGGGCGTGGCGGCGCGGGCAGGAGGGGTTCGGGCTCGTCGGCGAGGATGCGGGCGGGGTAGTCGGGGACGAAGGCCATCGGCCGGGCGATGCCGACGATGTCGACGGCGCCGCCGGCCACGAGGCGTTCCATGGTGGTGCGGGTGCGCAGGCCGCCGGTGAGCATGAGAGGCACGTCGACGCGGTGGCGGACCTTGGTGGCGTAGCCGGCGAAGTAGGGGCCTTGGTGAGGGGTGTGGTGGACGCCTTCCATGGCGGGTTCGGCGTAGTTGCCGCCGGTGATCTCCAGCAGGTCGATGCCGGCGTCGGCGAGGGCGGCGGCGACGTCGAGGGACTCTGCCTCGCTCAGACCGCCGTACTGGAAGTCCTTCGAGTTGAGCTTGACCGAGACGGGTACGGCAGGGCCGACGGCCTCGCGTACGGCGGCGACGGTCTCCAGCAAAGCGCGGCGGCGGCCTGCCGGGGTGCGGCCGTAGTCGTCGTCGCGGGTGTTGGCGAGCGGGGAGAGGAACTGGGAGAGCAGGAAGCCGTGTGCGGCGTGGATCTGGATGCCGTCGAAACCCGCGGCGACGGCGAGGTGGGCCGTGCGGGCGAAGTCGTGGATGAGTGCCTGGATGCGTCGGCCGGTCAGTTCGCGCGGGGTGCGCAGGTTGTAGCCGGGGACGGGTTCGCGGGTGGGCGATGGGGCCACGGGGCGGCGGGTGAAGGGCACGGTGGCGACGCGGCCGGGGTGGTTGATCTGCATCCACACCGCCGTGCCGCAGTGCTTCGCGGCGTCGGCCCAGGCGGTGAAGGCGGTCAGGGCGTGGTCGTTGTCGAGGATGGCGTTGCGGGGTTCGACGAGTCCGTCGCGGTTGATCATGATGTTTCCGGTGATGAGCAGTCCGGCGCCGGAGCGGGCCCAGGTGGCGTAGAGCCGGTGCAGGCCGGCGGTGGGGATACCTGCGCGGGTGGCGAGCTGCTCGCTCATGCCGGCTTTGGCGATACGGTTGGCCAGTACCTCCCCGCAGGGCAGGGTCAGCGGGTCGGCGAGCACGGTGGTCGTGGTGTCGGCGGTGGTGTCGGTCGTGCTGTTGGTCGTGTCGTCGGTCATCTCAGAGCACCCTCGGGCGGACTCGGGTCGCCGTGTACAGCGGCGAGAGGGGACGGAGCGGGATCGGCGGGGATCCGGTGGTCAGGTCGACGCGGTGGAGGCGGGCCTGAAGGGGCGGGCCGAGGCCCATCACGTCGAGCGGGTCGCGTTCGGAGCCGCCGACGGTGAGCTCGAAGGCGGTGACCTCGCGCACTTCGAGGGGGTGTTCGCCGGGTGTGAAGCCCACGATGCGGGGCAGGGCTGCTCCGATGAGGCCCATGGCGTTGCGGTGCGGGCGGCCGAGGATCGGCGGTGGGTCGTCGATCCGCCGGCCGAGGACGCCACCCATGGTGATCAGTGTGCTGCCTCGCCTGCGTGCCTCGGCTTGGATGGTGGCGCCTTCGAAGTGCCAGTCGATCTCGCCCAGCTTCTTCGGACAGCCGAGCAGTTCACGGCCGAGGATGAGTGCGACGTCGTCGTCGAGGATCATCCAGGGGCAGTGGATGCCGGTGCGGCGGCCGGCCTGGATGTGCACGAACACCCCGGCCTCGTGGTACACCGAGCCGTAGGTGCAGTCGGGGAAGAAGGCGGTGAACACGTCCGCCCGGGCGGGTTCGGCGAGCCGGATTCCGTACGGGAGCCAGGGCCGCATCCGTTCGGGGTCGACGTCGACGGTTGCGGTGAAGTAGTGCGCGTCGCGGTACAGGGTGCGGCGGGGGCCCGCCAGGGTGAGCAGGCGCCGCAGGTCGGAGCCCAGGCTGCGGCCCTGGGTGCGGGTGGCGGGTTCCCGGTCGGTCACGTCAGCCTCCCGTACACCGCGCGCATCAGCCGGCCGGTGATCCCGCGGGGGGTGTACTGCCCGCCGACGGTCTGCATCTTGGCGAAAGCCCCTGGAACGACACGGCGTTTGCCTCGGGCCATGCCGGCGAGCGCCTGCCGTGCGGCCTGTTCGGCCGACACCCACAGGGGGCCGGGGACGAGCCGATCCAGCGCCGGTACCTCGGCGACCAGGGTGAACTCGGTGCGTACCGGTCCGGGGGCCAGCAGCGTGCAGCCGACCCCGGTGCCGGCGAGTTCGGCGTGGAGGGATTCTGCGAAGGTGTTGGCGAACGCCTTGGAGGCGGCGTAGGTGGTGTTGTTCGGGCCGGGCTGGTTACCGGCCGTGGAGCCGGTGATCAGGATCGCGCCCGCCCGGCGCTCCAGCATCCCCGGGAGTACGGTCAGGGTCAGCTCGTGCACGGCCACCACGTCCAGCTCCACCTGCAGCCGCTCCCGCTCCGGTGCGAGGGTGGACAGCGGGCCGTAGGTGGCGAAGCCCGCGTTGTTGCACAGCACCGCGATGTCCCGCGACGCGAGCTCCGCGACCAGCTTCGCCCGTTCCCCCCGGTCACTCAGGTCACAGGTGCGTAGCTCCGCCTGGACGCGGTAGCGCTCGGTCAGCCGCTCGGCGAGCTCGTGCAGCCGGTCCTGGCGGCGGGCCACCAGGATCAGCGAGTGGCCGCGGGCGGCCAGGCCCTCGGCGAGCGCGGCACCGATGCCGGACGACGCGCCCGTGACCACGGCCCGGCTGCGTGGTGTGGGGGCGGGCAGGCTCATGCGGACAGCTCCGCTTCGGCAAGACCGGCGGCGTCGGCGACATCAGCGGTGTCCGGGAAGCCCGCGCGGGGCCGACGTTCGGGAGCGGGCGCGCGGTGTGCGCTCCACGACGCCACGCCGCCGCCGAGCAGACGGGCCTGGCGGCAGTAGCGGCGCACGATCCAGCGCAGCAGGCGGATCCGGGTGAGGATCTCCGCCGACCCGGCGAGGATCGAGCTGCGCGCCGGCATGCGGCGGGCGACCAGGTCGGACAGCGGGACCGGGAGCAACCGTTGCGCGAGGACCGCTTCGGCAAGGAAGTCCGAGCCGTGCGAGATGATCTTCCCGGCGCCGGAGCGGGGCGCGACCAGGCCCCAGATGTAGAGGTTGGCGTAGCGGGGCACGAGCACGTGCTCGATCAGCAGCGGCTGGCCGTTCTCCCACACGAACATCGACTCGTCCAGGAACGGAGACCGGGTGCGGAAGCCGGTGGCCCACAGAATGGTGTCGTACTCGCCGGTGGTGCTGTCGGCGAAGTGCACCGTGGATCCGTCGAAGCGGGTGATCTCCGGGCGCGGCCGTACCTTGCCGTGCAGCAGCGCGTACATCAGCGAGGAGTTGACCGTGACGTCCTTGGCGAACAGCTTGTGGTCGGGCTTCTTGAGCCCGTACCGCTCGTAGCGGCCGCAGGACATCCGCAGCAGCGCCTTGAACCCGAGCCGCTGAGCGGCATCGGCAGCCACACGCGGTCCCACTCCGAGGACGGGATCCCGAGGATCGTCTTCGGGATGAACCAGTACCCGGAGCGCAGGGACATGTCGGCGCTGCCGAACGTGGCCGCCGCCTCGACTGCGAGGTCGCCGGCCGAGTTGCCGCCGCCGACCACGAGCACCCGGCCGCCGGTGGCGAAGTCGGCGGGGCGCTTGTAGTCCTTGGAGTGCATCCGGCGGCCGCTGAACGTGCCCGGATACGAGGGGACGTTGCGCTCCCAGTAGTGGCCGTTGGCCACGACGACCCCGGCGTACTCGCGCTGCTCACCGGTCGACAGCGTCACGCGCCAGCCGGCCATGCCGGTACGGTCCAGCGGCCGCACCTCGACGGCCTCGGTGCCGAACTCGATGTGCTCGCGCAGGTGGAAGTGGTCCACGTAGTCATTCAGGTACCGCAGCATCTGCGCCCGGCTGGGGAACGTCGGATAGCCCGCAGGCATCGGGTACTCGACGTACTGGGTGGACTTCTTCGAACTGATCAGGTGCGTCGAGTCGTACACCCCGTGCGCCCGGTTCCCGCCGATCTCGCCGGTGGCCTCGAGCTGGTCGTACGGGATGCCCGCCTGCCGCAGAGCACGGGCCAGCCCGTTGCCGACGTAGCCCGCATCGATGATGCACAAGCGTCCTGGTGTGCTGGTGGTCCTCATCAGCCCCATCAGTCCCCCCCCCCGCAATTGCTACACGCCTGTAGCTTTCATTGCTACGCGACTGTAGCTACAGAGGTGTAGCTACACAAGAGTAGGATGACTGCCATGGCTTCTCCCGGCACTGCCCGCAAGCGCCCCTACGCCCCACGCATGGCCCCGGCCGAACGGCGCGAGCAGCTGCTGGACACCGCACTGCGGATCATCAACACCGACGGGGTGACCGGGGTTTCCGTCGACGCGGTGGCCAAGGCAGCCGGTGTGACCAGGCCCGTCGTCTACGGCCAGTTCACCGACACCCACCACATCTTGCGCGACCTCCTGCGCCGCGAGGGCGAACGCGCCCTCGCCCAGGTCGCCGACGCCCTCCCCGCCGACCTCACCGACGCCGACCCGATCGCCACCTTCACCCACGTCGCCGAGAGCTTCTTCACCGCCGTCACCACCCACCCGGACCGGTGGCGCGCCATCCTCCTGCCCGTCGACGCCACTCCCCCGCCCGTACACACGTACCGTCAGCAGGCCGAAGCCTCCATCCGCGCGCAGTTCGCCGACATCACCCGCCATTTCCTCGCCGACCGCCCCGGCACCGAGGCCATCGATGTCGACCTCCTCGCCCACCTCCTGCTCACCGCCATGGAAGAAGGCGGCCGACTCGTCCTGGACGACCCCGACGCCTACCCGCCGAAGCGACTCACCACCATGGCGCGGTTCATGGCCGAGACCTTCTTCGCCCGCTACACGACTGACCGTTGAATCTGTCGGCCCTGCTCCTCGGCAGCGGTAGCGGTAGCAGTAGCACCGGGCCTTTACGCTCAGCCAGTCCCCCAGCCCACCAAGGGCGGTATGCGACCGGTCACGACCACCCGGCACTTGGCACGCGACATGTACGCCACCCCGCCACGGAGCCACACCGGTCCCTGGAACTCCTCTCGGCCTCGCCCGCGATGGCTATGCTCACCGCGCATCGATCCACGGCCGGGCTTCGGTGCCCCCGGCCCGGACACCGGCGGCAAACAGCCATCCGATGGCTACCGGTGCTCCGGCGCCGGTGAAGGCCCGTCCATGTGGCCGTGGCGGTAGGCCCAGGCGGCGAGTTCGACCCGGTTGCGGACGTCGAGCTTCAGCTGGGCGCCGGCGAGGTGCTTCTTGACCGTGCCGAGCGAGATGTGCAGGCGTCCGGCGATCTCGGCGTTGGTGAGGCCCTGGGCGGCGGCCTGAACGGTCGCCAGTTCGCGTTCGGACAGCGGGTGCCCGCCCGTGCCGGGCAGCGGCAGCCGACCGCGGCCGGCGGTGAAGTGCCGCAGCAGCCGGACGGTGACCTGCGGGGAGACCATGGCCTCGCCCCGGGCGGCGGCCCGGACCGCCTCGATGAGCATGGTCGGGCCGGCGTCCTTGAGCAGGAAGCCCGCCGCGCCCCCGTGCAGGGCCTCGTGCACGTACTCGTCGAGGTCGAAGGTGGTGACGACGATGACGCGCAGCGGGTCGGCGACGCCGGGGCCGGCCAGGCGGCGGGTGACGTCGAGGCCGGTGATGCCGGGCATCCGGATGTCCAGCAGGCAGACGTCGGGGCGGTGGTGCCCGGCGAGCCGGAGCGCCTCGATGCCGTCCCCGGCCTCGGCGACGACCTCGATGTCCGGTTCGGCGTCGAGGATGTAGCGGAAGCCGGTGCGGACCATGCGCTGGTCGTCGGCGAGCAGGACGCGGATGGTCACCGGGCCGCCCTCCGCGCGCCGTCCGCCGGGGTCGGTGAACCGGACGGGCCCGGCAGCCGGGCGGCGACCTGCCAGCCGGTGCCGGACTCGGCCGGGCCGGCGTGGAAGGTGCCGCCGAGCAGCTTGGCCCGCTCCGCCATGCCGATCAGCCCGTAGCCGTCCCGGTAGCCGTCCCCGGTGTGGGCGCGGACCGGACCGCGACCGTCGTCGTGCACGTCCAGGTGGAGCCGGCCGCCCTCGCCGCGAACCAGGACGGTGACCAGGGTGGCGCCGCGGGCATGACGGTCGGTGTTGGTCACGGCCTCCTGGGCGATCCGGAGGACCGCGGCGGCGAGCTCGGTCGGGGCGCGGTCCAGTTCGGCCTCGCCGCGCACCGCCACCTCGGGCCGGTGGCCGTCGCCGGGCCGGGCGAGGGAGGCGAGCCGGCGGGCCGGCGAGTCGCCGTCCGGGCCCGGGTGCTCTCCCTCGCGCAGCGCACCGACCAGCCGGCGCATGGCGGCCAGTGCGTCCGCTCCCGCGTGCTCGATGTCGGCCAGCGCGGCACGCAGCATCCCGGGGTCGCGGGCCGCGACGTGCTGGAGCGCCTGCGCCTGGACGACGATGCCGGTGACCTGATGGGCGACGACGTCGTGCAGGTCCCGGGCCAGGGCGTTGCGCTCCTCGCGCACCGCGCGCTCGATGTGCCAGGCGCGGCGCTCGGCGCGCCAGCGCAGCAGCAGGCCGGGCCCGAGCAGGACCAGCACCAGCAGCGCGTTGTCCACGTCGAACGGCCCGCCGTCGCGCCCGGCGGCGGCCAGCAGCGCGGCGAAGGCGGCGACCGCCGTGCCCGCGATCACCAGCGGCCGGCAGCGGTAGGCGACCAGGGAGAGCAGCAGCGCGAGAGCAAGCGCCTCGGTGAGGCCGCTCGGCCGGTGCTCGGCGTCCAGCAGCCGGTACCCGGCGGAGGCGGCGAAGGTCACCGACAGGGCCCCGGCGACGGCGGCCGAGGTCGCCGACCGGGAGGTGCCGGGGCGCAGCGCCCGGAGCGCGAGGGCGGACATCACCGTACCGGAGGTGAGGAAGAGGGCGTCGGCGGCCGGGCCCGGGCGCATGCCCCACCAGCGGTCGAGGTCGGCGAGCAGGGCCAGCAGCAGGCTCCCGGCGGCGAGGGCGAACGGCACCAGGCGGGCGGGGCCGGCGGTGCCCGCGCGGGCGGGCGGCGTGGGCGGGTGGACTGCTGACGGGTTGTGCATACCGACACCGTACGTGGGAGGCGAGCAGGGCCGGGGTGGCCGATCGGCTACTTCGGAACGGGCCGGACGGCCGCCGCAAGACGGTTCTGACCTGGGCGAATGTGAAGCGTCATCAGTCGGCGCCGGATTCGGCGGCCGCCGCCCGCATCCTGTTGGAGGAAGCCCCATGCCCGTGCCTGTGCCTGTGTCCGACACGGCTCCACCCGGTCCCACTTCCCCGGACAACCGCTCCCAGCGCGGGGGTCGGCGGCGAACCATCCGGTGGACGGCGGCCGTCGCCGTCCTCGCCGCGCTGGGAGCCTTCGCGGCCGGTCCGCGCAGCGCGCCGGCCGCCGCCCACCGCAGCGGGGACGCCGCACTGGCCGCGCGGGTCGCCGGCCTGCTGCCGGACGGGCAGAGGGCGGGTGGCTCGGTCGGTGTCTCGGTCGCGGTGGTCGACCACGGCAAGGTGACCCGGGCCGCGTTGGGCACCACCGATGGATCCACCCCCGTCACCCCGGACACCGTCTTCGAGACCGGCTCGGCGCAGAAGGTGCTCACCGCGAGCCTCCTCGGCAGCCTCCTCGACGCCGGGAAGATCAAGCTCACCGACACCGTCGGCAGACTCTGGCCCGAGTACACCTTCGCCGATCCGGCGGTGTCCGGCATCACCGTCGAGCAGCTCGCCACCCACACCGCCGGCTTGCCGTCCTTCCCGCCCGACGGCGCGCAGTTCCCGCTGGCGATGGCCGGATACCTGCTCGGCGGCGACGGCTACTCCGTACTCGGCGACCCGGTCCGCGCGCTCACCCGCCTCTCCGGCTACGGGCCGAAGCCCGGCACCGAGTACTCCTACTCCAACCTCGGCTACGCCGTCCTCGGCGAGACCCTGGCCAAGGTCGACGGGCGCGACTACCCGACCGCCCTGCGCGAGCGGGTCCTCGCCCCGCTCGGCATGAAGCACACCACCGTCCGCACCGCCCCCGGCACCCCGGACGGCGCCATCCAGCCGTTCCACACCGCCGGCACACCCGTCGTCCCGTGGACCAACCCCAAGTGGGCTGCGGTCGGCACCGGCACCTGGACCACCAGCGCCGACCTCGCCGCCTTCCTCGCCGCCAACACCGCCCCGAACCCGCCCTCCGCGCTCGCTCTTACCCACACCCCGCGGGCCGCGGTCGCCGACTACGCCGACCGGGACGGGCACATCGGGCTCGGCTGGCAGCTGTGGAACGCCGGTGGCACCAAGGTCGGCTGGCACAACGGGCTGACCAACGGCTCACGCGCGTTCGTCGCCCACACCTCCGACCAGCGCGCGGTCGTCGTGCTCGCCAACTCCACCCGCACACCGACCGAGAAGATCGGCTTCGGGCTGCTCGGCATCAGCGCCCCCGAGTTCGACGAGCCGCAGACCCCGCACCCGATCCTGCTCGCCTTCACCGTCCTGCTCTCGGCCGGCGCGCCCGCACTCGCCCTGCTCGGGATGGTACGGCCCCGCCGAACCCGCCTCTCCCGCCCGCTGGACCGGCTCAAGGCCGTCTCCCTGCCGCTGACCGCCGCCACCTGCTGGCTGCTCGCCCTGCGGGTCGGCGAGTGGGGCCACCTCCCGGGCGTCGTCTCCGCCCTCGGCGCCGGCCTGCTCGCCGCCACGGTCGTCGAGTCCGTCCGCCGCTGGCCCGCCCTCCCGACCGCCCGGGGCCGCCGGCCCTGGCTGCGCGCCGTCACCTTCGCCCTGCCCACCCTCCCGCTGGCCGCCCTCCTCTGCACGACCGCGGTGATCACGGCCCAGCTGCCCTGAGCCTCCTCGGTGGCGCGGCCGGTCCGAACTTCCGTCGGACCGGCCGCCAAATCGGACTGGCCGCCGGGCTCGCGTCCCGGGGCGAGGAGTCGCCCGATCACCGGAGGACGACAACGGCGATCCCTCCATACGGCGCGGCGCAGCGGCGGGGGGCCTTCACCTGCAGGGGCGTCCCGGTCAGAACGAGACGTCGGAATGGTCGATACTCGTGAACGCGGCCTCGAAGTTGTCTGCGCGGCGTCCGCCGTCGTTGAAGTACACCTCCCGGAGCCCCTCCGCAACGATATTGCGCATCTGCTGGTCGCCGGCGCCGTGCTTGGCGTCGCACAGACGGCCGGCGTAGGCCGGGGGGGAGGGAGGCGGGCGTGGGCGGTCAGGCGGCGGAAGCAGCCGTCGTCGGTCGTGCACGTGCGGGCCCCGGGCCGGGCCCGCCGCCTCCGATCGGTGCGATGTAGCCGAACTGCGCGCGGGACTCGACCAGGCGCTGGCGGCCCCGGGCCCGGGTTCTGCACGCGATGGCCTCATGGCGTCGGTGGCCGCGCACGGCTGAGTTCAGTGCGGTGTCGGCCGGCCGGAGCCGGCTACCGGACGTCGGCCAGGTGGCCGGCCTCGCGAAGGTAAGGGCATCGTGCGCCGCGCAGGACCTCCGTTGCGATGGCCAGAACCCGGGCCTGCTCCGAGGGCACCAGCGGCGCCCACTCCTCAGCCGTGAGCATGCGCCAGGCGTCGTGCTCGTCGGACAGCTTCACCTCGACCGTGTTCGCGTCGACGAGGGGGCCCTTGAACAGCGTGAAGACCTCGGGGATGCCTTCGGGGTGCAGGCCCCAGTCCACGGCCAGCAGCTCCGGACTGTCCGGCATGGCCAGGCCCGTCTCCTCGTACGTCTCGCGCACGGCCGTCTGCCACAGGTCCTCGCCTTCGTCGTGGCCACCACCAGGCAGCTGCCACGCGCCGTTCCAGGACGTATGCAGGAGCATGATCCGGTGCTCCGTGTCGTGGATCAGGGACGCGGCACAGCCGAGGATGCGCGCACGGCGGGCGAGCCATTCAGCTCGAGGGAGTAGCGGATGCCTGGTCAACTCGACTCCCTGGAAAGCTTTTTCTCTGGTCGGCGGCTCGCCAGCGTACTGCCGTTTGCGGAGCTGGTGGCGGTGATTCAGCCCGTTGGGTGAAGGGGAACGGCCACTGTCCGGCCACCGGTGCTGACCGGCGGGGCAGTTCTCAGGCGATGGCGGTCAGGCAGAACTGTACGAGGCCGGCGTCGACATCGAGGACGATCTTCTTCATCTCTGCCCACGGTGGCTGGAAGGCCATTCCCCACTCGACGGTGAAGGCGAGGATCTTCTCCTCCTCCCGGCCCGAGAGGATGTGGCGTGCGTAGATGTAGTCGTCACTGGTTCCGCAGGTCGGGTACAGGTCGAAGGCCGGCTCGGGGGTGTACTCCTTGCCCCGTACGCCCTTCAGGGCCTCGCAGAACCGCTCGGCGAGCACGGCGGAGTCGTCGGCGTCGCCCTCCTCGAGGAACTCGGCGTAGAGCAGGCCGTCCTTCAGTCCGCGTTTGCCGTCGAAGAGGGGGTTGCGGAAGTTCTTGGCCGGGTCGACGGACTGGTTCTGGTCGTCGCCCCACACGTAGAGCATCTTCTGGGTGTAGCTGTGGACGTCGACGAACCAGCGGGTGCGGGCGAAGTGGTCGAGCAGCCGGCGCACGTTGCGGGTCTCCGGCTCCGAGAAGGGCTCGGGGCCCTGGTAGACCTGGTCGGGGTTGGCCGGGTCGTCCGAGACGCGGACCGGGGCGGAGGGGTGGAAGGCGGTCCGGTAGTCGAAGAGGTGGTCGTAGTTGCGGTTGATGTCGACGCCGACCGCGGCTGGATTGCCGCCGGACTGGGCCGGATTGCGGTTCCGCCGCCACATGGCGTCGACGGTCTGGCTGTAGTGCCGGCCGTCCGGGTTGACGAGCGGGAAGACGACGACGTCGAGCTCCTCCAGGACCGTGCGCACCTGTGCGGAGGTGAAACTCGTGCCGCCGTAGGCAAGGCCCGTACCGCCGGCGTGTGCGTGCAGCAGGTCGGCGGCGAAGTTGACCAGGATCTCGCAGCTCCCCCACTCCCGGGCGTGCGCACCGCCGATCAGGACGACGGCGGGCTTCGGCTGCGGGGGGTGGGTACCGATTCGCAGGGCGTGGCAGGTCCTGCCCTCGAAGGTCGGCTCGGGCAGCTCGATGAGGTCCGCCGTCGGGAACGCGGCGGCCAGGCTGGCCACGCCGGATTCGACCTCGGTGACGTTCAGGTACGGCATGGCGTCCCTCCTAGCTGTCCCGCACCTTGAGGGCGAGTCCCTGCGGAACCTCGTCCTCGGGGGCGAACCGGTCTCCTTCGCCCACCTCGGCCTGGCGTGCACGTCCGGTGGCGGTGGCGTCCTCGACGGTCACGGCCGACACACCCTCGCGAGCCAGGGCTTCGCCCTGCTCGGGGGACACGTAGGCGTCGAAGGTGAGGCTGCCGTCCTCGTTCTGACGGATCCGGCCGCCGACGTCGGGACGGGAGTCCCTCAGCAGGGCGCGCAAGGTGTCGGCGTCCTTGGCCGTGACGCGGACACGCAGGATGGTGTACTCGCTGGACATGACGGGCCCCTCTCGGGCGCCGTCGGGCTCGGATCTGCCATGCCGACCCGGCCAGGGGACGGCGCGCACGCGACGAGTGGACGGTGGACGAGTGGGCGTGCGTATGCGCAGGCGTGCGGATGCGCACCCGGGGCGCACATACGTGGCATGTGCGCTTACATCCGATATTTCCCTCGTATCCTCAGCGTGCGCTCCCGCCGTGGAAGCAGTCAAGCGGCGACGCCGCGGGCATCCGGGGCGTGCCCCGCGCCCATGTGGCCGCCGAGGGCGGGCGGCGCTTCCGTTACCGAGGTGCTGCCGAACGTTGCTCCGCCCGGACCAGCTGCGGGTTTTCGGCCCCCCGACTCCGCGTCGTACGTGCCGGACTACGAGTTCGACGCGTGAGGTCGTGCGCGTCAGCACGGGATCGCCGGGCGCGACCTCGTTCGCTGGGGCGGCTCCCGCAGTACCAGCGCCTGCTCAGCCGGCACCCCGTGCCGCCTGGCGTACGTCAGGCGTTCGCGTACCTCGCCCATGGTGCGGGGCCGGTAACCCGGGCCGTCGGTGCAGCCCATGTGGAAGCGGATGCCTGCTTGCAGCAGCACTGACAGCGTGCGCCAGGCGGCCTCGTCGCGGCGGCGTGGGGGCGCGAAGGCGGCGCCCACGTGGATGAGGGGACGTGCGCAGCGCGGACACGGGCGGTCCGCCCGGTCGTGGCGACCGGGGCGGCGCTGCTTGTACGAGGCCCGGCAGGGCAGGCAGACGTACGACGTCTTCGCAGGCGGCATGGGGAGTGAGTGTAGGCCCCCGCTCGGCCTTCAACCAGCGGTGGAAGTGTCCCGTCACCCTGCCTATCGTGAAGGTGAGGGAAGTGAGGGAGGCGAGAGCCGTGACGTCGACCACCCGTGAGGAAGCGCCGGTCGTTCTCCAAGCCGAAGGTGTCGAGGTACGGACGCAGGAGATCGGCGGCGGGATGAGCGTGCTCTATCTGAGCGCCGTCAAGGGCACCGACTTCGGGCCCGCCCTCGAGGGCCTGCCCGACGGTCTCTGCCAGTGCCCGCACTGGGGGTTCCTCGCCAAGGGCCGGATCCGGCTGCGGACCAAGGACGGCGAGGAGACCTACGAGGCCGGGCAGACCTACTACTGGAGCGCCGGGCACGCCCCCGAGGCGCTGGAGGACAGCGAGCTCGCCGAGTTCTCCCCCACCGGCGAGCTCGACGAAGTGCTCGCCCACGTCAAGGCGCAGATGGGCTGAGCCGGCGCGCGTACCGGCCCCGGACCGAGCTGCGGGCCCGCTGCCCGCCTGCCCGTCCTGCCCATCTGCCCTGCCCTGCCCGCCTGCCCGTCGGCCCTCCCTTCCTGATGTGGGCGTCGGCCCGCGCGCGGCGGCGCACAGGCCGGACGCCGTGGCGGCTCCCCCGGCCCGCCGCCTCCCTAGGAGTCACCAGGCGACCGGCAGCGTCTCCGGGCCCCGGATGAGCGCGGCGGGCTGCCATGCGATCTCCTTCGCGGGCACGGCCAGCCGCAGGTGCGGGAACCGGGCGAGCAGACCGGTCAGCATGACCTCGGACTCCAGCCTGGCGAGCATCGAGGCCAGACAGAAGTGGGGCCCGTGTCCGAAGGAGAGGTGCGGGACGCGGGGCCGGTCGACGTCCAGCTCGTCCGGACGCTCGAAGACGGACGGGTCACGGTTGGCGGTGAGGTAGGAGGCGTAGACCACCTCGCCCTTCGCGATGAGGGTGCCGCCGACCTCCACGTCCTGCGTGGCGATGCGGGCGATGCCCACGCCGCGGCGGTGCGGGATCCAGCGCAGAAGCTCTTCGACGGCCTGCGGGAGGACGGCCGGTGCGGCGCGCAGCCTGTCCGCCAGGCCGGGCTCGGTGAGCAGCGCGTACACCATGTTGGCGCTGTTGTTGCGGACGGCGTGCGTGGCGCTGATCTGGATCAGTACGGCCAGGGCGACGGCCTCCGCCTCGCTGAGTTCGGCGCTCGTCACCGCCGCGGCCAGATCGCCGGCCAGGTCTTCTCGGGGTTCGGCGCGGCGGCGCCGGAGGAGGGCGACGAAGTAGGCGCGGATCTCGGCCTTGGCCGCTTCGCTCTCCTCCCGCGTGCGCGCCGCCGTCAGGAGCACGCCGGTCCAGTGCGCCATGAGGGGCCGGTCGGACGATGGCACTCCCATCACTTCGCTGATCACCGTCAACGGCAGCGGTGCGTTGAAGTGCTCCATCAGGTCCGCCGGGCTGCCGTGCCGTTCCATGCCCTCGAGCAGTTCGTGGGCCGTACGCTCCACGAGGGGACGGATTCGTTCCATGCTGCGCGCGGAGAACGCCCGGGCGACGGCCTTGCGCAGCTGGGCGTGGCGGGGCGGATCGGTGAAGCCCACGGCCTCGTCCTGAGGGATGGTGTGCGGGGACAGTCTGGTGACGGACCGGCCGATCAGTGCCCGGCGGCTGAAGCGGGCGTCGGACGTCACCAGCTTGACGTCCTCGTAGCGGGTGACGAGCCAGGCGTGGCCCTCGCCGTAGGGCAGCCTGATGCGGGCGATCGGCTCGTGGAGCAGAAGGCGGGCCATGAAGGGGTCGAAGTCCAGAGCCGGCAGGTCATCGACCGCCCAGTCATGTACCGGGACGGGCACCTGCGAGGAATCGGTCGACGTCATCAGCGTCCCCCAGCCGTCCGGCGGCAGCCGGCTCCGGGCCTCGTCGAGCAGCCACCGGGCCGACCCTTTACAGGAACGCTGCCCGCCGTGCGGGCCCGCATCCGCAATGCTGCACATATACGGAGCTGCTGCGCGTGCCCATGGGTGGTCTCGCGGGCTTCGGCGTCGTGGGCGGTTCGGTCGGTGCGGTGGAGCCGGGCGATCTCCGGTACCGGCGGGTTGTCCAGGTCGAGGCGCTTGACCCTCACGTGGCGTCATACCGCATTGTCGGTGGCGTGGAAGAGCACCTGACCGTGGGACGTGTGGCCGAGCCGGCCGGCGTGAGCGTCCGCACACTGCATCACTATGACGAGATCGGCCTCCTGCAGCCGTCCGCGCGGACCGGGGCCGGGTACCGGGCCTACTCGGCGGGCGACGTGGAGCGACTGCGGGAGGTGCTCGGCTACCGGCGCCTGGGCTTCGGATTGCGCTCGATCGCGGATCTGGTGGACGACCCGGCCACCGACGCGGTCGCGCAACTGCGCCGATTGCGCGGCCTGCTGCAGGAACAACGCGACCGCGCGACCGCCATGGTGACGGCCATCGACCAGGAACTGGAGGCACGGGCCATGGGGATCAGGACGACGCCGGAGGAACAACTGAGGGCTTTCGGCGCGCAGTTGTACGAATCCATCGGGCCCACGTACCCGGCAACGCGGCACACCGAGCCGCGGATCGCCGCGAAGATCTGGAATGCGCTCGGGGACGCCCGGACGGTACTGAACGTCGGGGCCGGCACCGGCTCGTACGAGCCCCCGGACCGCGAGGTCACGGCGGTGGAACCATCGGCGGTCATGCGGGCACAGCGTCCCGCGGGCGCGGCGCCCTGCATGGCCGCCGGTGCGGAGAGCCTCCCGTTCGAGGACCAGTCCTTCGACGCCGCGATGGCGGTCAGCACCGTTCATCACTGGCCGGACCCGGTCGCCGGGCTGCGCGAGATGCGGCGTGTGGCCCGCCGCGTGGTGGTCTTCACCTACGACGCCAGTACGACCGGCTGGCTTCAGCGGTTCTGGCTCACCCGCGACTACCTGCCCGAATTCGCCGAGCTTCTCGTCGGCTGGCCTTCACTGGCCGACATGACCCGTGCGATCGGGGGCCGCGCCGAGCCGGTGCTCATCCCGTGGGACTGCGCTGACGGATTCTTCGAGGCCCACTGGCGCCGGCCCGAGGCCTACCTGGACGAACGTGTACGCCGCGCGGTATCGGTATGGACCAGAGTCGGACCGCAGGCCGAGCAGCGGGCGGTGAACAGCCTCCGCGGCGATCTTTCCTCGGGTCGGTGGACCGAGCGCAACCGCGACCTCGTCGCCCTCAACGCGGCAGAGCTGGGCCTGCGCCTGCTCGCGGCCTGAACCATCGTGCGCGAGAGTACGGCTACCGCCGCCGCAGCCGCCGCCACCGCCACCGCCACCGCCACCGCCACCGCCACCGCCACCGGATCAGCGCTTCACCGGCGCCTGCCGACCGGTCACGTTGCTGGATCGATGCCCTGGAGGATGCCCCCGACCCAGAGACGGAGTTTGCGTCGGTGGCCTCAGCCGACGCTGATGGCGCGGAGCTTGTCCCTGACGCGCCGGACCGTGGGACGGTCGTGGCGGCCCGGCCGGTGCGCGCGCGGCCGGGTGCGCATCAGGCGCGTAGCCGCGGTCGCGTAGCCGATGCCCACGACCAGGGACACGACCAGGGCAAGGAGCGGGGAGTGGTCCTTGAGATGCGGGTAGACCTGCCAGTGCGTGAGGTAGATGTACAGCGAGCTGCTCGCCAGTACGCCCGCGACCCGGTTGAGGGCCCGGGTGCTCGGCAGGGTCGGGAACCACACCAGCAGCGCGAGGCCGGCGATCACGATGGCCTCGCGCTGGTGCTGGTCGGGAAAGAGACCCGGCACGGACGCCGCGATCACCGCGGTCACCAGCAGCCGGTGCCGTGCCGTGCTCGCCTTCGCCGCGGCCCAGCCGAGTGCGAACAGCCAGAAGACGACGACCGGTGAGAGGTGAGGGACACGCAGGTCGAACCCGGGGAGGTTGTAGCGGGTGAGCAGGCCGAGCGCCGCCAACGCCGCGGGCAGGCCGAAGGGGAACCGTCTCTCCGCCCGGTCCACCGCGGGGGCGGACAGGAAGAGGGCCAGGGCGACGAGGAAGTAGACGATGGTTTCGACGAACCAGTAGTGCCACTCCTGCCGGCCCTCGTGCGAGCCGATGACGCTGTTGAGCAGTACGGCGTTCTCCGGGTCGTAGCCACTGCCGAGGAGGACCACGAGGGCGATCCAGGCGATGCTCGGCACGGCGATCCGCGCGACGCCGTTGCCGATGTGGCGCACGCGCTCGCGGCGCGTGGCGGAGGTGAGGTGGAATCGGGCGAAGTTGAAGCCGGCGACGCCCAGCAGCACGTGGGCACCGCCTTGCACCATGAACACCGGTATGTGGGAACCGACGATGAGGACGATCGCCACCGCGCGCAGCGCGACGCCCGTCTCCAGCGCGCGCAGTCGGCGGCCGGGGCGCCGGCGTCCGGGCCGCCGGAGTTCGCTGACCGGCAGGAGTTCGCGGATCGGAAGGAGATGCCAGTCGGCGGGAAGGTGCCCCAGGGCCTGCTCGATCCTCAGCGACATCTCGACGTAGCTCAGGGAGTCGCCGCCGAGGCCCACGAACGTGCTGTCCTCGGTGACGTCCGTACGGTCGAGGATCTCGGCGTAGAGGCGGCACAGATCCGGCACGCCGGAACCCGGTGCCGGTGCCGGTGCTGATGCCGGTGCTGATGCCGGTGCCAGTGCCGGCGTTCCGGCGGGCAGCGGGCCGTCCCCAGGCGCGCGAGCCTCGCGCACTATCGTCCGGTAGTCGGGCTTGCCCGTGGCGAGGCGCGGCAGTTCGGCGAAGTGGTGGACGCGCACGGCGCGTAGCGGCAGGCCGCACTCGTCCGCCGTCAGGCGTCGCACCCGGGCCGCGTCGGGGGTCGCCGCGCCCGTCACGGCGACGACCAGCTCGCGGTCGTCGCCGGTGCAGGTGGCGGTGACGCCCCGCCGTTCCAGCGCGGCCTCGGCGCGCTGCAGGTCGATCCGCAGGCCGAAGATCTTGACGAACCGGCTGCTGCGCCCGATCACTTCGTAGAGTCCGTCGTCCGTGCACCGGGCGATGTCGCCGGTGCGCAGCTCGTCGACCGTGCGGCCCAGGCTCAGGTCCTCGGGGGTCTCGGCGTAGCCCAGCATGACGTTGGGGCCGGTGTAGACGAGCTCGCCGGTGCGGTCGCCGCTTCCCTCGCCGGCCGGGTGGCCGGGGGCCGGCTCGATACGGAAGGACCCGCCGGGGACGGGGACACCGATCGCGTGGGGGTGCGTGGTGGCGAGCACCGGGGGGAGGTAGGCCATGCGGGCGGTGGCCTCGGTCTGGCCGTACATCACGAAGAGGTCCCAGCCGGCGCGCCGCCCGAGGGCGGCGTAGTGGGCCACCCGGTCGGGCGCCAGCCTGCCGCCCGCCTGGGTGACGTACCGCAGGTGCGGCAGGTCCATGGTGGCGAACCCGGCCCGGTCGAGCAGGTCGAAGGTGTAGGGAACCCCGGCGAACGCCGATCCGCGGGCGGCGCGGAACCGTTCCCAGAAGCGGGGGTCGGCCACGGAGAGGTCGGTGAGGATCAGCGCCGCGCCGCGCAGGAGGTGACTGTGGATGACCGAGAGGCCGTAGCAGTAGTGCATGGGCAGCGTCGTGGCGGCCCGGTCACTGTCGCGTATGTCCAGATAGGTAGCTATTGATTCCGCGTTCGCCTGGAGGTTCTCGTGCGAGAGGCGGACGAGCTTCGGGGAGCCGGTCGAACCGGAGGTGCTCAGCAGCAGCGCGAGGTCGGGGTGCAGTGTGTGCGCGGAGCCGGTGCGCCGCTCGTCGATCGACCAGGCGCCGCCGGCCTGCCGGACGACCACGTCCGGGTCGTACGCCGCGACGAACGCATCGACGGTCGCGGCACTGTCGCCCGGTGCGAGGAGGACGACGTGGCCGGCGGCCAGGGCCGCCAGGTATGCGACCAGGGCGTCGGCCGTGTTGGCGCCGGCGAGCAGCACGAGCCGGCGCTGCGGGCCCAGGCGCCGGGCGGTGGCCGTCACGCGTTCGGCGAGTTCGCGGTAGGAGATCTCACCCGTGGGGGTGATGAGGGCCGTGTGGTCACGGTGAGTTGCGAGATCGCGGGCGAAGGGGACCGGCTTGGCTCCGTTTGGCTGGCCGAAAGAGAACGTCACGTGGCGCATCGTAGGTAAGGCTTGCCTCCATCAAAAGCCTGCCGACCGAGACCTCTTCCGGGCGGTCCGGTCTCCCGGGACTGCTCTCCATTGCCTTCCGGATATCGCGCTGACCAGCAACGATGATCCAAAACCGTTATCCATTCGCGTCCTGGGGAGCCGATCCGGCGATTTTCGCCGAACCTCTTGACCTTTAGGTTAGCTTTACCTTATTTATTAGCCGTCCGGGTTCCCCGTGGACCGATTTCGGCCCCGCTCGCCTCCCTTTTCGCTGTCACTTACAGCTATCGGGGCGGGCCCTGCAGGAAGGCATCACCATGCGTCGGCCCCTGGCCCGTCGTCTCCTCGCGCTCGCCGCGGCAGCCTTGCTCCTCCCCGCCGCCGCAGCATGCGGGAGCGGCGCCGAAGAGGGAGCCGACAAGGGGAACAAGGAAGGCAAGGGGGGCAAATCATCCCTCGTCATCTACTCCGGTCGCCAGCAGGCCCTGATCAAGCCACTCCTGACGAAGCTGGAGAAGGCGGTCGGCACCAAGGTCGAGGTCCGCTACGGAGACAGCGCGGAACTGGCGGCGCAGCTCCTGGAGGAGGGCGACCGGACCAAGGCCGCGCTGTTCTTCTCCCAGGACGCCGGCGCCCTCGGCGCCCTCTCCAAGGAAGGCCGCCTGGAGAAGCTGCCCCAGCAGACCCTCGACAAGGTCGGCACGCCCTACCGCTCCGCCAAGGGCGACTGGACCGGCGTCTCCGGACGCGTCCGCGTCATCGCCTACCACCCGGACAAGGTCACCGACGTCCCGGACAGCGTCCGCGACCTGGTCGAGCCCGAGTGGAAGGGCAAGATCGGCTACGCCCCGACCAACGCCTCCTTCCAGGCGTTCGTCACCGGCATGCGCGTCCTCGACGGCGACGACACCACGCGTGCCTGGCTCAAGGCCCTCAAGGCCAACGGCGCCAAGGCCTACGGCAACAACATCGCCGTACTGGACGCGGTCGACTCCGGCGAGGTCTCCCTGGGCCTGCTCAACCACTACTACTGGTACGAGCGGGTCGCCGAGAAGGGCGCCGACAAGGTCAAGGCCAAGCTCCACTACCCCCGCGGCGGCGACCCGGGCGCGCTCGTCAACGTCGCCGGCGTGGGCGTCCTGAAGGGCACCGGCCAGAGCGAGCAGGCCCGCAAGGCCGTGGAGTTCCTGCTCTCCAAGGAGGCACAGAGCTACTTCGCCGACGAGACCAAGGAGTACCCGCTGGCGGCCGGCGTCACCAGCCCCGTCAAGGACCTGCCGCCGCTCGCCTCCCTCGACTCCCCCAGGATCGACCTCGGCAGGCTCGACTCGCTCCGGCAGACCCTGGCCATGCTCCAGGACGTCGGGCTGGTCTGAACCGACATGCGCCCAGCCCACATACCCGGGGCCGACGACGCGGGACGGACCACCCTGTCCGTCCCGCGCCCCGCGCATGCCGGCCGGCCGCGGCCGGGCTCCCCCGCACCCGCCGGACGGCGCCGTGACGCCGCCCGGCCGCCCTGGGCACTGCTGCTCCCCGCCGGCGTGGCCGCACTCTTCGCGGTCCTGCCCCTCGGCTACCTCGCCGTACGCTCCCTCGAACGCGGCCCCGGCTTCGCCTGGAACGTCGTCGCCGACGAACGCACCGTCACCCTGCTCGGCCACAGCCTCGGGCTCGCCGCCGCCGTCGTGGGAGCCTGCCTGATCCTGGGCGTCTCCCTCGCCTGGCTGACCGTACGCACCAACCTGCCCGGGGCCCGCGCCTGGTCGGTCCTGGCGACCCTGCCACTGGCCGTTCCCAGCTACGTCGCGGCCTTCGCCTGGCTGTCCGCCGCACCCCGCCTCGCCGGATTCACCGGGTCCGCGCTCGCCCTCACCCTGGTGAGCTTCCCGTACGTGTACCTGCCCGTCGCCGCCGCCCTGCGGGGCATCGACCCGGCGCAGGAAGAGACCGCCCGCTCCCTCGGGCTCGGTCCGGTGCGCACCTTCGCACGCGTCACCCTCCCCCAGCTGCGCCCTGCGGCGGCCGGCGGCGGACTGCTCGTGGGCCTGTACGTGCTCTCCGACTTCGGTGCGGTGTCGCTGATGCGCTACGACACGTTCACCCGCGCCGTCCACACCTCCTACCGCGCGGGCTTCGACCGCACCCCGGCCGCCGCGCTCAGCGTCGTCCTGGTCGTCATGACCGTGGCGCTCGTGGCCGCCGAAGCCCGCACCCGCGGCCGCGCCGGACACGCCAGGACCGGCACCGGCACGGCACGCCCGGCCACCCCCGCCGCCCTGGGACGGCTGCGCGCACCCGCCCTCGCCTGGTGCGGCGCGGTCACCGCGGCCGCAGTCGCCTTCCCACTGGCGACGCTCGGCTACTGGCTCGCCATCGGCAACTCCGCCACCTGGGACCCCACCGGCCTGCTGGACACCGCCACCAACACCCTCGGCATCGCCACGGCCGGCGCGGCGCTCACCACCGTCCTCGCCCTGCCCGTCGGGGTCATCGCCGCACGCCACCGAGGCCGCACGGCCCACCTGCTGGAACAGGCCTCCTACGCGGGCCACGCCCTGCCCGGCATCACCGTCGCCCTCGCCCTGGTGTTCTTCTCCGTCCGCTACGCCTACCCGCTCTACCAGCAACTCCCCCTGCTGATCTGCGCCTACGCGGTGCTGTTCCTGCCCGTGGCCGTGGCCGCCACCCGAGCCGCGGTCCTCCAGGCCCCGCCGGTGCTGGAGGACGTCGCCCGCTCGCTCGGCCGCTCACCCCTGCGCACCCTGCGCGACGTCACCGTGCCCCTGGCCGCTCCCGGCGTCGCAGCCGGCGCCGCCCTGACGTTCGTCGTCTGCATGAAGGAACTGCCCGCCACCCTGCTGCTGCGCCCCACCGGTACGGACACCCTCGCCACCCGCCTGTGGACGGAGACCGGTGCGGGATCGTTCGCCGCCGCGGCACCCTACGCCGCGGCGCTGATCCTGCTGGCCGCCGTCCCCTCCTACCTCCTCGGGAAGCACCGCACATGAGTGAACCGACCGCACCGGCTGCACCCGCCGCACCGGCCGCGCCGGCCGCCCCGAAGACCGACCCGGCCGAACTGAAGATCACGGGGCTGACCAAGAGCTACGGCCCGGACGCGCCCGTCCTCCAGGGGCTCGACCTCACCGTGCCCGGCGGACAACTGGCCGCCGTACTCGGGCCCTCCGGCTGCGGCAAGACCACTTTGCTGCGCGTCGTCGCCGGTTTCCTGCGTCCCGACACAGGCACCGTCACGGTCGGCGGCCGCACCCTCAGCGGCCCCGGTACGCACCTGCCGCCCGAACGCCGCCGCGTCGGGATCGTCCCCCAGGAGGGCGCCCTCTTCCCGCACGTCAGCGTCGCCCGCAACGTCGCCTTCGGCCTCACCGGCCGCGACCGCGCGGCACGCCGCAAACGCACCGAGGAGATGCTGGAACTGGTCGGCCTCGCCGGCTACGGCGCCCGCATGCCCCACGAACTCTCCGGCGGTCAGCAGCAGCGCGTCGCCCTCGCCCGCGCCCTGGCGCCCGAACCCGCTGTCGTCCTGCTCGACGAACCCTTCAACGCCCTCGACAGCGCATTGCGATCCGGGGTCCGCGCCGACGTCCGTGCCGCACTGCGCGCCACCGGTGCCACCGCCGTCCTCGTCACCCACGACCAGCAGGAGGCCCTCTCCACGGCCGACCTCGTCGCCGTCGTACGCGACGGAACGGTCGCCCAGTGCGCCACCCCCCAGGACCTCTACCGCCGCCCCGCCGACCCATGGGTCGCCCGGTTCGTCGGGGATGCCGTCCTGCTGCCCGGTACGGCCGAGGGCGGATCGGCGGTCACCGCCCTGGGACGGGTACCGCTCGCCGCCGGCACCGCCGGCCGCCAGGAGGGCACGGTGCTCCTGCGACCGGAACAGATCCTCCTCGCCGACCCCTCGCCCGCCGACGCCCGGGGCACGGTGACGGAAGTGTGCTTCTACGGCCACGACGCCATGGTCACCGTCGACGTCGACGGGCTGGACGACCCGGTCGGCGTCCGGATGGCCGGGCATGTGACCGTCCGCCCGGGACAGCGCACCGGCATCCGCGTCACCGGCGAGGCGACCTTGCACGCCGGCCGGTGACCGGCCCGGACCACGAGCCGACCCCGCTTCACGTCGCCTGACAAGCCCGTTCCTCGTACTCGGCGACTCGGACGCCACCTCTCAGTACAAGCCGGCTGAAGCAGTCCGCGCAGTCGCCGGGGAGGTGGCAAGAGGGCGACGGAGGGCTACGTGACAAAAATGGGTCATCGACGCCCCATAATGAGGCGGCCCTTGCCATTTCCAGAGCGGCAACCGCAATCTTGAGGCCATGGTCAGCAGCATGCACGAGTCGGGGGCCCGTGGCCGGACGCGCCGGGCGATCCTCGGCGCTGCGGCGTCCGTGCTGTCCCGTCGGCGTAATGCCACGGTGGCGGACATCGCGGCGGCGGCGGACGTCGGGCGCAGCACCCTTCAGCGGTATTTCCCGGACCGGGAGATGCTCGTTTCGGCGGTCGTCGAGGACTCCCTTCAGCGGCTCGGCGAGTCCCTGAAGGAGGCCCGCATTCATCAGGGCCCGCCACTGCAGGCGCTGCGCCGGCTGGTGGTCGCGATGCTCGATGTCGGCGATCACGTGTTGTTCCTGTACGGCGACCCGCGGATCACCGAGGCTGTCGCCGGGCGGGACGGCTCCGATCCGGCGGCCGAGGAGATCCGGCGGCTGATCAGGCGGGGCCAGGCCGAGGGACTCCTGGATGCGGAGGTGAGCAGCGAGTGGATCGAGCATGTGCTGTGGGCCCACGTATCCGCGGGCTGCATGGCGATCAGCGGGGGGACATTGCCACGCCACGGCGCCTCCGCATGGGTCATCCGCACGCTGGAGAGCGGCATCGGGGCCCGCACGGCACTCTGACGGATGTGACGAGAAAGGTGATCCATGACGATCCTGGTGACGGGGGCGGCCGGCAATGTCGGGCGGAACGTCGTGCGGCAGCTGGTGGAAACGGGGCATGAGGTTCGGGCCCTGAGCCGCAGGGCACGAACCGGGGTGTTCCCGGAGGAAGTCCGGGTCCACGAGGGGGATCTCACTCGTCCGGAGACGCTGAAGGACGCCCTGGAGGGCGTCGACGCGCTGTTCCTCTTCCCGGTGGCGGCGACCGCCGGGGAGGTGGTCAGCATGGCGAAGTCGGCGGGCGTGCACCGCATCGTGGTGCTCTCCTCCGGTGCGGTCACCACCGGCTTCGACACCGACTTCCACCTGCCGGTGGAGCGGGCGGTCGAGGCGTCGGGGCTGGAGTGGACGCATGTGCGCCCGGGCGAGTTCGCCATGAACAAGCTGGCCCTGTGGGGGCCGCCCATCCGCGCGGAGCGCGTGGTGCGCGACCCGGCGCCGGACGCCGCGTGGTTCCCGGTGCATGAGCAGGACATCGCCGACGTGGCCGTGTCCGCCCTGACCGAGGAAGGCCACGCAGGGCGGGCGTACACCCTCAACGGCCCCGAACTCCTCACACACCGACGCCAGGTGGAACTCATCGCCGAAGCGATGGAGGAAGAGATCCGCTTCGAGGTGGTGACCCCGCAGGAGGCGCGCGAGATCTATCTCGCGCAGGGTGGCTTCGCGGCGGAGAGCGCTGACTTCCTCCTCGGGTTCGAGGACTACGGCGGCGATGATTCGGACCCGTCACAGGTCGAGGCATTCGATCCCTCGTCCTTCGGTCCTGTGCCGACGGCGGAGGCCGTCACGGGACGGCCCGCCCGCGCCTTCGGGCAGTGGGCCCGGGACCACGCCGAGGAATTCCGCTCCTGACGGGCCCTCGGAGCCCCCACGCAGGGCATGCTCAGGACCCGCCCACGGATCCCTTCTCCTGCGGCTCCGTTACTGATCTCTCAGGCCGTGGGCTGGAACGCCGATGCTCCGTCGCATGATGCGGCGCATCTCGCTCAGCTGTTCCCACAGCTCCACGATCTGAGTGTGCGCATGCTCCAGGGACTCGCCCTCGTGGCGCGGCGGGATGCTGCCGTCAAGACGCTTGAGGACCCCATAGATCCGGCTGAGCCGGCGGTGGACGTCGTCGGCGGCGGTGAGCGCGTCATCCGGGACCCGCATCTGCGCCTCGGAATACCTCGCACGGTGCTCGCGCCGCGCGTCGTCCAGACGCGACCTCAGGTCATCCGTGACGCGGCCGGTCTCAAGCGCGTACGAGAAGTTGTTCAGCTCGGAGTGGTAGTCCAGCGAAGCGGTGTTCAGCATGATGTAGCAGGCCCGGACGGCCTCCTCCATCGCACGCTCCGCCTCGTACTGCCGCTCCTCCGCACGCTGTCGTTCGGAGTGGTCCAACTCCCTTGACTTCGCCTTCTCGGCGAGCCTCTGCGTCATGAGCCCTGACAGGAGTGTGCCGACGATGCCCAGGAACGCGATCACCAGCGGAACCACCGTACTGCTCACCCGGCACCTTCCCTCTCCGGCCCGCTCCGAGTATGGCGGTGTCACGCCGTCGTGCCCGGCAGCCACGCAAGCCGCGACGGTCGGTGAGAACGCCCAGGGGCGGAGATCGGAACTGGGCCGCCGGCGGCGAGGCATCCCGTGCCGGCCCGGGCCGCCCCGCTCGAGTGGCGGGGCGGCCGGGCGTCCGAATCGGGAAGGGGTCAGCTGCCGCAAGCGGCGACCAGTTCGGCGGCCTCCTCCACGAGCGACCGGGCGAGGACGTCCAGGTCGGGTACGGCGACAGCGTCGGCGAGCAGGCCGTAGCAGACGCGGTCCTCGTACGTGGTGATGCCCACGGCAAGGGACTGCCCGGGAGCGAGCGGGGCGAGCGGGTAGGCCTCGCGGACGGGGCTGTCCGCGAGCGTGAGGCCATGGGCGCCACGCAGCGGAACACTGGAGATGAGCAGGTCGTAGAAGAGGCCGCCCGAGCGGGCGATGAGGCCGCCACCGAAGCGGTGGCCGAGGGGCGGGATGACGTCGGCCAGCAGCGCAGCGGCGCCCGGGCCAGTGGCGGGCCCCGCCTGCTTGTTGCGCTCCATGACCTCGCGCACCGCGCGCAGGCGAGTGAGGGGTTCGGCCTCGCCGACGGGTAGCCGGGTCAAATAGCCGGAGAGCCTGTTGCCCGAGGCACCGGGGTCTTTCGGATCGCGGAGCGACACGGGCACGAGAGCGCGGGGGCGTACACCGTCGCTGCCGTCGCCCCGCTTGTCGAGCCAGCGCCGCAGGCCGCCCGCGACCACGGCGAGGAGGACGTCGTTGACGGTGCCGCCCGCGGCCTCGCGGACACGGTTCACGTCGCGCAGGTCGACGATGGCGCCGTCGGCGCGGCGAGCGCCGGTGGAACGGGAGGCGAGGGCGGGCGAGGAGTGCACGCTCAAGGCGGCGCGGGCCATGGCGGAGCCGATGGACAGGGCGCGGCCGGCGTCGGTGACGGCGCCGCGCACCAGGCCGGGCAGCTTGCGCGGATCGGGCAGGCGCAGGCCGAAGCCGTTCTTCTGCGGACGTGGCACATCGGCCGCGGTGGGTGCCCCATCGACGGCGCCGGGGTCCAGGAGCGACAGGGCGTACGACGCCGCGCGCATGCCGTCCGCGTGGGCGTGGTGGAACGTGAACAGGACGGCGAAGGACGTGCCATCCGCGCCGGGCAGTACATGCGCGGCCCACGGCGGCCGCCCCCTCTCCAGGGGCTGCTGCATCAAGGCCCCGGCGGCCACGCAGAAGTCCCGTACGGGCGCGGCGAGGTGTACGTGGTCCAACGGGTCGTAGTCGGGGGCGACATGGCGGGCGGCGGCGCCGACGGGGAGCCAGACGGGCCGGATGCGGGTGTTCAGACCTGGTATTCGGGCGGCGCGGGCGGCGAGCAGGGCGGCGGCGCGCTGGGCGGCGTCCGGGGTATCGGCGTCGAAGACGAAGAGTCCGCCCATGTGAAGTGGGTGGCCGGCGGACTCGATGTTCCAGAAGGCGAGGTCGAGCGGGGCGAGCAGTTCGGGCGCCACTTCAGAGGTCACAGGGTCTCCGAGGTCACAGGGGTATGGGTACTCGCGCGTCGGATGGTGCCGGGGGGCAGTGCTGCTGAACGTAAGCGAACAGAAGTCAATCGCCGTCGATCAGCTACCGTCAAGTGTGGCTCCGGTACCCTGCGTTAACAGCACGCGAAGGGCAGTTGATTTCGGCCCCTCCTGACAGGCCCTTCATTCCCTTGCTCCGGCCCATCGCGGCGCACCCGTTGACCCGGATGGGACTGTGACGTGCGTGTGAGAGGCCCGGCGGGCAGGTCGCGGATGTCCCAGCGGGCCCAGCGGGCGGTGTAGGGCCGGTACTCCCCCAGCGCGGCGTAGCCGCAACGTCTCCCCGGCCTCGATCGCGGCCTCGTTCCGCGCGAACGCCCGCCCGGCTGCCGACAATCAGCGGGGCGCGCATTCCGGGTGCCCCCAGCCTTCGGTCACTTTCGTGATGATCTCGCCTTGCCGTAACCCTTGAAGCAGGCCGGACAGGTGCCCGTGGCTTTGTCCACTTCCAGCCTTCGGTGTTCAGCGCCGTGCTCTCCCGTGGCTCCTCGTCTGGCCTACAGGTCACGCACTTCCGTCCGGGTGGCTCGTTGGGCCAGGCCTTCAGCGTCTTGCCCCACCGAGGATCGCTCCGTGGTCAACGCGTCGCGCGACGCGCAACGCGCGACGACGAGGCCGTGCACCGGGTCCGGCCGCAGTTCGGTCACGGTCACCGGAGCCAGGTCAGGGCGAGCGCCGGTGAGGCCGGCGGCCGTACCGGGTGACAAGGCCGAGGCTGTCGAACGAAGTAACACCGACTGACGCCCTTTGTCCGGTCAGTGCGGTCGCTGCGGCAGTCGGCCGTGTTCGGTGCGCCGTCGGGGGTGAACGCCCGTGAAGTGGTCGTCACGAGCTGCCTACCCCGCCTTGCGCTTGGCGTAGTCGGCGAAGCCCTGCCAGTCGATCACAACGCACGGTTCGTCGCCGACGACCCACGCGTCATGACCGGGCGGGCAGAGCATGCAGTCGCCGGGGCCGAACTCCTCCTCCTGCCCGTCGTCCATGACGACCTTGATGCGGCCCGAGGCGACATAGGCCAGGTGGGGGGCCTGGCAGCTGTCGGTCCCGGCGATCGGCTTGACATGCTGCGACCACCGCCAGCCGGGCTCGAATGTCGCCCGACCCACCGGCCCGGCGCCCAGGTCCACCATTTCCAGTCGCCCCTTGCCGTCCTCGAAGGGGCGCACTTCCTCCGGTGAAGCGAAGCTCTTGCGTACGAGACCGGCCATGTGCCCTCTCCTTGAATAGATCGGCTGTCCTGAACATAGGCACGGGCGCAGGCGCACGGCGAGCGCTGCGAGCCGGGCGGGTGGCCCGGTGACCGGGAGTGGGCCGGCTCCTCCATTGGGCGGGCGTTTCATGGTGCCGATTGAGCGGCCGTTCCCCCGACTGTTGTCCGCCGCACTCGCAGCGAGGTCGACCGGCTTCGGCCCCGAGCTCGGGCTTGCCCCACCGGTGCAGCGGGGGCCGCGACGAGCTGCTGTTCGTCGCGGCCCCCGGGTGGGCGACGCCTCAGCGCCCTCGAAGTTCCTTGTGGGCGCCGTAGGCTTCGATAAAGCCCTGAATCACCTGCATGTCGTCCGCGAAGGATGCGGACTGCCATTTTGCCTTTCTGCCGTCGCGGTGGTGAAGGTCGATCCATACGGAAAGATTCACAATGGAGCTGTCGGAGAAGCTACGCCCGTCCACGTGTAGCGTTATTCTGGCCAAGTCGTGGAAATTGACTATTGCCAGCGGCTTGCTCTCGTTCATGTACTCGATGACGCCGTCAAGGGTGATGACCAGCAGCGGGTTCGGATCATGCGACGTCCCGCGCAAGAAGCCGGATACTTTCCCCCGCTTCTTGGTGAAGACTCGCCAGTTATCCGGCACGGGCCCTTGACGCGCCTGTCCGAGGATCGTTCGTGGATCGGTCATGCCACCCTCCGCGTTTTCCACCACCTGCCGACGACTGCACCCTTTTCCATGATTAACGTATAGCGCACTGGGGCTTGCGGCAAGGCGAATGGCGTGCCGCATAATCGCCCGGCCGAGGCCGACATCTACGGAATCGGGATGCGCGAAAATGCGCGTCCGCCCCCCGTTCACCTACTCCCGGCCGAGCCGGCGGCGTTCCTGGACGGACGTCGCCCCCCGGGTGGTAATCGAGGCGATCCGCACGCAAGGCCACCGCGTGGTCATCTCCCGCGGCTGGGCCGGCCTGCCCCTGACCGACGACCGTGAGGGCTGCGGACGGATACGGAAACGGTCGGCGGTGGGACTCGTTGCCTTGACAGGCCCTGCACCCGGGACCGGCGCCCGGGCCGCACAGGTCACACCCGCCTCATTTTGGATATTAGGTGCGCATTGCACATAATGTATCGAATGTGGGGGCGCATCCTGCTCGGTACTACACGCGATGCTGTTCGCCGCCCGTCCCAGCACCGCCCGGTGCACGAGTGCCAGCGAAGAAAGCATCACCGTGACAGCTACCTCGCCCCACCTCCCCATGCCTGTCATATCCGGCGGGTCCGCCGGCCGTGCCCGCTCCCGCTGGATGCGTGCGGCCGGGTGGGTGCCTCCGGTCATCGGGCTCGGTCTCGGAGTATGGGGGAACACGGCCCCCTCGGCATGGACCGACGAAATCGTCACCATCGACGTGGCTCGGCGGTCCTGGCCGCAGATGATGGAGTTGCTGGGGCAGGTCGATGCGGTGCACGGCCTGCACTACGTGCTGATGTACCTGGTCGGGCAGGCGAACGGGGGGCTCAACGAGTTCACGGCGCGGGTGCCCTCCGCGATGGCGGTGGCCGTCGCGGTAGCAGGCCTGGTGTGGCTGGGGCGGATGCTCGGCGGTCCACGTCTCGGGCTGTGCGCAGGGCTGCTGCTCGCCGTTCTGCCGACCGCGTCGCGGTACGCGCAGGAAGCCCGCTCGTTCGCCTTCGTCATGGCGGTGGCGGTGCTGGCCACGGGCGCCCTGGTGAAGATCCTGTCCAGCCGTGCCCCTGGCCGGTGGCTGGTCTGTTACGCAGTGCTGACAGCCTTGCTGGGCTGGTTCAACGTGCTGGGACTTCTCCTGGTGGCCGCCCACGCGGCCACCATGGTCCTCCGGCGACCCGGCCGCCGCGTCGTCGTGCGTCTCCTGCTGGCGCAGGCCGCGGGCATCGCCGCCGTCGTCCCGCTGCTGATCCTCGGCTCCGCCCAGAGCTCCGCCGTAGGTGAAGCCGCGCCGGTCACCGTCGGAACACCGCTCAGCTACTTCACCTGGCTCCTCACCCCAGGCCAGGACACCCTGCCCACCGTACTGAAGCTCCTGCTCACCCTCACCGCTCTCTCCGCCCTGACGCTCCTCGTGGTGCGCCGGCACAAGGCCCCTCCCCTGGCCCTCGCCGTCGGCGTGCCCTGGCTGGCCGTCCCCCCGCTGCTCCTCATGGCCGTCTCCCTCGGCCACCCCCTCTTCGCCTACCGCTACCTGCTGTTCTGCCTGCCGGCCCTCGCCCTGCTGCTCGCTACGGCCGCCACCGTCGTCCGCCCGCGTCGGCAGCTGGTGCTCGTGCTCCTGTCGGCCGTCCCCATCACCGCGTCCCACCTCGCGATCCGCCAGGAGGACAGCCGCCAATGGGACACCCGAGCCGTGATCAGGACCCTGCGCATCCACGATGCTCCCGGCGACGCCGTGCTCTTCAGCGGCGCCCGGTGCGGCCTGATCGCCACCGCCTTCAAGGAGGCGTTCACAGGCCGCGCCGACCTGGGCACCGCCCGGACGGCCGCCGGCCTCGGCGCCCTGGACAACCTGCCCGCCGACCCGGCCCTTCTGCAACAGCGCCTGGCCCACACGTCGCGCGTCTGGCACATCACCTGCAACCACCTCTCCTCGGGTGCCCGCGAGGCCGCCACCCGCGCCGCCGCAGCCCAGGAACAGGCCCTCGCCCGCGCCGGCTTCTCCCCGGCCCTCCACCACAGCGCCCGCGGCGTCGACATCACCCTCGAACAGCGACCCACGGTCAGCCAGCCCTCCAGCAAGCCCGCCCCCTGACCTCGGAACGCACTTCTACGCCCAGCAGGTCGCGCAGCAGCGGCAGGGCGTAGCCAGTTCCCGCCACAACCGCCGTTACCTACGGCGGAGGCAGATCCGGCACACGATCCCGAACACCGGGACCAGCGGGCCAACCGCCAACGCCGTGAAAGCCGAGGCGGACGGCCCACCGGATACGACCGGGCCTGCTATACCCGCAGGAACGAAGTCGAACGAACCATCAACGCCTTTGAGGGCTTCCGGGCCGTAGCAACCAGATACGACAAGAGGGCGTACGTCTTCCAGGGCACAGTCACCCTTGCCGCGATCCGGCTCTGGCTCTGGCTCCGGTAGGACCTGCTGGACAGTCCCGATCAGGTTCCAGCTCCTACATGTCCTGCAGGAGGGCCGGGGTCATCTGGGGCTGCTTGTTGACCGTGGCGAGGAAATTCCGGCCGGCGCTCATGAGGATGTTGGCTTGAACGGACGCAGGCGGCGGTGGTGGCCGCGTAATTGGTCTATATGATGCGAGAGCGGGCCGCTCCTAGGGCCACCGGACAGATCTTAACTCGATCGGGTAGTCATTCGGTTCGCGCATTGACTGTCTATTGCGCTGGGATGAGCCTGCTTTTAAGGCATTGTCACGCTCTGCCAGGAGGGCAGCGCCATGGCCAACACGCCGTCGGAAAAGAACTCGACCTTCGAGCTGCGCGATGACGCGCCAGCAGCCGAAGCTGTGGGCCCCATCTACACCCGCCGAGGTGACTACGGCGGGCACCACGGAAGGGACAAGTTCTGGTACTACTCGAACGTGATCACCCCCCAGACCCGAGCGTTCGTCTCCGTCTCAGAAGGCCAGGGGGACAACAAGTTCGTAGGCGCCGCCAGTATGTCCGTAGAAAACGTGGCAGCGCGGAATGGTGTGGTGGAGTTCCGGTTGTTCATTGACTGGCCCAGCAACCTGGGCACCGTCGTTGACTTCCTATTCGTCAACCCGTAGGTGAATCCGGGGGAGTTCAAGTTCCCCTCGGACGCGGAGGCAGGGACCCCGGCCCGACCGGGGTTCCTGCACTACCCGGGACCGCGGCACGGCCTCGGCGGCCAAGACCGCGCCGATCCGTCGGACACGCCTCAGGGGCCGTCCGCCACGCGACCCATGTCGCCGGCAGTCGGCCCCCTGGCCCTTCTCCTCCGGAATCAGCCGAAGAGTCTCTGCTCAGTCATGGAAGCCGGGGTTGGTCCACCGGGTCGGGTTGGCCTGGATGTCGTTCCACATCTCGGTCCACCACTGCCGGCCGCCCTTGCCCGTGATCATGGTCAGCACGCGGTCGCCGTCGGCGCCGAAGCTCTGCCGGCGCACCTCGTTGTTGATCTGCTGGATGACGTTCTCGCCCGCCGGGTGCTTGTGGGCGATGTAGTTGAGCAGGAAGGCGGTGGAATCGTAGCCGCGGTTGTAGTCGGTGCCGCGGATGCGGTCGACGCCCGGCTTCTCCTTCACGTTGTAGACGTACTTGCGGTAGTAGTCGGCCTGGCCCTCGTTCAGCCAGCCTCCGTTGGCGGCGTCCTGCACCTGGTGGGTGAGTTCGTGGATGAGTGACCCGGTGTCTCCGGGGTTGTTCATCACGTAGTCGGGGCGCAGGATGATCGACTTCTCGTTGTTGTACTTGGGCTTGGGGTTCGGGTCGAAGACGGCCGCGACGCCGGGGCTTCTGAAGCTCTCGTGTCCGGCGTCGAAGACGACGTTGATGCCGGGCTTCACTTCGTAGGCGCCGCCGGTCATGAATTGCTTGATCTTCCCGTACTGGTCCTGGAGAAGACCTCTGCTCCTGTCGAACCAGGAGCGCAGGGCGTTCGGGTCGTAGCCGCCGGAGTCGACCATCTGCAGCGTGACGGGGACGGCGGGCGTGGGAGGCTGGGCGTTGACCTTGTCGAGGTTCCACTGCTGGGCCTTGTCGCCCGCGTTGCAGGGGCGGGCCGCGGTGCCCAGGTCGGGGAGGCGGGTCAGGCAGGTGTCGCCGCCGGTGCGGTCGCCGCTGTGCAGCAGCCAGGCGCGGCTGTCGGGGAGGTTCTGCAGCCACCACCGCTGGTTGGGTCTGCCGATGTCGTTCCAGGCGGCGACGGAGTTGTTGCCCAGGTCACGGTCGACGGCGTAGTTGGTGCGGGGGATCCTGACGCTCCAGCTCCCGGTGCCGTCGTCGGTGACGGTCCAGGTCTGTTCGGTCAGGTTCTCGTTCCAGTCCTTGACGCGCACGCCCGCACCGTTGCGGGGGCCGTCCCACTGCAGGGCTCCACCCGCGTGGCTGGATATCCGGTAGGTGCCGCCGGATTCCGGCAGGGGTTCGGCGGCATGGGCCGTGGCGGTGAGGCCACCGGTGAGACCGGCGACGGCGGCCAGCACGGTGGCCGTGATCGAGAGGTTGCGCATGCGCATGGACGAGCCTTTCGGCGAGAATGGGATGGGATAGGGAACGCCGTTGCAGACGAATGGCGTTGGCATGAGCGGGCCCGGTCGGTACCGGACCTGCACCTGTGGCTACGGGCGTCGCGCTCCGCTACTGGAGCTTCCACTGCTGGGAGTCGAGGCCGTCCGTAGTGCCGCAGGAGGCGACCGTCAGTTGGCCCTCGCCGCCGGGGGCGCCCAGGCACTGGTCGCCCCGCTTGCTGCGGATCGTGTACCAGCCGGGGCGGCCGGTGGTGGCGCGGAACCGCCAGAGCTGGTTGTCGGATCCGGCTCCGTTCACCCGGTGCGACCAGGCGGTGCCGTTGGAGAAGTTGTAGTCGAGGACGCGGGCGTCGGCCCCGGTGAGGCCCTGCTCCTCGGTGTAGCGGTTCTCTATGAGGAAGTAGCCGTCGCCCTTGTCCCACAGATGCCACTGCTGGTTCCGGCCTCCGGTGGCGTGGTAGCTGTGGACGGCCGCGCCGCTGTCCGTGCGGTAGGCGTAGAGGTCGGCCAGGTTGTTGTTCGCGTTGGTCAACGTCGTGACCTTGTCGTGGCTCGGCCGGCCGCCGTCCGTGCCCTGCACGGAGCGGAAGACGGCGAAGGCCGCCTCGCGCCAGACCGCGGAAGCCGCGTCGCCCCAGTGGACGCTGCCGGAGAAGTCGCCGATCTGGACGGGGCCGCTGTCGAAGGTGTCGCCGTCGAGGAGAGGGCCGCCGCTCGCGCCGCCGGAGAGCTCGGTGTCACCGGTGCAGGGTCCGCCACGGCCCAGGATCTGCGGTGGGTTGTCCGGACCCCAGTAGGGCTCCCTCACACAGGTGTGGAACTGGTTGGAATTGGCGGGTATCCCCGCGATCACCACCTTGCTCGGCAGGGAGGTGATGCCGAACCGGTAGCCGGAGGCACCGACCTTGTCCTGGACGTGGGTGCCGTTCTGGGTGTTGAACGCCAGGAACGCGGTGTCGCTGGTCTGCTGGCCGGCACTGTCGCTGACGACACCGACGGAGCGGAAGGTCCACTTGCCGTACGGGGCGTGCTCGGTGCCGTCGGCGTCCTTGGAATAGCCCGGGGTGAACTCGTACTGTGCCTCGGAGATCATCCGGCCCTGCTTGTCGTGGGGGATGCAGTGGCGCGCCGTGGCGACGACGTCCTTGCTGTCGCTGGCGATCACGTTGCCCGTGCAGAGGCTGAACGACCAGGTGTTGGGGTTCGTCGCGTCCGGCCAGGCGATCCGGATTCGGCCGGTGGTGGCACGCAGCCCGGCCTCGGCCGGGGAACCGGCCGCGAACCGGCTCTTCCCCTTCTGCTGTGGCGCGGCACTCTTCCCCTTCTGCTGTGGCGCGACAGCGGGCGCCTGCACGACCCGCCCGGTGTCCGACTCCTTCGCCCGCGGCGGATCGGCCTTCGGCTTCCAGTCCGTCAGCTTGCCCGTGAACTGGTGCAAGGTGCCGTTCTTTTCGTGCTCGGTCCAGAAGGCACGCTGCTGGGCATCGGTGGCGGCGGCCCGGGCGTAGACGCCGCCGTCCGCCGTCCGCGGGGCGGATGCGGTGGGACCTGCGGCCGGGGTGGTGGCGTACACCTGGGCCATGGGGAGAACAGCGGCCAGGCCGGCTGTGGCGAGCGTCAGCGTGACGACATGTCTGCGCAACGGATGCTCCATCCATCTACGAGTGCGGGTGGTGGTGCCCGGACCGTAGGTGGATCGGTTCAACACTCGATGGACAGCCCCTCCGCGACCAGCCCGCGGCCCACTTCCGCCTGACCGCCCCCCATGGCTCAGCAGCACCGCCTGGCCGGAAGAAGCACCTCCGAGCCTTTGCTGTGCAACTGCTCAAGGGTGGTTCGCGTCAGTTGATCGACGAGGCACGCGTCCGGCAGGAGGGTGGGGCAGCTGTGGAGCTTGGCGAGGTGCAGAGGCGAGCGCTGGAGATTCGCGATCCGTGCAAACTGATCATGGTCGAGGAAGGGGCGCGGGAGGCCGCGCAGCTCGCCGGCTCCGGTGAACCGGCATGAGCCCCTCTACGCCTGGCGAGCCCATAGGCTGGGCGGAACGGCAGCCTTTCGATCTCGGCTCCTACTCCGCCCGGGCACAGAGCGGGCCCTGCTTCGTGTGCGCCTTCCTGAGCGGGCACCCGGATTTCGCTCACGAAACCGTCTTCGAGGACGACGAACACGTGGCCTTCCTGGACCGGTGGCCAACGCTGCCGGGCAAGGTCCTCGTGGCGCCGAAAGCGCATGTCGAGCATGTGATCCGTGACCTCGATGAGGCCGCCTACATGAGGCTGATGCGGGTCGTGCGCACCGTGGCGCTGGCGGTGGAGCGCGTCTTCGCGCCCGAGCGGACGTATCTGCTGTCGCTGGGCAGCCAGCAGGGCAACACGCACCTGCACTGGCACATCGCCGGCCTTCCACCGGGCGTTCCCTACAACCAGCAGCAGTTCGACGCGTTGATGTCCGAGCACGGCGTCCTGGAGTACACCCCGGAGCAGCGCGCCGAGATGGCAGCACGCCTGCGGCGGGAGATTTCGGGGACGCTGTGACCGCGGCAGTGATGCCGGGCAGGTACGAAGTGGTGGTGTTCCTCCTGGCCTCCCCCACCACACCGTTTATCGTTTGTTGAATCCCCTTTCACCGGTGAAGGACACACTCGTGGGAGACGTCGCAGCTACGTCCCCTCGTCTCCGTCCCGCAGAAAGGGATCGTCATGACAACCACGAGCACCAAGCGTCCTTCGGCAGCCCGCCGCCTCACCGCTCTCGCGGCATCCGCAGTGGTCGCCACGGCCGGCCTGCTGTTCGCCGGCGGCACGGCGCACGCAGACATCAACCCCGAGCACACGGAAATCTGGAACGACGAGCCCCTCTACGGGGACTGGCACCTGGACAACGGCCCCGCCAGGCTCATCATGCAAAAGGACGGCAACCTCGTCGTCTACGTCAACGGCAGCCCCCGCTGGAGCAGCCAAACCGTCGGCTGCGGCTCCAAGGCCGTGATGCAGAGCGACGGGAACCTCGTGGTCTACAGGCAGGACGGGTACCCCTGCTGGGACAGTAGGACCTTCCGGGCCGATCGCCCCTACCCGGTGAAGCTCTTCCTCGACTCCAGCGGCACCCTGCTCATCTACGGTGACAACGGCAGACGGTGCCACAGCACGGCGCCGTACAGCATGCCCCTGCCCTGTGACGTGCTCTGGAAATCCTGACGTCCTCCCTCCCGGCCCGGTCACCCGTCACCGTCACCCGTCACCCGTCACCCGGTCGACCATGCTCGCCAGCGACCAGTGCGGCCGGGCGGCGAGCCGTGCCGCCGTCGTGCGCAGCAGTGCCGGGTGGTGCCGGCAGGCCTCGGCCAGGGCCCGTGCGGCGTCCGGTTCGGCCTCGACGCGTGAGGGGCCGAGCACGCGGACGAGCAGGCCGAGTGCGTCGTCCGGGGAGAGGGCACCCAGGGCCAGCCGCCGGGCGCCGGGCAGGAGCCCGGTGAGTGCCCGGCAGGTGACAAGGGCCCCGCATCCCTGATGCCGGGGAACCAGCGGGCGGATGCCGTCGAGGTCCCGCACATCGTCGAGCACGACCATGACCCGGCGCCCGTCGAGCGCCGCCTGGTAGGCCGCGGCCATGGCCGCCTCGTCCTCGGGCACGTCCCCGCCGAGCGCCCGGATGAAGGCGGCGAGGACCCGGCCGGGACGCACCGGCAACGCATGCGAACCGGTCAGGTCGGCGTAGAGCTGACCGTCGGGAAAGGCGTCGCGCAGCCGGTGCGCGACGTGGACGGCCAGGGTGGACTTCCCGGTCCCGGCGGCTCCGTGGACGACCACCGGCCGCCCGGCGGCCCGGCCGTCGGGTGCCAGGGTTTCCAGGAGAAGGCCGGTTTCGGCGATCCGCCCGGTGAAGTCACCGGTGTCGGGCGGCAGGTGGCACGGGCGGACGGGGCCGCGGGGCGCGGAGGGGGCAGGTCCGGCGGGGCTGCCGAGGATCTCCTGGTGCGCCCGCTCCAGTTCGGGCGCGGGGTCGAGGCCGAGCTCCCCGGCCCGGTCCCGGGCCCGGTCGAGGACGGCGAACGCCTCGTGGCGCCGGCCGCTGCGGAAGAGAGCGAGGACGAGCAGTGACAGCACCTGTCCGGAAGGGCCGGAAGGATCCGGGGCTTCCGCCAGAGCGGCGATCTCCGGCAGCACCTCGGCGTGCCGGCCGCGGGCCACGTCGATGGACAGCCTGGCCTCCAGGGCGGCCGTACGGCTGACCGCCAGTCGCTGCCGGATCCGCCCGGCGAGCGGGCCGGGCACTCCCTCCAGAGCAGTCCCGTACCAAAGGTCCAGGCCCTGGGTCAGGAGTGCGTGGGCACCGTCCGGATCGCCCTTCCTGCGGGCGGCCGCGGCCGCCCGTACGGCGTCGTCGAAGCGGTGCATGTCGACGGCCCCGTCCTCGACCGACAGCCGGTAGCCTTCACCGGCCTGGAGCAGGACCGCGCCGGCACCGGCCGGTGAGAAGGCGGGCAGTTGGCGAATGCGGTAGACGTGTGTGGCCAGGATCCGCTTCGGGTGGGCCGGCCAGTGCTCTTCGTCCTCTCCCCATACGGCGTGCAGGAGCTGGGTGGTCGTCAGCGGTCTGCCCCTGGCCGCCAGCAGCGCCGCGAGGACGGCCTGCTGCTGGGGCCGTCCCGCAGGAGCCTCGGTGCCGTCCCGTCGTATGCGCAGCGGCCCCAGCGTCTGAAATCGAACCGTCACTTCTCGCCCTAAGCCGACCGTGTCACCACGGCATTTCGAACAACCGACATCCCATCACACATACACGCCTGCACACCTGCACACCTGCACACCTACGCACTCCCTATGGAACCCAGTCCGTGAGAGAGGAAGCAAGCCATGGAGACGCACGGGGATTCCCTTGCGGGGCGTCGGCCGTCCGAGGCAGTGGCACCGGCATTCCGCTTCTCTCTGCTGGGCCCGGTCCGGGCCTGGCGTGACGACGTGGAGCTCCGCCTGGGCAGACCCCAGCAGCGCGAGGTGCTCGCCATCCTGCTCGGCGCCGCGCGGCGGACGGTGTCGCTGCCCCTGATCGCGGAGGGTGTCTGGGACGAGGCGGACCGGCCGTCCAGACCGGACCAGTCCGTCCGCACCCACGTGTACCGGCTGCGCGGGGTGCTGGGGCACTCCGCCGAGACGCCGCTGCTCGCGACCGTCGGCGACGGCTACGCGCTGCGCGTGCCGGCCGGCGTCGTGGACACCTGGGCGTTCGAGCAGGCGGAGGCGGAGGCCGGGCGCATCCGCGCCGCGGGAGGCACGGCCGAGCAGGCGCGGGACGCCCTGACGAATGCGCTCGGACTGTGGTCGGCCGAGCCGCTGGCCGGCCTGCACGGCCCGCACGCCCGGGCGGAGCGGGACCGTCTCGGCGCCGTCCGGCAGTCGCTGCTGGAGGCCCGCCTGGAGCTCGACGCGGAGATCGGGGACCGGCCGGACCTGCATGCCGAGGCGGGCGACCTGGTCATCGAGTACCCGGCCAGCCAGCGGCTGCGCGGCGTCCAGATGCTCGCGCTCTACCAGGCGGGCCGGCAGGCCGAGGCGCTGAGCGTCTACGAGGACACCCGGCGGTTCCTGGAAGACCGGCTGGCCCACCTCCCGCCGTCCGAGCGCAGGCCGTGCGCCGCCCTGCGGGAGCTGCACCAGCGAATCCTGCGCGCGGAACCCATGCCCGGGGCCGGCGGGCCGGCCCACCCGGCCCTCACCGCGGACGGCGTCCCGGAGGCCCACCGGCTGCCCCCCGGAATCGACGACTTCACCGGGCGGGGCGAGGCGGTCGGCACCCTCACCGGCATGCTCACGCACCCCGGCACACGGGCCATCGTGGTCTCCGCCGTCAACGGCGTTCCGGGCGTGGGCAAGACCACCCTCGCCGTCCACGCGGCGCGACAGGTCACCGAGCGCTTTCCGGACGGATGCCTGTACGCGGACCTGCGCGGTGCCGACCGCGAGCCCCTGGTCACGCAAGCGGTCCTGGCGTCGTTCCTGCGCATCCTGGGCACGGCCGACGACGGGATCCCCGCCGACGGCGACGAACGCCTCGCCCTCTACCGCTCGCTGATGGCGGACCGCCGGTTCCTGGTGCTGCTCGACAACGCCGCCTCCGACGACCAGGTACAACCGCTGGTGCCCGGGTCGGGGGGCAGTGCCGTCCTGGTGACCAGCCGCGCCCGGCTGACCGGGCTGGCCGGGGCGCAGCACCTGCGGCTCGACGTGATGCCGCCCGGGGAAGCGCTGGAGCTGCTGGTCCGGATCGTGGGCGAGCGCCGCTGCGCGGCCGAGCCCGAGGCGGCCGCGGCCGTGGTGGCCGCGTGCGGCCGTCTTCCGCTGGCCATCCGGGTCGTCGCCTCTCGCCTGGCCGCGGAGCCGGGCACGCCCCTCTCGGGCATGGTCCGCCGGCTCGGCGACGAGCACCGGAGGCTGAGCGAGCTGTCCACCGGCGAACTCGCCGTGGAAGCCACCTTCGAGCTCTCGTACTCCAAGCTGTCGCCCGAACAGGGCCGTGCCTTCCGCCTGTTGTCGGCCGTGGAGGCCCCGGACCTCGGCCTGCACTGCGCCGCCGCGCTCCTCGGCCGGGACCCGCGGACCGCCGAGGACCTCCTCGAGTCCCTGGTCGACCTCAATCTCGTGGAGTCCCGGCGGATGGGCCGGTACCACTTCCACGACCTGGTGCGGGTCTTCGCACGCGCCAGGAACGCCCGTGACGGCTCCCCCGCCGGGACGTCCAGGGCCTTCGCCCGGCTGCTGGACTTCTGCCTGGCCACCGCACGTACCGCGGATGCAGCCTCGCACTCCGTGGACCCCGCGGAGCGCCGGCTCATCGACGTGCCGGTGACCGCGACCGGCCTCCGCTTCGGCAGCGCACAGGCGGCGACCGACTGGATGCACGAGGAGATACCCGTCCAGCGGGCGCTGATCGACCGTGCCTGTGCGGACGAGTCCCTGCCGCTGGCCCAGGCGGCCGACCTCGTGGACAAGCTCAACAACGTACTGCCCGGCACTGCCCACCAGACCGGCGTGATCGCCCAGGCCGGGCACGTCGCCGCGGTGGCAGCGGCGCGCGGCGACCGGACGTCCGAAGCCCTCGCCCGCTACGTGTGCGGCAACGCGCTGTGGCACACGAACGCCTTCGCCGAAGCCGAGTCGGAACTACGCCGCTCGATCGCGCTGTGCGACGACGACGGGGGCGACAGGGGCGACGCGCGGCTGCGCGGCTGGGCCCACCTCACCCTGTGCGCCGGCGCGCGCGTCGGCGGCCGGACCGACGAGGCGGTCGAGCACGGCGAGGCCGCCGTGCGGCTCTTCCGCTCCTCTCGCGCCGGGACCGCCGAGGGCACCGCGCTGGGCGAACTGGCGTTCAACTACGCCCGGCAGGAGCGGCTCGCCGAGGCCCGCACCGCAGCCGAGCGGGGCGCGCGCCTGGTGGGTCGAGAGCCCTCGGTGTCCAAGGCGATCGGCCTGTACTACCTGGCCCGCGTGCTGCGCCTGTGCGACGACGTGGGCGAGGCGCTGCACCGCGCCCAGGAGGCGCTGGAGCTGTTCCGGTCCCTGAACGTGCCGGCTTTCGAAGCGGCCACGGGCGCCCTGATCGCCGACCTCCACGTCCAGGCGGGCCGGCACCGTCTCGCGGCGGATGTCGCCGAGACCTTCCTGCCGGTGGCCCGAAGGACGAGCGACATGCTCGAGGCGAGCCTGCTGCGAGCCCTCGCCCGCGGCCTGGACCAGCTCGGCCAGCGCGCCAGGGCCCGCACCTGCCTGGAAGCAGCACTCGGGCTGTTCGAGCAGCGGCAGGCGCAGGCGGACGCCGACCAGACGCGCGCCCTCCTCACGGACCTCGGGTGAGAAGGAACCACGGACAGGGCAATGTCCCCTCACGGGAGGGGACATTGTGGACTACTTGGAGCGCCCCTTGCGGCCCTTCGGTGGCTCGCATTCCTTCGCTGCTGCGATGAAGGGCTTGAGCGCATCATGGAGCTTATTCAGCGAGTCGGGCCCGAGTTCTATCTGGTAATACTGGACAGACGGGACCAGTCTGGTTTCGAATTCGCTGCTTCCGTCCTCATCATCCTTCGCGGCCCCGGCCCGCACTTCCATGCCGGGGACTGCGAACGTGTGCAGATGGACGTCCCCGGTCACGGTCGGATCGAGGTCGTCGTAGGCTTCGACCTTCACCCATGCGTCCTGGGTGATGGACTGGTCTCCCACCGTCAATGTTCTGCCCCCCTTCCGCACGCCCGGCTCGCCTTGCCGCGATTCGTCTACCTCAATAAATCTGGTGCCCATCAGCGCCCCTTCTCAAGTACGACCAAATCCTAGCTGCTGATGGGGAGTTGCACTCAATCGGGAAGACACCGGGAGGGCTCTATGTTCCCAGACATCCTTTAACTGCCGTCTCACCGCGAGTCTGACGGTCAGCCGCACGCCCCGGGGCTCAGGCTCAGCAGTAGAGGTTGCCGCCCGGAGCCGCACCCAGCATCTGGGCGAATCGCTGGTAGCTGTTCACCCGGCTCTGCACCTGGGCGGGGTTGCGGCCGTCGCACTCGACGGTGCCGTTGATGCTGCGGATGGTCTCCCCGAATCCACGGCCGTTGACCATCGCGTCGTGCGGCGTCATGCTGCCGGGGCCGCGCTGGGTGTTCCAGTACCACAGGGCGGTCTTCCAGGAGACGGCCGCGTCGGTCTGGACGAGCGACGGGTTGTTCAGCAGGTTGATTCCGAGGGCGTCGCCCGCCGCCTTGTAGTTGGAGTTCCAGCTGAGCTGGAGCGGACCGCGGCCGTAATAGGCGGCTTGACCGGCCGGGCAGCCGTAGGGCTGGTTCCGGTCGCAGTAGTGGGGATAGTTGGCCGTATTCTGTTCCACGATGTGGACCAGGCCCCCGGTCTCGTGGTCGACGTTGGCGAGGAAGGCCGCGGCCTCCTGCCGCTTGACCTGGTCGCTGCCGGTGTTGGCGAATCCCGGGTACGCGGCCAGCGCCGCGATCAGCCCGTTGTACGTGTAGAAGGAGTTCCGGCCCGGGAACATCTGCTGGAACTGGGACTCTGTCACGGGGAACTTTCCGTCCCCCGGGTTCCCGCCTCCCTGACAGGTGTACGGGTCCCAGTACCACGTGCTGATGAGCGGGTCGTAGCCGGGATTGTCGTGCTCGGCGACGTAGTAGTTGCCGTCCGTGTACCGGACGACCGTGCCCGTCGGATACCAGGTTCCGGCCGCCCAGTTGGGCGCGTTGTCGCACGGGCCGGCGGCACTCGACGGGCCTGCAGCACTCGCCGTGCCGGACGGCACGAGGAGGGCCGCACCGACCAGAGCCAGTACGGCCAGCAGCATGGTGACGAAGCGGTTTCTTCTCATGGCGGCTCCTGTGAAGTCGGATCGCTGAGGTGGCACTCGCTTACTGAAAGCGCGGTGGGGCCGACGGAAGGCGCTGCAGCCGTCGCCCTTGCGCAGTGAATAACTCTTCAACTTCGTTGTCAACGACATGCATCATGGGCGGCCAAACCAGGTGCATTTGGCAATCGGTTCCGGACAACTGTCGCTGCAGGGACTTGCGTCGGCGAGGTCCCGCATGGCACTCATGGACCGAAAGCCGGACGGGTGCCGAAGAAATGCCGCTGTCCTTCGACTTCCTGACCGGTGAGTCGCAACAGCTCCGCGACGCCGGTTTCCGGGGCGCTCGCTCCACGGGTCCGTGGAGTCCGTGGAGTACACCCGCCCGCCATTTACGCCTGAACGAGGAGAGACTCATGCGTGGAAGCAGAGCTGCGCGCTCCGCAGCCGTCGTCCTGGCCGCCGCGGCCACCGGAATTGCCGTCGCCGCGGGACCGGCGGCCGCCGACGTTCCGATCGGCCAGCCGATGAACGGAAAGATGACCTACTACACCGATCAGGGATTCGGCGCCTGCGGGACGGCCATCGACGCGAACTCCCAGGACCTGGTCGCGGTCTCGCCCGCGTGGTGGACCTCCGCCAATCCCAACAACGACCCTCTCTGCAAGGGCATATCGGTCGAGGTCAGCTACAACGGCAAGACCATCAGGGTGCCGGTCAGGGACAAGTGCCTCTCCTGCGACCGCACCCACATCGACCTCGGCCGGCCGGCCTTCCAGAAGCTGGCATCGCTCGACCGGGGCGTGGTCAACGGCATCACCTGGAAGTTCGTGCGCTGATCCCGTGGCCCGTTGAGGCCCGTGGCCCGTTGAGGCCTGTGCCCCGCTGACCCTTGCGGCCCGCTGAGGCCTGCGGCCCGGCCGTGATGCTTGCGGAAGGGCGGCCCGCGATCAGAGCCAGCCGCGCCGGGCCGCCTGGACGCCGGCCTGGAAACGGGTCGTGGCGCCCAGCCGGGTCAGCAGTGCCGAGACCCGGCGCACGACGGTGCGGCGGCCCAGGCCCAGGCGCCTGGCGATCGCGTCGTCCGTGGCACCGCTGGCCATGAGTGTGAGGATCTGCTGGTCGCGGGTGTCGAGCTGCGGGCCGATGCCCGCCGCCGACACCGGAACGGCGAGCTTCCACAGGGACTCGAACACCTTGGACAGCGTCTGGAACAGGCCGGACGGGCGGACGAGGAGGGAGACGAGGCCCGGGTGGTCGTCGGCGATGACGGTGACCACCGCCAGGTCGCCGTCACGGATGGCGAGCTTGATGGGCGGGTCGTCCAGGGCCCGCGCCTGCTCGCCGGCGTCGATCATGCGCGCCATGTTGGGCCCCGCGACCGGGTCGGCGAACGCGGTGCCGTGGTAGATGGTGCGGTAGACGACTCCGGCGGCCATGCGCTCGCGCTGGATCGCCTCCTGCTCCAGGTAGTGGTCGGGCGTCCCGGAGTACGGCGGGACGTCGATGACCCGGAGCTCGTGGCGCGCTGCCAGCTGCAGTTGCCGACTGATCATGAGCAGGCGCGCGGGGTCCTCGACGACCTCCAGCGCGCCGTAGTGACCGACTTCCCGCCGGGCGAACCGGTAGAGCTGCTCCAGCTCCGTACCCGCCCGGCGCAGGGCCGAACGCAGGGCCGCGTCGCGCTGCAGCAGCACCTCGACGACCTGCGTGGGCGGCAGCGCCTCCCAGAGCACCTCCCCGGCGGCGGAGCCCGTAGCCATGACGATGTTCTCGGTGGCGAGTTCCTCCAGCACCGCCGTGACGGCGGACTCGCTCAGACCGGACCGGGCCACCAGCCGCCCCAGGGGCTCGCCCGGGTGACCGACCAGGGACCGGTAGACACGTCCGCGGTCGGAGGCCGGGTCCAACACGTCGTGCACGACTCTCCCCTCGCCGTACTCGAACGCCGGGCACTCCGGCCACCGAACCTTACAGCGGGAGTGGCACACCTGCGCCAGTGGCCCAAGTAGGCCGCCCTCCCGTATGGCGCGGGGCCGGTCACTGCGATGAGATTCCCGGTGTCCGGCCGAACCACTGTTCCCCGACACCCAGCCCACCGCGAGGACTCCGATGAGATCAGTCCTGCCCGCCCGGCCCCTGCCGTCCTGGCTCCCGCCCTCGTGGCTCCTGCCTTCCCGGCTTCCCTTCCTTCCGCTGCCGCGCGTGCGGAGGGCGGTGGACGCCGTGACCGCCGTCGTCGCCGCGGTTGCCGTCGCGGTTCTCGTTCTGGTGGGCCTGCCGCTGCCGGCCGCCCATGCCGCCGAGGCCCCGGCCCCGCCCCCGATGCGCGACGGCTTCGGCCTCACCGGGACGGGCCCGGTCACCGGCACGGCCGCCAACTTCGTCGTCACGGTCACCACACCCCAGGTCGCCGGGGAGCACCGCATCCGCATCCTGCTCCCGCGCGACTACACGGCCGAGACCGACCGCCGTTACCCGGTCCTGTACTTCCTGCACGGCGCCTCCGACAACCCCGGCAACCCGAACCTGGCCTACCCAGCCCTCGCCGCCGCCCAGTCGATGATCACCGTCATCCCCGACGGCGGCCTCCGCGGCTGGTACACCGACTGGCGCGACCAGGACACCGCCGCCGGCGCCCAGAACTGGGAGACCTTCCACATCAACCAGGTCATCCCCTACATCGACGCCAACCTCCGCACCCTCACCGGCAAGCAGAACCGCGCCGTCGCCGGCCTGTCCATGGGCGGCTTCGGCGCCCTCCACTACGCCCAGCGCCACCCCGGCCTCTTCGGCCAGGTCGCCTCCTTCTCCGGCGCCACCGACCTCTCCGCCAACCACCTCGTCATGCGCGGAGCCGTCGTCGCCACCCTCACCAACGTCGGCACCGCGTTGTGCGGTTCCAGCGGCCCCACCTGCTCCCTCGACTTCGGGCCCACGGTCTCCAGCGACGCGATCTTCGGGTCCCCGTACCCGATCCTCAACGCCGACCGGCTCTGGAACGAGGCCGACCCGTCCTCCCACATGGACCGTCTGGAGGGCATGGGCGTCGCGCTCTACACCGGTGACGGCAAGGGCAATCCCGCCGAACCGGAGTTCTGGGTCAGGTCGGCGGCGCAGCACGCCAAGGACGGGCTGGACCGGCTCGGCCACCCCTACCACTACGTCGACTACGGCAACGGCTCCGGCTGGGGCGGGGCGTGCGACGGCGGCCACAACTACGGCTGCTGGGCGCAGGACCTCGTGGACTACGTCCCGCGCCTGGAAGCGGCTTTCGCCTCCGCCGCCTGACCCGTCCGCAGCAACCGATCCCGGAATCCTTCGAAGGGTAAGACGATGTCCCTCGGGAAATGGTCAAGACGCACGAGCTGGTCAGCGCGTTCAAGATGGTCAACGCGTACGAGAACCGGCGTGCTCGGCGCGCTCGGGCTGATGGCCGCGCTGCTCACGGCGGCACCGCCCGCCGGTGCGGCCGCCGTGCCGGCGTTCGAGCTGCGTCCGCTGGTCCCGGCCGGCGCGGACTACGACCAGCGGCTCAGGGCCGAGGTCGAGTACTGGACCCTGGACAAGATGGCCGCCGCCGGCCTCAACCACGAGGTCCAGGACGCGACCCCGCCGCCGGGAGGCTGGGACGACCTCAGCAAGCCGTGGCCGCGGAAGGCCGGGCTGATCTCCCGCACCGCCGGCAAGATCTTCATGGAGACCAAGGACCTGGACAACGGCACCGTCGCCCGGTCCTCGTGCTCCGGCAACGTGGTGGCCGGCGCCAACGAAAGCACCGTGCTCACCGCTGCGCACTGCGTACGCGTCCACACCCCCTTCGGCCTGGGGTTCGGCAACACGATCGTCACCAACATGGTCTTCGTGCCGGGGTTCAACGGAGCGAACCTGCCGCGCGGCACCACCAGTACCGCACTTCCCGGAAAGGACATCGCGCCGTACGGGGTCTGGGGCGTGACACGCGAGTTCTTCACCAAGACCTGGAGTGAGAGCGCCGACTGGCTGCTCGGGCACGACATGGCCGCGATCCTGGTGGACAACCCCGACGAGCCGCGGCCGATCGCCCAGGTCACCGGCGCACAGCAGATCGCCTTCGACCAGCCGCAGAACCAGCAGCACCACGTCTTCGGCTACCCCACCATCAACGAGCGCAACTACTACCGTCCCGGCAACGTGGCCTCCGGCCTCCAGCGCACCTTCGACGGCCGTTCCCTGATGGTGGCGCAGGGCACCTCGTGGGCGGACCCGGTCTACTACAGCGACGTGATGCGCGGCGCGCTGTCGCCGGGGACCAGCGGCGGACCCCTGCTGGCCGGTTTCGACCCCGCCACCGGCGAGGGCGTCCAGGTCGGGGTCTTCTCCCGCTACGACGACCCGGGTCAGATCATCGGCATCATCGGCTGGCTGCAGGGGCCCAACCTGAGCTCCACCCACCTCGGTGCCGAGGAGCGGGCCGTCTACGACTTCGCCCAGTCCGCCGACCCGGCGGGCGGCCCGTCGTCGGCCGGCGCGCGCACGCCCTCCGCTCGCACGTCCTCCGCGCACGCATCCTCCGCGCACAAGGCCGCGCCCGCAGGCGCCGCGCCCCGCGGCACGAAGGGGTGACGGTGGGCGAGAGGAACCGCCGGGACCGCCGGAGCCCGGGTCGTGAGGACGGCGTGCACCGGAACTACGCCGACGCGATCCGCCGGCAGGCCGCCGACCGCTCCACCCGCACCCGTACGGCGCTGACATTCGTACACGACTTCGACGCCGCCGACGGCCGCACGTCCCTCACGTACGAGCAACTGGACCTCCGAGCGCGGTCGATCGCGGCCGCGCTCCTCCAGAGATGTGTTCCGGGCGATCGCGCGCTGCTGCTCCACCCCGAGGGGCCGGAGTGCGTCGTGGCCTTCCTCGGATGCCTGTACGCGGGCGTCATCGCGGTTCCCTCGCCCCTGCCCGGCCGGTTCCGGCCGCAGCAGCGGCGCGTCACCGCCATCGCCACCGATGCGGGGGCCCGCCTCGTGCTCACCAGCACCGCAAGCCTGCCGGAGGTCACCGCGTGGGCGGAGAGCCTGGATCAGGAGGGCCTGGGCGGGGAGGGTCCGGGCGGGGACGGCCTGGGCGGGGACGGCCTGGGCGGCGAACGCTGCGGCGTCCTGCTCACCGACGTCCTCGGCACCGTGCCCCCGGACACGGCCGGGGCACCGGTGGACACGGGGCGGGCTCCAGCTCTGGCCCCCACTTCGGCCCCCACTTCGGCCCCGGATCCCGTGCTCGACCACGACACCGTCGCCCTGCTGCAGTACACCTCGGGATCCACCGGCGACCCCAAGGGTGTCGTCGTCACCCACGGCAACCTCCTGCACAACGCCGACAGCATCCGGCGCGCGTTCGGCGTCGACCGCACCACGGTCTTCGGCTCGTGGATCCCGCACTACCACGACATGGGACTCCTGGGCATGGTCCTGCCCGCGCTCGCCCTCGGCGCGTCCTCCGTGATGATGGGCCCCACCGGATTCCTCAAGCGGCCCCACCGGTGGCTGCGCATGATGGACGAGTTCGGCGCCACCGTCTCCGCGGCCCCGGACTTCGCCTACGAGCTGTGCACCCGCAGGGTCACCGACGAGCAACTGGCCGGGCTCGACCTGTCCCGCTGGCGCATCGCCGGCAACGGATCCGAGCCGGTGCGGCCCGCCACCCTCACCGACTTCGCCAAGCGCTTCGCCCCGGCCGGGCTGCGGGCCGACGCCTTCAAGCCCAGCTACGGCCTGGCCGAGGCCACGGTCTTCGTCAGCACCCCCGTCGGCCGGGATCCGGTCGTGCGCCGCTTCGACGAGGCACGCCTGGCCGCCGGTGCCCTCGTCCCCGCCGCTGCCGCTGCCGCAGGGCCCGGCGCCGGGGCCGCCACCACCGAGCTCGTCTCCTGCGGCTACCCCGCCGACTTCGAGGTCACCATCGTCGACCCCGCCACCCTGCGGCCCGTGCCCGACGGGACGGTCGGTGAGATCTGGCTGCGCGGCGACAGCGTCGCCCGCGGCTACTGGAACGCCCCGGAGGCCACCGACCGGGTCTTCCGCGCGACGCTCGCGGAAGCCGTGGCAGGTGCCGGTGGACCCGCCGCTGGCGCTGGGCACCGCACGGAGGGGACGGACGGGGCGGACGGCCATCTGCGCACCGGAGACCTCGGCGCCGTACTCGACGGCGAACTCTTCGTCACCGGGCGCCTCAAGGAGATGATCATCCTGCGCGGCCGCAACCTCTACCCGCAGGACATCGAGTACGAGGTCCGCGACCGGCACGCCCCGCTGCAGGGCCTGTGCGGCGCCGCCTTCACCGTGCCCGTCGGCGGTGCCGGGAGCCCGGGCGGCCGGCGCGAGGACGAGGCCCTCGTCCTCGTGCACGAGATCCGGGGCCGTCACGGCCGCGCGGACCTCGAGCAACTGGCCGCCTCGGTCAGGAACACCGTCTTCCAGGGCTTCGGGGCGCACCTGGGCGGCCTGGTGCTCGTCCGCCGGGGTACCGTCCCGCGCACCACCAGCGGCAAGATCCAGCGGCTGCGCACCCGCGAACTGCTGTGCTCCGGGGAGCTCCAACCCGTGCACACCGCGCTCGGCCCGGCCCTGGCGCGCACCGTGCCGCTGAGCGCGGAGGACGCGACCGGTCGGGCCGACCGGGCCGACCGGGCCGGCACGGGACCGGAGGACGTGCGCCATGTCCAATGACGGCTCCATGAGTTCGCGCCACCACATGGGCTCGCGCCATCCCATGAGCTCACGCCACTCCGCGGTCCCCGGCAGCCCGGCGAACTCCGACGACCCCGCGACCACCCGTATCCCCGCGAGCTCCTGCAACCCCGCGGCCTCCCACGCCCCCTCGACCACCTACGGCCTAGGGACCACCTACGACTCCGTGATCGCCCTCGGCGCCTTCCTGGACCGGCCCTGGGCCGGCGAGGCCCCGTTCGCCCGGGCCGCGCTCTCCGCCCTCGACCACCGGGAGGAGTTCCCCGCCACGGCCTGTGCCGCCCTCGACTCCTTCGGCCTGTGCTCCTTCTACGTGGACGTCGGCCACGGCGGTCGCATGCGCGACATGGCCGAGCTGGTCCAGCTGCAGCGCATCGTGGCGCGCCGCGACCTGACCGTCGCCGTCGCCCACGGCAAGACGTTCCTTGGCGCCGCACCCGTCTGGGTCGCGGGGGCACAGGAGCAGGCGGCCCGGCTCGCACGGGCCGTCCGCAGCGGCGCCGTCGTCTCCTGGGCCCTCACCGAACGCGACCACGGCAGCGACCTGCTCGCCGGGGAGCTCACGGCCCGCCCCTGCGAGGGCGGGTGGCGGCTCGACGGCGAGAAGTGGCTCATCAACAACGCGACGCGCGGCCGATACCTGTGCGTCCTCGCCCGCACGGCGGACGCGGGCGGCCCCCGGGGCTTCAGCCTGTTCCTGGTCGACAAGACCCGGCTGGTGCCCGGCTCGTACCGCACCCTGCCGAAGGTGCGCACCCACGGCATCCGGGGCGCGGACATCAGCGGCATCGCCTTCGACGGGGCGGTCGTCCCCGGCACCGCGCTCGTCGGCGAGTCCGGCGCCGGTGTCGAGACGGTCCTCACGTCCCTCCAGCTCACCCGCACCCTGTGCACCTCCCTTTCGCTCGGCGCCCTCGACCACGGCCTGGACATCGCCGTCCGCTACGCCGGAAGCCGCGTCCTGTACGGGCGCACGCTCGCCGAGCTGCCGCGGGTCCGCCGCATCCTGGGGCGGGCCGCCGCCACCCTGGCCGTGGCGGAGTCGGTGGTGGACGTCGCGGCCCGCAGCATCCACACGCTCACGTCCGAGCTGAGCGTCGTCTCCGCCGTCACCAAGGCCCTCGTCCCCGGGCTCGTCCAGGACAGCCTGGACACGCTCGCCGAACTCCTGGGCGTGCGCGGCTTCCTGAGCGAGTCCTACGAGGACGGCGCGTTCGCCAAGCTGGAGCGGGACCACCGCATCGTGGCGGTCTTCGACGGCAGCACCGCCGTCAACCGCAGCCTGCTCGTCGATCACTTCCCCGCCCTGTCCCGGGCCTGGCGCAAAGGGACGGCCGACCGGGACGCCGTGGCCCGGACGGTGCCGGGCGCCCCCGTCCTTCCCTTCGACCCGGCGCGGCTGAGGATGCTGTCGACCCGCGGCTGCAGCCTCGTCCAGTTGCTCCCCGAGGCCGCCGGACGGCTGAGGCGCGCCGCCGGGGAGGGCCTGGTGCCGTGGGAGGCGTCCCGCGCGGCCGACGAGCTCGTCGCCTTCGCCGGCGCGCTCCACACCCGTCTCGGCGAGCAGAAGCGCGCTCCCCGCAACGTTCCGCAGGCCGCCTTCGACCTCGCCGAGCAGTACGAACTGTGCTTCGCCGGAGCGGCCCTGATCCACCTGTACCTGGCCGGTGCCGCCACGCCGCACGACGCCCTGCGGCTGTCCGCGGGGCTGGCGCTCGTCCTCAACCGCCTGGGCCATCCCCCAGGCGAGGCCCGCGCCGAGATCCGCGCGGAGGCCTTCGACCGCCTGGCCGACCGGCTGCTGTGCGAGCAGCAGCAGCCGCAGGAGGCCGACGGCGCCCGGCCGGATGTCCGCCGGCCGGAAGCCCACCAGCTGGAAGGTCTCCAGGCGGAAGGTCTCCAGGCGGCAGCCACCCGGCCGGAAGCCACGGGCACGCCACCGGGTTCCGGCGGCACTCCACCGTCCCCGCCGCGACGCGGGCCCGTACGAAGGGGCGTCTCGTGACCTCGGCTCCCGCGGCGACCGCCCCGACGGACCGGGCGCACGCGCTCGACCGGATCCTCGGCGACCCCGCCGACCCCGGCAACCCCCTCGGCTTCGCCGCCGTGCTCGCGGCCGACGAACGCGGCGAAATGCTCGCGGAGGGCGAGGAGGCCCTGAACGCGTTCGGCCTCAACGAGGAGTTCGTGCCCGCGGCGTTCGGCGGCCGTCTCACCCGCCTCGACCGGCTCGTGGACGTCATGCGCACCGTCTACCGGCGCGACCCCTGCCTGGGTCTCGGCTACGGCGCCAGTTCCTTCATCGCCGGCGTCAACGTCTGGACCGCGGGCGGCGACGACCACTGCCGGGCGGCCGCGGCCCTGCTGCGGGACGGCGGGCGCATCGCCGTCGCCTACCACGAGCTGGCCCACGGCAACGACATGGCGGGCACCGAGTTCAGCGCTCTGCCGCGCGGCGACGGGACGACGCTCCTCCTCAACGGGCGCAAGGAGGTCGTCACCAACCTCCGGCGCGCCGAAGCGGTGGTGGTCTTCGCCCGTACGTCGACGGCGCGCGGCAGCCGCAGCCACTCCCAGGTCTACGTCGACAAGTCCCGGCTGCCTGCCCGGCGCGTCACCTACCTGCCGCGCTACCGCACCACCGGCATGCGCGGCGTCCAGCTCGGCGGCGTCGAGTTCCGCGACTGCCCGGTGCCCGCGCGCGCCGTCCTCGGTGGTGAGGGACTGGGCCTGGAGACGGCCCTGCGCTCGTTCCAGGTGACACGCACCACCCTCGCGGCCATGTCCACGGCGGTCGTCGAGACGGCGCTGGACGTCACCCTGCGCCACGTCCGCAACCGCCGTCTCTACGGCAGGACCGCCGCCGACCTGCCCCACGTGCGCTCCCTCCTCGCCGGGGCCTTCGCCGACCTGCTCACCGCGGACTGTTTCGCCACCGTCACCACCCGGGCGCTGCACCTGCTGCCCGCCGAGACCGCCGTCCACGCGCAAGCAGTGAAGTACTTCGTGTCCAAAGCGCTCATGGACGCCGTGAACAGGCTCTCCTCAGTCCTCGGCGCCCATTTCTACCTCCGCGAGGGCCCCGGCGCGATCTTCCAGAAGTTGCTGCGCGACCTCCAGCCCGTCGGATTCGGGCATGCGGCGCGCGCCGCCTGCCAGGTGTCGCTCCTGCCGCAGCTCCCCCTGCTGGCCCGCCGCTCCTGGCTCCGCGACGACGTCGCCGCTCCCCCCGGGCTGTTCCGGCCCGGGACGGAGCTGCCGCCCATGGACTTCCGTGCCCTGGCCCTCACCGCCGGCGGACGGGAGGGCCTGAGCACCTCGCTGGCCAAGGGGCTCGCCGCCATGCCCGACGGCGACGGGCCCGCCCACCGCGCGCTCGCGGAGCACGGGGAGCACTTCACCGCGGAGCTCGCCGCACTCGCCGGGGAGTGCGCGGCGCTCCGGCCCGGGGAACTGTCCGTCATGGCGCGGTCGTCCAGCTACGACCTCACGACGCGCTACGTGAACGTGCTCGTCGCCGCGGCCTGCTTCGAGACCTGGCGCGAGGCGTGGCTCGGCCGTGCGGCGGGTGCCATGGACTCCGCTCTCGTGAAGAGCTGCCGCGAGGCCCCTGCCCCTGCCCCTGCCCCTGCCCCTGCAGGCTCCGGTCCCGCGGACTCCGGTACCGCGAATCTCGCGGACTCCGGTCTCGCGGATCCCGTCTGGGCCGCCGCGGCGCTGCACCGGCTGCGCGCCCCTATCGGCGCCGCGCCCCCTTCGCTGCCGCCGTACCTGGAGGACGCCCTGTGGGAACGGCTGCTGCACCGGCACGAGCGCGCGCTCGGCTACGGGCTGCTCCCGCGGACCCCGCGCACGGCCACCTGATACGGACGGCCGGCGGGGGCCGCCCCCGGCCGACCGCCGTACCGGCGCCGGCACTGGCACCGGCAGATGCACTCGGACCCATCCCCCACTGGAACCCGTGAAAGGGAGAGAACATGGCTGATCCGACGGCCGAGCACGACAGAGACGCCCTCCGGGACTGGCTCCTCGGCCTGGTCGCCGAGCACGTGCAAATGCCTCGCGAGGACATCGCGTCGCACGTCCCGCTCAGCGACTACGGCCTGGACTCCGTCTACGCCCTGTCCGTTGCCGCGGAGATCGAGGACCGCTTCAGCATCGACGTCGACCCCACCATGATGTGGGACAACCCGACGACCGACGCGCTCGTCGAGGCCGTCACCAAGGAGCTCGCCCAGGGCACGTGAGCGGGACCCCCGTTGTGTTCGGGTTGTCCGCCGCCTCCGGGACGCCCGAAACCCCCGCCCGTGACGCCACCGAATGAAGGGGCCACGTGTCCGACCACCGTCATCACCACCGTCACCGCCACCACGACCTCACCGTCCTCCACCCCGCCACCGTCGCCCAGACCGGCATCTGGGCCGCACAGCAACAGGCGCCGGACGACCCGCTCTACAACTGCGCCGTCGCCATCGCCCTCGACGGGACGCTCGACCACGACGCCCTGCGCCGCTCCGTGGCCCGGGCGGTCGCCGAGGCCGACACCCTGCGAACGCGCTTCCACGCCACAGGCGACGGCGACGGTGCCGGCGTCGGCCTCACCGTGGAACCCGCAGGTGAGACCGGGGAGGCAGAGGAGGCGACGGAGCAGGGCCCGGCAGGGAAGGGACTGCTCGGCGTCGTCGACCTCTCCGGCCGCGCGCAGCCGGAGGTCGCGGCCGAGCAGCTGATGGACGAGGACCTCCGCACCGCGACCGACCTGGCCGCCGAGGCCCCTTGCACGCACGTCCTGTTCGTCCTCGGCCCCCGGCGCAGCCTCCTCTACTTCCGGTACCACCACATCGCCCTGGACGGCTTCGGCCAGTACCTCCACTGCCGGCGCCTCGCCGAGCTGTACACCGCCTACGAGAGCGGACGCGACCCGGCGCCGTCCGCCGCCGCCCCACTGGTCGGGCTGCTCGACGAGACAGCCGCCTACCTCTCCTCGCCGGAGCGCGCCGCGGACGCCGCGTTCTGGCGGAACGAGTTCGCAGCACCGCCCCAGGGCACCCCGCTGACCGGGCGCGCCGCGTCCTCCGGCCGCACCGTGGGCCGCACCGCACTGCTCTCTCCCGAACAGCTCAGCACGCTGCTCGGCACGGTCGGTGCGGGCGTCGGCCGCTGGTCCGCGACGATCGTCGCGGCCACCGCGGCGTACACGCACCGCCTCACGGGCCATCCCGAGGTCATCACCAGTCTGCCCATGGCGGCGCGGCACTCGCGGGCCGCCCTCGCCACGCCCGCGATGCTGGCCAACGTGCTGCCGCTCCGGCTGCCCGTCGGCCCCGCGACGACCTTCGCCCGGCTCGTGGAGGATGCCGGGACGAAGATCCGGAGCATCATCCGGCATCAGCGCTACCCGACCGCGTACCTCCGCGCCGACCTCGGCCTGCCCGACGGCTCGGCCGCCCTCGTCGGCCCCGAGGTCAATGTCATGGCCTTCGGGCGGGAGTTCCGCTTCGGTTCCTGCACGACCACTCCCCGGCAACTGCCCGCCGGTCTCATCCCCGACCTGGCCCTCAAGGTCTACCGCACCCCGGCCGGCCGGGACGGGCCCACGGGCGCCGGCCCGCAGGCGGACAGCATGAAAATCGAATTCCTCGGCAACGCCACGCTCTACACCAAGGACGACATGGCCACCCACCAGGAGCGGTTCCTCGCTTTCCTGGAGAGCGCGGCCACTCGGCCGGACCGCCCTCTCTCCCGCCTTCCGCTGCCGGGGGGCGGCCGGTAACGGCGGAAGGGACGCCGTCGCCCGAACGAGTAGTCGGCGGAGGGATGGGAGCGGTCGGTGAGCACGTGATCAGAACCAGGCAGGTGGTCAGAACCAGTGCAGGCAGTGCGGGGAGCGCTCGGTGCGGAAGAGGGTGTCGGCGAGGGTGGCGGCGCCCGGGTGGTGGGCGCGGATGTGTCCGGCACGCACGAGTGTGCTCGGGGTGGTGCCGCCGAGGTAGACCGAGCCCAGGTCGCTCACGTCCAGGGACAGGTCGGGCTCCCGGTCCGTCGGGACGCACTCGGCCTTGCCGTCCCGGACGGTGAGCAGGTAGCGGCCGTGCTCGCCGAGGAAGGGGTCGTCGACGTCGAGGACGAGCTCGCCGTCCGTGAACCAGCCGCGTGCGGTCAGCGCACGGGGGACGTCGAGGAGCCGTACCCAGAGCCAGTCGGTGTCGCCGCTCACCTCGCCCGCGCGGAAGTCCGCGAACTGCCAGCGCAGCGGGTGCTCGGGCGGGCCAGGGCCGTGAAGACGGCGTCGTCGGTGGCGATGGTCTCATCGACCGTCAGCGTCTGGGTCTCGCCGATCGAGTAGCTGGCGTATCCGTCCGGGACGCCGTCGGCGTCGCGGTGGACGGCGACGTAGCGCGGCGCCGGTGAGATCGGGGGCTGCCCCGCGCGCAAGGCCCACCAGCGGTGCGGCCGGGACAGCGCCCCGGGCTGGGCGCGGCGGTACCGGTCGTAGACCTCTTCCAGGATCTCTGCGCACTCGGCACGACGCACTACCTCGACCGAACCGGCGTCCGGGCCGGTCGCCGGGGCGTCGGCCACTTCGCGCGCCCGGGGAACGGCGAGGGTCGCCTTGTGGCGCGGGACCGTCAGCTGCGCCGTGTAGGTCGCCGGTCCGTAGCCGAACCTGCCGTAGATCGGGGCCTCGGAGGCCAGCAGCACGGAGAGGAACTCCCCGCGGGCCCGCAGCTCGGCGAGCTGATGCCGCATCATCGCGCTGAGCACGCCCTGACGCCGGTGCGAGGGCAGGACGCCGACGGCGGTCACCCCGGCAGCCGGGACGAAGGTCCCACCGGGCAGGGTCAGCTCGAAGGAGTGCGCGGCGGCGGTGCCGACGGGCCGCCCGTCCGCCGCCAGAGCAAGCAGGCAACGGTCCACCTCGAGCGCCGACCACCACAGCCCGCCTCCCTCGACCGGGGTTTCCGGGAAACGCCCGAACGTGGCATGGACTGTGTCGACGAAGACGTCGAAGTCCTCATCGGTCGTGGAACGAATCTCCATTGCCGCCGCTGCCTCCTCGAAATACCGGCACCACGAGTCGTGGTGCCCGACCACAGTCCATCCTTGCCTCGTAGCGAGAGCAAATGAATTACGGCCGGGCCCGCAGCCGGCCCCAGCACAGCCTTCGTCCCAGCCGTCGAAGCGGTCGCGGCGTTGGAGAGCACAGGCAACTGTCCGGACCCTGCAAGCCTCGGCAACCCGGCCGTGACTGCCTGGCTACATGCTGATGGGCGCGCAGGGGCGGCTGGGGAGGAACTCCGGTGCCGTTTCGCTCGCACCGCGCGGCAGGAGGGGCGAATGGAGGTGCACGTGCGTCAGCCGATCCGTACCACCGTGGTGGGTGGCAGTATTGCCGGCTCGTGCAGCCCGTCGTCGACCTGGAACTGCCCCGGATACGACGGGGGCCGGTCCTGTTGGCAGGGGGTGCCTCCACCCTGGTGCGCCCGCACGCGGCTGCCGGCGCGACCAAGGCCCTTCAGGACGCACTGTGCCTGGAGGAGGAGATGAGCCGGGCCCAGACGCTCGCCGAGGCGATGAGCTCCTACGAAGCCCGGAGGCGCGAGCGGGGAAACCCGCTGGTGAAGCTGGGTCGGCGGATGGGGCGCGACCAGGTGGAGGACGCCCCGTGTGGAGCGGGATGACCCCGCAGCGCATGGTCGCCTGGGCACAGGACACGCTTGCCGGCCGGTCTCACTACTTGTACGGGAATGCCCCTGGCTCCAGCCCGGGCAGAGGGGCCGCCCGTTGAAGCTGGAGCACTCGATGGGCGTCTCGTCAACTGGGACGAGCAGCGCATTCGTTCAGCAGACAGCGTCGTCCACCCGTACTCACTGCTTCCTGAAGTGCTCGATCAGACGCGAGTAGCTGTCGTTGGCATGGCCGGCTTCCACGGCCTTGTTCACGAGGCCGAGGGTGTAGCCGGGGAATTCGACGTCGATGTTCCGGTCCCCGCTCTCGCGGATCAGGTCCTCGAGCGAGGGCCGGTGGTGCTGGAGCGCTCCGTACGGCGTCGCGTACTCACCACGGTCGACCTCTTCGGCGATCATCGGGAAGGACGCCAGGAGTGCGGCAACGGACGGGCCGGCGTCGTCGAGGAACCGCTTCACCTCGATGCCCTCGCTGGACAGCAGGGCGGACGCGTGCAGGAACCCGTTGAGCGCGCCCCACATAGTGCCGTGCACGGCCATCCCGTACAGGGCCGGCACGCCAGGGTCGGCCGAGATCAGCGTTCCCCGGCCACCGATGAGCTGGAGCGTTGGATGAAAGTGGTTGAACACGGCGTCGGAACCGCCGTAGAAAACCACCGTCTCCGCTCCCCCGATGCCCGGAGCGATCGTCATGATCTGCCCATGGAGATACTGCGCGCCCTGGCCCCTGACCCACTCGGCCACGTCCCTGGCCTCTGCGGACGTCCCATCCGTGAGGTTGAGCACGGAGCGGCCGGAAAGCGCGTCGCCCGACGATTCCAGAACCGCGCGAGCTGTCGCGTTGCCCTTCACACTGACGACCACAAGAGGACTGGTGGCAACGGCGTCGCGGACAGTCGCGGACCGCTCAGCTCCCCTGGCGACCAGGGGGTCGGCCCGCTCCGGCGTACGGTTCCACACTGTGGTCGGGTGCCCGCCATCGAGGAAGGCGCCGGCGAGTGCGAAGCCCATCTCACCCAAACCGATCACGGTCACGGCCGACTGGGCATCGGTTCGTTCTGAGGCAGTGTTCAACAAGGTCACTCTCTCCCCGGTTGCAGTGGTCCAGCCCGTCCAGGGCCGCCACTGGTGGTACGCGAAACATCACGCTAGAACCTGAACTGAAGTTGAGGTCAAGGGGAATCTGCGGCCGTTCTCTCAGCTGGCGTGAAGGATCCGGAAGCGATCGGGCTCCGCCGGATCCCGGTCAACGACTTGGACCGGCGTCCAAGCCCATTGCCAAACACTGATGCCCGGCGCGCGGGAGAACCGGATCTGCCCGCGGGTGCCCTCGACAGCAACGCGCGGCCAGGATTGGGCGATGCGCGCCCGGTCCGTGCCGTGGGAACGCAGCAGATCGGCTAGGACGGCGACCGTGTCGTAGCCCTCGAAGGCGACGAAGGAGGGTGTTTCGCCCAGCCGCTCGCGGAGGGCCGTTTCGACTCGTGCACCGAGTGGGCTGAGACGCTCGGGCAGATAGCGCAAGAACGGGATCGCTGAGCCGTCGTCGCCCAGCAAGGACGCCCATTCGGCGAACTCCGGTTGCCCGGCGGGAGCACCGATCATGATCTCGGTGAGGCGGTGGTCGCGGCGGACAGACTTCACGATCGACACTGCCGGCTCCGGGTGGCCGGTCAGAAGGAGGAGGGCCGTCGCGCGATTGTCGACGAGTTCGTCGCACACGGCCGTGGGGGCGAGCGCGCCCATGTCGAGTTCGATGACAGTGCCGCCGCGCGGAGCCAGACAGTCCCGCAGAATGCGGGCCCCGGATGCCCAGTAGACACTCGGCTGGGCTGCTACGGCGATTCGGCTGTGGCCCGCGGCGAGGAGGAAGTCCGCGTAGATCTGCCAGCCGTGGGACTGCGCCGGGCAGAGGCGCGCGACCCATTCGGTCGGCTCTTCGGTGAGCGCGTCGAGAACCGCTGACGAGCAGAGGTACGGCAGGCCGAGGGCGTCGGCCCTGGCGGCAGCGGCGCGAGCGACGACGCTGTGATACTCCCCCGCCAAGGCGGCCACGCCCAGGCGAGCCAGTTCGTCCACGGCCGCCGCAGCCCTTTGTGGATCAGCCGCGGTGTCTCGGACCACCAGCTCGAGTGGTCTTCCGGCGATCCCGCCGGCGTCATTGACTTCGTGAACGGCCGTCTCGAGTCCAGCGAGCAAGTGCCGGCCTGCCTCGACCCAGCCAGGCCGAGTCAGCGGAACGAGAGCGCCGATCTGCACGGATGATCCGTCAGTCCGCTCTGCTCCAGATGACGATGGTGACGTAGTCATGCGTTGGCGTCTCCCCCGTGACGATTCGGTCGCAGGTTGCCCGGATCGCCGAGTGGCGAGCCCGGTGGTACCCGTCCATCGCATCTCGACGTGGCGGCACGCCCCTGCGTGATCACGCCGGACATTGCATCCACCACCATCGCCGACGCAACCGATTATTCGTTCCGCACCGAGGTCCGCAGGAACCGCTGCACCGGCTTCATGCACCACCTGATCACCGACAGCCGCTCGGGCTGATGGCAACGCTCTCCCAAACGTCCTCCCGCCTGACGGGACGTTCAGTCTCCGCCGTGGCGCCGCAAGTTGCTGTGCGCATGCCCTGATGGTCCACTGGGTACGGGGAGAGTTCACGGAGGGCCGACGCATGAAAGGCCTGTTCGCCAAGCGCAGCCACCACGCCGCCACAGTGAGCCATCCCCGGGGGGACACCGGCGTGGGCCGGGCATCGCAGGGACAGCGATGGTGATGTGGCGGGGCTGAGAACTTCGCATTGGCGCAAGGTCAAGTAAGAGGTCATCTCATCCGTTGTGTTCGTCGCGGGGGCGGCCGGCGTCCGCACGGCGACCGGGAAGTGCCGGCCGTGATCGTGTTCGTGGCCACGTCGGGACGTACGTGACAGCAGTTGCCGACGGCCTCGTCCGGGCCGTCGGGAGCGGCTGCCCATCGGCGCTTTGCCGAGTGGACCGGGGCGAGAGCGATGGCAAAGTCTTGGTGATCTTGCAGGTGTGCAGGTCAAGGACGTGCGGCAGGTGGGTCGGCTCAGGTGAGGAGTTTCGCGAGCCGGGCCATCTCGGTGGGCGGGTCGATCACCGGCTGGATGAGGAGTTCGTCGACGCCGGCCTGTTCCAGGGTGGTGATGCGGGCGAGGAGGTCGTCGCGGGTGCCGACCAGGGCCAAGGTGTTCATCAGCGAGGGCAGAACCAGGTCCCGGTCCTGCGGTGCGATGCGTCCGAGGTAGTTGGGGTAGAGCTTGGTGTGCCGGTCCGGCGCGGTGGCGGTAGTGCCGCGCCGGTCGAGGAGCCGCCGCACCGCCTCGCCTTCCTCGGGGCCGAGTTGCCCGGCGAAGGCGGGTGTGTCGGCGGCTGTGTCGGCGGCGAAGGCCAGCAGCGACAGGACGAGGTGGCCCGTCGCGTCCCGGGCCGCGTCGCCGTGGGGGTCCTCGTCCTCGTCGAGCAGGTGGAGCGAGGTGACCACGTAGGAGTCCGCCCGGGAGCCGGTGTGGGAGCCGGGGTCGCGGGGTGTGCCCTGGGCGGCGTGGCGGCGGGTGTCGTGCAGCGCGCGCCAGGCGGTGGGGTCCAGCAGGCCGAAGGAGATGAGGCCGGTGCCGCGGCGGCCGGCGACGGCGGCTGCCTTCGGTCCGAACAGCGCGGCCACGACGAACTCGATCGGGTCGTCGGTGTTCACGTGCGCCCCGGCGTGCAGGAACCGGATGTCACGGACCCGGTCACCTTCGCGGTACTCGGTCGAACGTCCGGCGCACAGGTCCTGCAGTGCGACGGTGAAGTTCTCCAGCCTGGCCGCCGTGGTCGGCCGCATGCCCAGGGTGCGCCGGGCGGTGTTTCCGGTGCCGACTCCGCAGACGATCCGACCGGGTGCCAGGGCGTTGAGGCTGGCGAGCCCGCTCGCAGCGGCCGGGGCCGAGCGCAGCGCCGGTGAGGTCACGCCGATGCCGAGCCTGATGCGGCTGGTGGCCTTCGCGCACAGGCTCAAGGCGACGAAGGGGTCGCCGTGGACCATGGGGGTGTCGTTGACCCAGAAGCTGTGCAAGCCCAACTCCTCGGCCCGCACGGCGAGGTCCTCCACACCGGGCTGCGCGGCGACAACGACGCCTGCACGCATCGGAACCTCCAAGGTGTGAGGATCGAATCGAACCTGCTCAGCATGGCAGGTCCCGGCGCAGGGCGTGAGTGTGGTGCTGATCGCGGCCGACCGCGGTAGTGGACGGCGCCCGCTCATGCACGGCGATCGGGCAATGGGCCGCTGCGGCCCCGCAGCCCCCCCTGGCCCGGCCGGGTACCCGGGTCGTCGGCGCCTTCGCGGTGCGTATCGCGGCCCCGTGCCGCGACTGTCCGCCCGGGTGCTGGAGTGGGTCTGCCCAGGTGGGCCAGCCGACTTGGCCGGTGGCGATCCGGCCGGGGCTGCCACAGTCGCGGTGGACGGCAAGAGTGCCCGCGGCTCCCGCAACGGCCACCTCCCGTCCGCACATCTGCCGGCCGCGATCACCGGCGACAGGCAGACGATCAGTCAGCTGCGGGTGCCGGGCAAGACCAACGAGATCACGGGCTTTGCCCGGCTGCTCGCCTCCTTCGACCTGACCGGGAGCACGCTCGCACTGGGGTATCGAAAACGGCTGCGCTGCGTGCGCGACACGACCTTCACCCACGCCCCGGCTCCTCTACCACTGAGGTGCGATGCAACCGTGCACGCTGCCGTGGCTCGGGCTCAGGCTCGTTCCTGAACGACGCCCCCTCGGCGCCGGCCTCGCGGCAGGTCCGCCGATTCCGGGTGCTGCCTGAGAGGGCGTTCTGCGAGCGATCCGGGGTTCTCCGGCAGGGACCTCACGAGCGAACGGCAACGCTCACCGGCATGCCGTTCACGCCGCCGAAGAGGTCGTCCATCGCCCGCTGCGTGGCACGGGCCGGGGTGGCGCGGACTGCGAGGTCGCGGGCGGTCGCCGCCAGGGGGTTGGTGAGGGCGGCGATCCGGCCTGCGCGGCGGGACCGGACCCGGAGGGCGTCGGTGCGGGCGCAACGGGCCGCGCTGTAAGCCGCCAGGGCGGCCGGTATGCCGGCCGCGTCGGTGCCGTCGAGGAGGTGGGCGAGGACCACGGCGTCCTCGACGGCCTGGCAGCCTCCCTGGCCGAGGTTGGGGGTCATGGCGTGGGCGGCGTCGCCGAGCCAGACGAGGCGGCCCTGGTGGTATCGGGGAAGCGGGGCGGCCAGGTCGTGGAGGTCGTGCTGGAGCACGGCCGCCGGGTCGAGCCGCCGCAGCAGCGCCGGGATCGGGTCGTGCCAGGTGCCGTACCGGCGCAGGAGTTCGGCGCGGAGGTCGGCGGGGCGGTACCCCTCGGGGGCGACGGCGGTCGCGTAGACGTAGACCCGGCCGTCGGCGAGCGGGACGACGCCGAAGCGCTCGCCGCGGCCCCAGGTCTCGGCGGCCTCCGCCGGGGCCGGGCCGTCGGCGGGCAGGACGCTGCGCCAGGCGGTCTCACCGCTGTAGCGGAGGCCGGGGTGGGCCGGGTGGTGCCGTCTGCGCAGCGGACTGTGGATCCCGTCGGCGGCGATCACGAGGTCGGCGGTGAACTCGCCCGACGCCGTACGGACCACTGGGCGTCCGGCCGGGTCCTCGGCGCCGTCCACGGCGGTGACGGCGGCGCCGTAGCGGATCGCGCCCTCGGGGAGCCCGGCGGTCAGGGCGTCGACCAGGGCCTCGCGGTGCACGGCGAGCGGAGGGGAGCCGTACCTGGCCGTCATGGCGCCGGTGTCGGCGCGCTTCAGCCAGCTGCCGCCGGGGCGGCGCAGTCCGAGCGCGGCGGGTGCGGCGCTGCCTGCGGCCCGGGTGACGTCGAAGCCGATGGCGTCGAAGGCGCGCAGCGCGTTGGGAGCGAGGACGATCCCGGCGCCCACGGCGGCCGGCCCGGGCGCCCGCTCGCAGACGGTGACCTGCCAGCCGCGGCGGTACAGGGCCACGGCGGCCGTGAGCCCGCCGATCCCCGCACCGGCCACGACCGCACGACGCCGAATCTCCGACATGTCACACCACGCCCTTCCTGTCCCGGCCTGTCCTCTACATCTGTAGTGGACGCGTCCCTCACTCTACAGTTGTAGAGTGAGGGCATGTCCACCCCTCGCACTCCTTCGTCCGCACCGGACCGCCGCACGGTGATCGCGGACACGGCGATCGGCCTCGTGGCCGCCGCCGGGCTGCGCGGCCTGACTCACCGCGCCGTCGACGGCGCGGCGGGACTGCCGTCGGGCAGTACCTCGTACTACTTCCGTACGAGGACGGCTCTGATCGGCGCCTGTTACCAGCGGCTGGCGGAGCTGGACATCGGCGACATCGACGGCGGGAGCGCCCCCGCCGCGCTGCCACCGGACCGGGAGGCGGCCGCGGCGCTCCTGGCCGGGCTCCTGCAGCACTGGCTGACGGTGGGGCGCGAGCGCCAGCTGGCCCGCTTCGAGCTCAGCCTGGAGGCAGCCCGCAACCCGACCCTGGAGCCGGAGCTCCACCGGGCGGGACAGGCCGCGCGCGCCCGGACCGCCGAGATCCTGGCCGCGGTCGGCGCGGACCGGCCCCAGGAGGCCGCCGAACTCCTGGCGGCGTGGATCGACGGACTGCTCTACGACAGGCTGGCCGGAGCCCTCGCCCGCTCCCGCCCGGCCCCGGACCCGGCCGAACTGACCGCGACCGCCCGCCGGATGATCGACGCGGCCCTCGCCGGGGCGCCCTGACGGCTGTCCCGTATCGAAGCTTCGGCTATCGAACCTTCGGGGTCGCCGGTCCCCACCCTCGAACCACCGTCCGCAAGGGCGTCGGCAAGCAGTCCCCATAGAAGAGGGATCCTTGAATCCTCGACCCTCCACGTCGATGACGCCCCGTCGCCGGCGTTCTGCCGCGGAGAGGCCATGCCGACAAGCATCATCCGGGTAACACAGCAAGACCGGCCCTGCGCCGGGCGCCTGGCACGGCGGCCTGTTCGTCGTCCACGGCGTGCTGGTCGGGGCCGGAGCCGTCTCGGTCGAGCCCGACCTGCTCGGGCTGACCCGCTGGTATCTCTGCCTGTGGGGGCCATGGTTCATCGCCGGTGGCCTGGCGTTCGCCGCCGCTACCGCGCAATACGTCCGCCGTCATGACGCCATGCGTGAGATGCGGCTCTACGGTGCCGTCGGCGCGCTCGGCGCTCTGCTCCTGTCGTTGGCGTCGACAGCCACCGGGATCGGCTGAATGAAGTGCCCCCGCCGCCGTTGCACTTCGCCCAACGGTGGCGGGGACATCCGCGGCACGTCAGCTGCTTGACGGGCCGATCTCGAACCGGGGCGGCTTGAGGCCGGCGAGGCATCCGGTCTTCGGGGCGTCCGGATTGTCGAAGAAGGAGACGGTGATCTCCTGGGCGCACCGTGACGTGGCGAACACGACATGGGGCTCGTAGGGAACCGTGACGACGGTGGCGCGGCTCAGCGTGCGGGCGACGTACGGCCCGCTGGCCGCTCCGGTCTGGGAGTCGAAGCCGCCCGACAGGGCGAGGGTGGGGATGTCGCTCCGCGTGACGTCCCGGATCGAGGGCGGCGCCGCGGGGACGTTCCAGACGGCGCAGTCCGGACGGAGGAAGGTCAGCTGCGGAGCCTGGGCCAGTACCGAGCGGGGGAACGAGGGGAAGGCTTCCCGCCCGCCCCGGATCGCCTCGGCCCGGCTCTCGTACGGCACCCACTCGCTGCAGAAGACGCCGTAGGCGAGTCCGTGGGCCACCCTGCCGAAGGCCTGGGGGCTGAGCTTGCCGCCCGCCCACTGCTCGGCGATCCGCTGCGGTTTGCCGTGGGCCAGCTCGTCGAGGGAGCGGGGTACGCCCTCCGCCACGTGGGTGGCGGAGGTCATCCAGTTCACCAGGGCTCCGCCGTCCAGGACGACTTTCACCGGCTCCGGGTGACCGGGGACCGTGACGGTGGTGGTGACCGGGCGGGCTTCGAGCTCACGGACGAGGCGTTCGAAGGTGGCGGGCAGGTTCGGATAGCGCCGGTTGCACGCGGGATCCTCCGCGCAGGCCTTGAACAGGCCGTCGAAGCCCTGCCGGGCGCTGCTCCAGGTCAGCGCCGACCCCGCCGTGGACGGCGGAAGGATGCCGTCGATGCCGACCGACCGGATTCCCTGGGGGTGTTGGCGCATGTAGATGAGCGCCAGGTGGGTGCCGTAGGAGATGCCGAACACGTTCCACCGGTCGATGCCCAGCGCGACGCGCAGGTCCGCGTAGTCGGCGGCGCTCTCGGTGTCGTTGTAGGCGCTGAGGTCGGCGCCGCGGCCCACCAGTTGGTCGCGGCAGGTGCGCGTCGCCTCGACGTGCAGGCGCTCGGTGGACGGCGCGCCGTGGACGAGGCCGACCGCGCGTGCGTTGAACTCGTCGATGTTGCGGCAGGTGAGCACCGGGTCGGCCGAGTACGTGCCCCGCTGGGACATGAGGATCACGTCCCGGTCGCGGTTCAGACCGCCGTCGACCGCCATCTTCGCCTCCCCGACGGCGTCGTCGCCGGGTCCGCCGGCGAGCCACACGATCGGGTCGGGTTTCGGATTGGCGGTCGCCGCCGGCACGACGGCGACGCCGAGGGTGATCTGCCGGCCGCCGGGCCTGGCGCGGTTCTCGGGCACGGTGAGCGTTCCGCAGCGGGCCTGTGCGAGCGCCTCGATCGGCTCCGGCGTCTGCGGGCAGGGGCCCGGCTCGAAGCGGGCGTCGCCCGCCGTCCGGGCGACCGTGCCGATCGCCGGTCCGGTGAAGTGCCGGGTTCCGGCGCCGTGTTCCGCGTGTGCGGACGCGGGCGCCGCGAGCAGGCCGGTGACGAGGATTCCGGTCACCACCGCGGCCGACATGACGTGGAACCGGCGTGCGGTACGGCGAGGGCGGGGTGCGTGGTCGAGTGCCATGTGTGCCATGTGCTCTCCCGGTCACTTGGACTTGGGAATGATCGTGAACGGTTTCGGCGTGAGACCGGCCACGCAATCGGTGTCGGGCGCGTTCGGACGGGCGAGGAACGAGGCCAGCACCCGCTGCGCACAGGGCGATTGCGGGACCACCCAGTGCCCGATTCCGGGGATCTGCACGGAGGTCGAGCGGGACAGCGTACGGGTCGCCGACCGCGCCCAGCTCGCCCCGGTCTTCATATCGAACGTCCCGGAGATGCCGAGCGTCGGCACCCCGCTGACGGTGGCCAGCCGCTGGACGGAGGTGCGGTCCGGTACGTCCCAGATGCGGCACACCTGGTGCTGGAACGGAAGCTGCGGTGCCTGGGCCAGGACCGTGTCCGGCCACCGGGGGAAGGCCCGGCGGCCCGCCTTCAGCACGTCGGACGGCGTGGAGTCCGGCACCCACTCGCTGCACGCCACCGACTCCGTCAGGCCGTGGGCGGTCTGGCCGACGTTCTGGACCGAGTCGGCCGCGCGGGCCTGCGCGAAGCGCTCGGGGTGTCCGTGGGCGAGTTCCTCGATCGCCGCCGGGACGTCGGGCGGCTTGACGGCGTTGGCGACCAGCAGGTTCAGCAGTGCGCCCCCGTCGAGGACGACCTTCACCGGGTCTCCTCCGCGCGGCGGCCGGGCCTTCAGCGTCAAGGGGTGTGCTTCCAGCCTGCGCACCTGCTCGGTGAGGGTGCGGCGGAGGTCCGGGTAGCGGCTCTTGCAGCGGGGCTCGGCCGCGCATGCCTTGAGGAGGTTCTCGATGCCCTCCCGGGCGCTGCTCCAGGTCCACGGCAGGGATACGACCTGCGGAGGCGTGACCGAGTCGATCGCCATCGCGCGAATCCCCTGGGGGTGCTCGCGCAGGTAGGTGAGGGCGAGGTTGCTGCCGTAGGAATAGCCGTAGACGTTCCACCGGGGGATGCCCAGTGCCGTGCGCAGGTCGGCGAAGTCGGCGGCGTTCTCAGTGGTGTTGTAGGCGCTCAGGTCGATCCCGTCGGCTGCCAGGCGGTTCCGGCACTTCTTCACCGAATCCAGCAGGAGCCGTTTCGCCTGCGGCGAGTCGTAGCCGAGCCCCACGTACTGCGCGTAGAACCGGTCCAGCTCCGGGCAGGCGAGGTTCGGCTGATCGTAGAGGTTGCCGCGCTGGGCCATGACGATCAGCGGGCGATCCCGGTTCAGGCCGGAATCGACCAGGAAGGGAATGTCATCGAACGTGTCGCCGCCGGGGCCGCCCGCCATGAACACCACGGGGGCCTCGCCGGGCTTCGCCGACGTGGCGGGAATGACCGCCACGGCCAGCCGGATCGTCCGGCTGCCGGGGCGGGCGCGGTTCTCGGGGACTTCCAGGAAACCGCACCGCGCGGTGCTCAGTGCGGCGATCGGCTCGGGCGGCTCCGGGCAGGGACCGGGTACGAACCGCGACGGGGCGGTCGTACTGCGCCCGGCTGTGTGGCTGTGCGGTGACGCGGCGCTGCCCGGTATCGAGCCGGACGCCGTCAGGACCAGGGCGGCGGTCGTGACAGCCACCGCCTTTATGCCGTGCTTGGTCATGTGATCCCGTTCCTTTGCCGACATCCACGGCTGCTGCCCAGCCGGACAACGCCGCAGCGGCTTGGGCGGATCTCACGCAACGGGACAATACCGGGCGTACGGGACAGACGCACACGGGCGGCCCACGCCGGAGGGATCCCCAGGCCCTGGTTCAGCATCCGGTCGGTGAGGTGATCCGAAAGCCATCGCGGAGGAGCTCGGTGACCTCGTCGTCGGTCACCACGGAGGCGAGCCGGGTGTCCACCGCCTCCGGCAGCCGGCGCTCGACCGGGGCGGGCGGACCGTTGCCCTCGGCGACCTCGGCGACGTGGGCGGCCTCGGCGACGTCGAGCTTCGGGCGGGAGTCCTCCTGCAGCCGGAACGCCAGGGCCCCTTCGCCCTTTCACCCCCTTCACTCCCTTCACTCCCTTCAGCCCTGCTGTCTCCCTCCACGACCACCCCGCAGCGCAGCAGCGGAGTACGGCCGCGAGTTCGGCCAGGGCCCGCCGCAGCAGGCCGGCGTCAACGGTGCCGCGCACGGCCGCGGGAGAATGGGCCCAGGTACGGGGAACGCCCGCGGATCCGGCCCCGCGTTCGCCAGGCGTACGAGCTGGGCAGTACCCGCCGGTGGCCTGACCTCCCGGAGTTCGCCGAGAGGCGCTCAGAGCCGAGCCGCACGGCGCCTCTCTCCACAGCTCAGAGCCACGGCCCACCCACGTGTGCCCCCTCATGCGCGCGTGCGCACCCTGCGTGCGCTCTGTCGCAGACGCCTCACAGGGGCTGTCATGGAATGCCGGGTCTCCCCTTGCAGAGGAGTGTCTCCGTGTCCGATGCGTCCTTCCGCGACGTGCTCATCGGGATCAGCCCCTTCGGCGCACCCGACGCCAGGCTCGTCGCGGCGTTCACCCGGGCCGGCGGCCTCGGCGTGCTCGACCTCGGCGCGGGTGGCCGGCGGGCCGGGGAGGAGCTGGAACAGGTCCGCCGCTGGACCGCGGGCCGGCGGTACGGCGTACGGGTCGCCGCCGGGTGCCGGCTCGCGCCCGCCGATCTCGCCCCGGGGCCCGCCGGGGACGGGGCCGCACCGCACACGGTGGTGCTCGGCGTGGGTGCGGACTGGCCGGTCCGCGGGACGACCGGCGCGTACCGGGTGCTGGTCGAGGTCACCACCGTCGAGGAAGCCCTGGCCGCCGTGCGGGCCGGGGCGCACGGCCTCATCGCGCGGGGCGGTGAGAGCGGCGGCCGGGTCGGCCCGGTCGGCACGTTCGTGCTCCTGCAGCAGGTGCTCGGCGAGCCGGGAGTGACCATCCCCGTGTGGGCCTGCGGCGGCATCGGACCGCGGACCGCCGCGGCGGCCGTCGCCGGCGGGGCGGCCGGAGTCGTCCTGGACAGCCAGCTCGCCCTGCTGGCCGAGTCCGGCCTCGACGGGCGGACGGCGGCCGAGATCCGCGCCATGGACGGTTCGGAGACCACCGTCGTCGACGGTCACCGGGAGCTGCTGCGCCGCGATCCGCACGCCCGGCGCCTGCCGGTGGGTCAGGACGGCTTCCTGGCCTCCGTCTTCGCCGACCGCTGGCAGACCGTGGCCCGGACCGTCCGGGCCCTCACGGAGGCGGTCGAGGACGGCTTCCACGACGGCACGGCCGCCTCGGCGCTGGGTCCCGGTTCGGCGTCGGCCCGGGCGTTGGGCGTCCGGCTGCCCGTCGCGCAGGGCCCGATGACCAGGGTGAGTGACCGGCCCGCGTTCGCCGCTGCCGTGGCGGCGGAGGGCGGGCTCCCCTTCATCGCCCTCGCCCTGGCACCGCCGGACCGGGCGCGCACCGTGTTGCGCGACACCGCGGCGGCCCTCGCCGGGCGGCCCTGGGGCGTGGGCGTGCTCGGCTTCGCCCCGGAAGAGATCCGGGGCGCCCAGCTCGACGTCATCCGGGAGGTGCGCCCGAGCCATGCCGTCATCGCGGGCGGACGGCCCGCCCAGGCCGCCGCCCTCGAAGAGGCCGGGATCGCCACGTTCCTGCACGTCCCCTCGCCCGGCCTGCTGCGGCGGTTCCTGCGGGCCGGGGCCCGCAGGTTCGTCTTCGAGGGCGCGGAGTGCGGCGGCCATGTGGGACCGCGGAACAGCTTCCCGCTGTGGGAGGCGCAGACTGCGGTGCTCACGGACTTCCTGGCCGGGCACGGGAGCCGGGACGCCCAGGAAGCGGCGGGTACCCGGGAAGGCCGCATGGAGGTGTTCTTCGCCGGCGGCATCCACGACGAGCGGTCCGCCGCCATGGTCGCCGCCATGGCCGCCCCGCTGGTCCGGCGCGGCGTCGCGGTGGGTCTGCTGATGGGGACGGCCTACCTGTTCACGGAAGAGGCCGTCGCCTGCGGCGCCGTGCAGCCGCTCTTCCAGCGGCAGATACTGGCGGCGCACCGCACGACCCTGCTGGAGACGGCGCCGGGCCACGCCACCCGGTGCCTCACGACCCCCGTCACGGCGGACTTCGGCGCACTCAAGGAGCGGCTCCAGGCGCAGGGTGTACCGGCACGGCAGCGCTGGGAGAGCCTTGAGCGGCACAACGTCGGACGGTTGCGGCTCGCCAGCAGGGGTGTCGAACGCGGTCCCGGCGGAGAGCTGGTGCCGGTGGGCGAGGACCGGCAGTTCCACGAGGGCCTGTTCATGGCCGGGGACGTCGCGGCGCTGCGCTCCGGCGTCACCACCGTCGGAGCGCTGCACCGTGCCGTGACCGAAGGGGCCGCGGACCACCTGGAGCGGCGGGCCGAGGAGCTGCGCCGCGTACCGGAGGAGGGCGCACCCGGGGAGACGTCCGAGGCGGCCGTCTCCCGGCCGCTGGACATCGCCGTCGTCGGCATGGCCTGCATGTTCCCGGGCGCACCCGACATGGCCGCCTTCTGGGCCAACGTGCTCAGCGGCGCCGACGCCGTCACCGAGGTGCCGGCCGACCGCTGGGACCCCGCCCTCCACCACGGCGCCGCCACCGTCTCCAAATGGGGCGGATTCCTGCCGCGCATCCCCTTCGACCCGCTGCGCTACGGCATTCCGCCCGCCTCCCTGGGCAGCACCGAGCCGGTGCAGCTGCTCGCCTTGGAGGCCGCGCGCCGGGCCCTGGACGACGCCGGGTACGGCGACGGCGGCCAGGGCGGCAGCGGCAGCGGCAGCGGCAGCGGCAGGACCTTCGACCGCTCCCGCGCCTCCGTGATCTTCGGCGCCGAGTCCGGAGGCGAGCTGTCCCACGCCTACACCCTGCGCGCGGTCCTGCCCTCCTACTTCGGCACGGTCCCGCCCGACCTGGCGGAACAACTGCCCACGCCCACCGAGGACTCCTTCCCCGGCATCCTGGCCAACGTCGTCTCCGGACGCATCGCCCACCGCCTCGACCTGGGCGGGGCGAACTACACCGTGGACGCGGCGTGCGCCTCGTCCCTCGCCGCTCTCGACTCCGCCTGCAAGGAACTGGTCACCGGCAGCAGCGACCTCGTCCTGTGCGGGGGTGCGGACCTGCACAACAGCATCGCCGACTACGCCCTCTTCTCCTCCGTGCAGGCGCTCTCGCCGACAGGACGGTGCCGCCCGTTCGACGCCGCGGCCGACGGGACCGTCCTCGGGGAGGGCGTGGCCTGCGTGGTGCTCAAGCGGCTGGCCGACGCCGAACGGGACGGCGACCGCGTCTACGCCGTGGTCAAGGGGGTGGGCAGCTCCAGCGACGGCAGGGCACGGAGCCTCACCGCGCCGTCTCCGCAGGGCCAGCGCGCCGCCCTGGAGCGGGCCTACAGGAGCGCCGGCGTCTCGCCCGCCGACGTCGGGCTGGTCGAGGCCCACGGTACGGGCACCGTCGTCGGCGACCGTACCGAGATGGCCGCCCTCGACGAGGTGTTCACCGCGGCCGGGGCCCGGCCGGGGAGCTGTGCCCTGGGGTCCGTCAAGGCGCAGATCGGGCACACCAAATGCGCCGCGGGCCTGGCCGGTCTCGTCAAGACCGCCCTGGCGCTGTACACGGGCGTCACACCGCCGACCGCGCAGCTGGAGCGGCCCGGCCCCGGCTGGCGGGAGGGGGACAGCCCCTTCGCCTTCCACACCCGGGCGCGGCCGTGGGCGGTCCCGGCCGCCGAGCGGATCGCGGGGCTCAGCGCCTTCGGCTTCGGCGGCACCAACTTCCATGCGGTGCTCACCGCCCACGAGGCGGGCATGCCCCCGCGGCACGGTCTGGACGCCTGGCCCGCCGAGCTCTTCCTCTTCCGCGGCACCGACCCTTCCGCCGCCCTCCGCGCCGCCGGGAAGATGCTGGAACTGGCCGAGGCCAACGACGCCGCCGGACGGCCCCGGCGCCTCCGCGACCTGGCCCTGACCGCGTCCCGCACGGCCGACGCCGGCCGGGAGCCGGTCCGGGTCGCCCTGGTCGCAGCCGATCTCGGCGACCTCGCGGGCAAGCTGCGCCGGATCCTGGAGACCGGCGACGGACCGGCAGCCGGCGGCGGCCCCGCACCGGGCGTCCACGTCGCGGAACCGGGGAGGGGGACGGGAAGGGGGACGGACCCCGGCAAGGTCGCCTTCCTCTTCCCCGGCCAGGGCAGTCAGCGCCCCGGCATGTTCGCGGACCTCTTCATCGCCTTCCCGGAACTGCAGCGCCATCTCGGCCTCGGCCGGGGCCACGCCGCCGTCCTCCACCCCCCGGCCGCCTTCGACGACGCGCGGCGAGCGGAACACCGGGCCCGCCTCACCGACACCCGAGCGGCACAACCGGCGCTGGGCATCGCCGGCCTCGCCGCGCACACCCTCCTCGAAACGGCCGGCATCCGGCCCGACATGGCGGCCGGGCACAGCTACGGGGAGCTCGTGGCGCTCTGCGCGGCAGGCGTCATGGACGCCCGCACCCTGCTGCACCTGAGCGCCGAGCGGGCGAACGCGATCCACGCGGCCGCCGGGGCGCACGCGGACGGGCCGGGCGGCATGGCGGCGGTCGCCGCCGGACCCGCCGAGGTCGAACGCGCCCTCGCGGAAGCGGGCCTGTCCGGCCGGGTCGTCGTGGCCAACCACAACGGCCCGGCCCAGACCGTCGTCTCCGGGCCGGTGGACGCGGTCGACGCGGCGGTGGAGGCCGCGCGTGCCGCAGGCCGCTCCGCGACCCGCATTCCGGTGGCCTGTGCCTTCCACAGCCCGCTCGTGTCGGCGGCCGAAGCCCGGTTCGCCGAGGCGCTGGAGAGCCGGGCCCTGGGCGCGGCGGAGTTCCCCGTCTGGTCCAACCGGACGGCCGCCGAGCACGGCGGTCCGGCGGACGTGCTGCGCGCGGAACTGGCCGCACAGATCGGTGCGCCGGTGCGCTTCGCCGAGCAGATCGAGGCCATGTACGCGGCGGGGGCCAGGATCTTCGTCGAGGCCGGACCGGGCACCGTGCTCACCGGCCAGGTCCGGTCGATCCTCAGCGGCCGGCCGCACCGGGCCGTCGCCTGTGCAGGAAGCCCCGGGGAGGCCGGCCGCGAGCTGCCCGGATTCCTCGACGCCCTGGCCGAGCTCGCGGTCGCCGGACTGCCGGTGCGCACCGCCTGGATGTTCCGCGGCCGTGACGCCGTCGACGCCGAGCCCCTGCCGCAGGAGCGGCCGGGCTGGACGGTCGACGGTCACCTGGTCCGCACCCGGGACGGTGACCCCGTTCCCGGCGGGGCGGCACCCGCTCGGCGCATCGCCGCCCCGGTGGTGGCGGCCCCGTACCACGAGGGTGATCCCCGAGGGGACAAGGACGAGCTGGTCTCCGAATTCCTGCGCACGAGCAGGGCCATGATCGCCGCCCAGCGCGATGTGCTGCTCGGGTACTTCGGCGCCGGGCAGCAAGAGCCCGTGACACTCCGGGCCCGGGCTCCCCTGCGTCCGGATCAAGCTCCCGCGCGTCCGGCTCAGGCTCCCGTACGTCCGGCGCCGGAGGCCGTGGCGCCCGCCCCCGCCGCACCGCCCGCGGCCCTGACCGAGGCGGACGCGCTGAAGCTGGTGTCGGAGGTCATCAGCAGGCGCACCGGCTACCCGCTCGACATGATCGCGCCGGGCCTGGACCTGGACGCCGATCTCGGCATCGACTCCATCAAACGGGCCGAGATCGCGGGCGAGTTCGCCCAGCGTGCGGGCCTGGGCACCGACGACGGTGCGGCGGCCCTCAGCGACGAGGAACTGGAAGAGCTCGGCAAGGCCCGTACCGCGGAGGCCACCGCGGCATGGCTGATCAGGAAGATCGCCGCCGCATCCCCGCCGGACGCGCACCCGCGGCAGCCGGTGCCGGTGGCCGGCGGAGTCCCGCGGCGGTTCCGGCTCGGGCCCGTACCGCTCGAAGGTGTTCCTGCCGCCGCGCCGTCCCCCCGCCTCGCCGGCCGGCGCTTCGCGCTCCTCGGCGCCGGCGACGTCGCCACGGCGCTGGCGGCCCGGCTGGAGCGGCACGGGGCACAGACCGTGGTCCTGCCGGCCGATCATCTGCTGACCGAGCAGGACGGCCCTGTGGACGGCGCGGTGCTCCTCGGCCCGCTGACCGGCTCGGACCTGCCGGTTCTCCCCGGTGCGTACCCTGCCCTCCGGGCCGCCCTGCAGTGCGGCCCGCACTGGCTCCTGACCGTCCGGGACGCCGCGCCGCACGACGCCCACGCGGCCGGCCTGCGCGGGCTGTTCCGCACCGTGGCCCGGGAGTATCCGCAGGCCGTGGCCCGGCTCGTGGAGCTGTCCCCCGGCCTGCCCGCGTCCGACGTGGCCGACGCCCTCGCCACGGAGATCCTTTTCGACGACCGGGACGCCCCGGTCGTGCTCCGTACCGGTGCCGGCCGGCAGGGCCTGGAGCTGCAGGAGATCCCGATCGTCCGCCCGGAGGCCGCCCTTGCGGGGCAGGAGAGCGACGCCGACGCCACGGCCGCCGCCGGGCTGAACCGCGACTCGGTGGTCGTCCTGGTCGGCGGTGCCCGCGGCATCACGGCACGGTTCGCCGTCGCCCTCGCGACCGCCGCCCGCTGCCGCGTCGAGCTGCTGGGCCGTACGCCCTGGCCCGGACCGGACGAGGAGCCGGCCATCGCCGCAGCGGGCGACCCGACGGCGCTGCACGGCGCACTCGCGGCCCGGGGAGGCCTGACGCCGTCACAGATCCGCGAGGAGAGCGCGCTCATCCTGGCACGACGCGAGATCGCCGCCACGATGGACGAGCTGAAGGGCGTCGCCGCCCGCGTGCGGTACCGGCCGGTGGACGTCCGGGAACCCGAGGCCGTGTGCCGGGCGGTCAAGGAGATCCATGCCGAGTACGGCCGTCTCGACGGCGTCGTCCACGGGGCGGGCGTGATCGAGGACGGGCTGATCGCGCAGAAGTCCGCCGCGTCCTTCCAGCGGGTCTTCGCCACCAAGGCGGACGGCGCCGCCACGCTGCTGGGCGCGCTCGAAGGACTGCCGGCCCTTCCCGCCTTCGTCGTGCTCTTCGGAAGCGTCGCCGCGGCGCTCGGCAACCGGGGCCAGGCGGACTACGCGGCCGCCAACGACGCACTGGAGGAACTGGGCGCCCAGTGGGCGGCCCGCACCGGAGGCCGGGCCCTGACCGTCCACTGGGGGCCGTGGGCCCCCACCGGAGCCCACCCGGGGATGGTCACCCCGGAGCTCGGCCGCGCGTACGCCCGGCGCGGAGTCGGTCTCATCGACCCCCATGAGGGTGCCCGGGCCCTGCTGCGCGAACTCGCCTGGGGCGGCATCCGCTCCGGTGCCGTCGTCTACACCGCCCCGGGCCGGTGACCATGACGCACACACCGGCGCCGCCGGTCGCCGTGATCGGAATGGCCGTGCTGCTGCCCGGCTCCCCCGATCTGGAGGCGTACTGGCGGAACCTGACGGCCGGCACGGACGCGATCACCGACGTCCCGGCGGAGCGGTGGGACGCCGGCTACTACGACCCGGCGGGTGCCCGCGGGGCCGACCGCATCTACTGCCGGCGGGGCGGGTTCGTGGACGAGTTCGCCGTGGTGGACACCGCCCGGTGCGGCATCATGCCCGCTGCCGTGCCCGGCACCGAGCCCGATCAGCTGCTCGCGCTGCACGTGGCGGCGGCTGCCGTGGCCGACGCGGGCGGCGAGCAGCGGCTGCCAGACCGGGACCGGGTGGGCGTGGTGCTGGGCCGCGGCAACTACATGGGGGCCGGGCTCGCCCGTCTCACCCAGCGAGTGGGGTTCGCCCACCAATTGGTGCGCACCCTCGGCGAGCTGCTGCCCGACCTGGAACCGGATCAGCTCGATCGCGTCCGGGCCGCGTTCACCCGCCGTCTGGGCGCCGACAGCCCGGATGCGGCGGCCGGCCTCGTGCCCAACCTCGTCGCGTCGCGGACGGCGAGCCGGCTCGACCTGCGCGGCCCGGCCTACACGATCGACGCCGCCTGCGCCTCGTCCCTGGTGGCGGTCGACCAGGCGGTCGCCGAGCTCGCCACCGGCCGCTGCGACGTGATGCTGGCCGGCGGGGTCCACCACTGCCACGACATCACCCTGTGGAGCGTCTTCAGCCAGCTGCGCGCCCTCTCTCCGAGCCAGCGCATCCGTCCCTTCCACCGGCACGCCGACGGCCTCCTGATCGGCGAGGGGTCGGCCGTCGTGGTCCTCAAGCGCCTCGCGGACGCCCAGCGGGACGGCGACCGCGTCTATGCGGTCGTCCGCGGCACCGGGGTGTCCGGCGACGGCCGCGCCTCGGGGCTCCTCAGCCCGGACCCGGGCGGCCAGGTACGGGCTGTGCGGCAGGCGTGGCGAGCCGCCGGCCTCGACCCGCGCGCACCGCACTGCCTCGGGCTCCTCGAAGCCCACGGCACCGCGACCCCGGCCGGGGACGCGGCCGAACTCGCCACCCTGGCCGAGGTGTTCGGTCCCGCGGCGGGCGGCGACCGCGCCGTGCTCGGATCGGTGAAATCGATGATCGGCCACACCATGCCGGCCGCCGGAGCGGCCGGGCTGGTCAAGGCTGCCCTCGCGGTCCACCACGGGGTGCTGCCGCCCACGCTGCACTGCGACGATCCGCATCCGGCGCTGGCCGGCACGCGGTTCCGCGTCACGGGCTCGGCGGAGCCGTGGGAGGGCGGGCCCGGCCCGGCCGCACGCCGCGCCGCCGTCAACGCCTTCGGCTTCGGCGGCATCAACGCCCACGTCGTCCTCGAACAGCCGCCGCCCGCCACCGGTGCGCGGAACCAGCGGAACCGCAGGGCCACGACCGCCGTGAGCGAGCCGGAGCGCGTCCTGGCCCTGGCCGCGGACACCCCGCGGGAACTCGCGGACCTGCTCGCCCTGGAGAACCACGCGACGGCGGCCCCCCTGGGCACCGGCCCGGTCCGGCTCGGCATCGTGGCTCCGACCCCCGAGCGGCGCGCGCTCGCCGCACGCGTGGTGGCCAGGGAACGTCACTGGCGCGGCCGCAACGACATCTGGTACGCGCCCGCCCCGCTCCTGGGCCCCGGCACCACGGGCAGAATCGCGTTCGTCTTCCCCGGCCTGGAGGCCGAGTTCGCACCCCGGGCGGACGGGATCGCCGAGTACTTCGGCCTTCCGCCCACCGCCGGCCGCCCATCCGGAGCGGGAGCGCCCGTCGGTGATCTCGGGCGCCATGCCGTCGAGGTGTTCGCCCTCGGCCGCCTCCTCGACGGCGCGCTGCGGCGGATGGGCATCCGTCCGGACGCCGTCGCCGGCCACAGCGTCGGCGAGTGGAACGCCATGGCGATGGCCGGCATGTACGCGCGGGAGGCCGTCGACGGACTCCTGGCCGCCTTCGACCCCGACCGGCTGCGCGTGCCCGGTCTCGCCTTCGCGGTGCTGGGCACCTCGGCCCGGCGGGCGCAGGCCGCACTGGCGGCGCCGGGGGACGGCCGCGTCGTCCTCTCCCACGACAACGCACCCGGGCAGTGCATGATCTGCGGCCCCCGTCCCCAGGTCGAAGAGGTCGTCCGGTCGCTGCGCGCCGAGGGGGTGTTCGGGCGCGTCCTGCCGTTCCAGTCGGGCTTCCACACCCCCATGCTGGCCCCGTGGCTGGAGCCGATCACCGCCGAGGCGGAGCGTCTGGAGCTGGTGCCCCCCGATGTCCCGCTCTGGTCGGCGACGACCGCCTCCCCGTACCCCACGGACCCGGCGGAGGTACGGAAGCTGTTCGTCCGCCACCTGCTGGAGCCGGTGCGCTTCCGGTCGCTCGTCGATGCCCTGCACGACGCGGGGTTCCGCGCGTTCGTCCAGGTCGGCACCGGACAGCTCACCTCACTCGTCTCCGCCACGCTGGAGGGCAGGGACCACCTCGCCGTGGCCGCCGACTCGCCCCGCAGGGACGGACTCGCCCAGCTCCGCCGCGTGGCCCTGGCCCTGTGGACCCACGGCGCCGGCATCGACCCCGCCCTGCCGCCCGCGCACGGTGCCGCCACGGTCCACAGGCGGGTGGACCGGTCCCGTGTCACGGTCCAGACGCCGACCCGGCTCGCCCTGGGCAGCACACTCGTCTCCCTGAACGGGCAGGACCTGGCGGAACTGCGCCGCGACCTTGCGCTCACCCGCACCGCGGCAACGGGTTCCGGCGAATCCGGCGCCGATTCCGTCGGCCGGTGCGTCACCGCGCTGGAGAAGGCCGCCGGGCGCTTCCCTCCCGCCGCGGAGCTCGCCGCGCTCATCCGGGAGACGGCCGCCACCGCGGCCGCACTGATCGACGCTGCCACGCCGGGCAACGCCGGCACGTGGGGCAACGCCGGCATGCCGGGCGACTCCGCCGCGCCCAGCGACGCCGTCACGCCGGGCCGCGGGTGGCAGACGGTGCTGCCCGTCTCCGTCGAGGCGATGCCGTACCTGCTCGACCACTGCTTCATCCACCAGCGCCCCGGCTGGCCCGATCTGGACGACAGGAGACCTGTCGTCCCGGGCACCACCATCGTCCACCACCTCATGGATGCGGCGGAACGGGCCGTCCCGGGCATGCGGGCGGTCGCCGTGCACCATGTGCGCTTCGATCAGTGGGTGGCCGCCTCCGAGCCCGTCGACGTACCCATCACGGGGATCCCGTCGCCGGACGGCGCGGACAGGTTCGACGTCTCCTTCGGCCGGAGTGCACGGGCGACCGTCGAGCTCGCGCCGCAGTACCCGGAGGCCGGCCGGGGCGCACAGCACCCGGCCCCTGCGGCCGAACGCACCCCCGAGCACACGGCGGCCCAGATCTACGACGAGCGCTGGATGTTCCACGGCCCGTCGTTCCAGGGCGTCACCGACATCACGGCCATCGGTGAACAGCATGTGCGCGGCGTGATTTCCGCCTCTGCCACGCCGGGGGCGCTGCTGGACAACGTCGGTCAGCTCATCGGCTACTGGATCATGGCGAGCCGGGCCGAGCGGGTCGCCGTGCTCCCCGTGGGCATCCGGCACATCCGCTTCGCCGGCCCCCGCCCCGCACCCGGCACCCCGGTGGAATGCCTCGTCAGGATCGTCTCGCTGACGGACACCATGCTCGAGGCCGACGCGCAGATCGTCACGGGCGGCCGGGTGTGGGCCGAGCTCACCGGCTGGCAGGACCGGCGCTTCGACAACCTGCCCGAGACCCGCAAGGTGGAACGCTTCCCCGAACGTCACACCCTCTCCCGCCCGCAACCCGGAGGCTGGAGCCTGCTCCACGCGTGGTGGCACGACAGCGCCTCCCGCGACCTGGTCATGCGCAACCATCTGGCCCGCGCCGAACGGCAGGCCTACGAGCGGCAGCCCCCGCGCGGCCGGGGACAGTGGCTGCTCGGCCGGATCGCGGTCAAGGACGCAGTGCGGCAGCGGCTGTGGGAGGAGGGCGAAGGGCCGGTCTTCCCCGCCGAGATCCGGGTGGGCAACGACGAACAGGGCAGACCGTTCGTCACCGGAGTGCACGGCCGGACCCTGCCCGACCTCGATGTGTCGCTCGCTCACTGCGCCGAGACCGCTGTGGCCCTGGTGCGGCACCGCAGCACCTGCACACCGGGAGGCGTGGGCATCGACGTCGAGGAGATCACGGAACGGCCCGCAGACCTGCACGAGTTCGCCCTGGGACCGGCTGAACGCCGGCTGCTCGCCTCTGCATGCGCGGAGACGGGTGAACCGGAGGCCCTGTGGTTCACCCGGTTCTGGGCGGCGAAGGAAGCCGTGGCCAAGGCGGAGGGCACCGGCCTGCGGGGCCGCCCCCGGGATTTCACGGTGCTCGGTGTCGGCCCGGACGGGCTCGTGGCGGCGGCCGGGAGACACGCCTGGTCCGTGCGGTGCCGGCGTATCGGCAACCCTCCCGGCCTGACCGCCAGGGACTACGTCGTCGCGTGGACGACCGGCACGACGGACGAGGTGCCCGGGCAAGCGACCAAGGAAGTGACGGAGGCAGCGACCGAGGAAGTGGCCGGGGAAACGGTCGGGGAAACGGTCGGCGAGGCGATCCGGAACGGGATCCAGGAGAGAGGGACGGCATGAACGACGAACGGACGAGCCCGACGGGTGCCGAGGACGGGACCGTGGTGTTCGAGGAGGTCCTCGAAATGATCGGCGCCATTCTCGGGGAGCCCGTGGACGACTTCCACGACGGGGAGATCACCAGGGAGACCAGGCTCCACGAGGACCTGGACATGGTCAGCATCGACTTCGCGGACCTGGGCGGCCGGCTCGCCGCGGCGTACGGGGAGAGGGTGAACCTGGCGGATTACTTCGCGGGACTCGACCTCAGCCAGATCATGTACCTCACGGTCGGTGACATCGTCGACTACGTCGTCTCGTGCCTCCACGGGGACGCGGCCGGGGCGGCGGGGCGCCGGGGATGAGAGGCGGCAGGCCATGAGCGGCTTCCTGTTCGTCGTGCCCCCGTTCGCGGGACACGTCAACCCCACCGTCGGTGTCGCGGCGGAACTGGTCCGGCGCGGCCACCGGGTCGCCTGGGCAGGTCCGCGGCACGCCGTGGAGCCGCTGGTGGGGGCGCGAGCGACCGTGTTCCCCTGCGCCGCCCCGGGGGTGCCGGGATCCGTTGGCGCCGCCGTTGCGAAAGCACCGGGAACGGGGGCTCCGGATCCAGGAAGGCCGGGCCCCGGAAGGCCGGATCCAGGTGCGTCGTTCCCGCCCCGGGAGCAACGGGGGGCGGCGGCGCTGAAATCCCTGTGGGAGGACTGCCTGGGGCCGCTCGCCGAGGCCATGGCACCCGGGGTCCGGGCAGCCGTACGGGAGTTCCGGCCGGACGTGCTCGTAGCCGACCAGCAGGCCCTCGCAGGAGGTCTGGTGGCCGACCAGCTGGGGATCCCCTGGGCCACCTCGGCGACCACGTCGGCGGAATTCACGGCGCTCACCGGCACGCCACAACTGCGGGCGTGGACCGACGAACAGATCCAGAGCCTGCGGAAACGCACTGGGGCACGGGGCAGCCGATCCGATCCGCGCCGTTCGGACCGGCTCGTCCTGGTGTTCACCACCGAGGCACTGGCAGGCCCGGCCCGGCACTTCGGCCCGCAGGTACGGCTGGTCGGACCGTCGATCGCCCCGCGGCCCTCCCCCGGCGGCTTCCCCTGGCACCGCCTGGACGACGCGCGCCCGACCGTGCTGATCACGCTCGGCACGGTGAGCGGCGATGCCGGGGCGCACTTCCTGCCCGCCTGCGCCGCGGCGGTACGCGACCGGTCCGACGCCCTCCAAGCGGTGATCGTCGACCCGTCCGGCGCCGTTCGCGACACCGGCGACGGGATCCTCGCCCTGCCGCGCGTGCCGCAGCTCGCCCTGCTGGAGCGGTGCTCGGCCGTGCTCTGCCACGGCGGGCACAACACCGTCTGCGAGGCCCTGTGGCACGGACTGCCCCTCGTGGTCGCACCCATCCGGTACGACCAGCCCGTGGTCGCCTCCCAGGTGGCCCGGGCGGGGGCCGGGCTGCGCGTCCGGTTCCGCCACGCGACCGCCGACCGGATCGGCGCGGGCCTCGACACCGTTCTCGGCGAGCCGCAGTACCGGGCCGCGGCCCGGCGCGTGGGGGAATCCTTCCGCGCGGCGGGAGGCGCGGCCGCCGCGGCGACCCACCTCGAACACCTCGCCGCCCGCACCGCGGTGGTACGGGCCCGAGCTCTGTGAACGTGACCGCGGGCCATGCCCGAACCGTCCCTCCTCCCCCTGGAGTTCCCACGTGCGTCATTCCTCGCCACCCCCCTCTCCTGAGCAGCGGGCCTCCTACCGTGACGCCCTCGCCCGGGGCGTGGACCGGTTCCTGCACCCGCCCCGGACCACCTGTCCTTGGTGTGACTCCGGGCGCCTCCGGCAACGCCTGCGCACCACGGACCTCCTGCAGCGCAAGCCGGGCACCTTCACCCTCGACCAGTGCCTGGACTGCGGTCACGTATTCCAGAACCCGCAGCTGAACGAGGACGGCCTGGACTTCTACTACCGCGACTTCTACGACGGCTACTGGGAGGAGCGCGCCGGGGAGACCTGGGCGAGCCTTCGGAAGGCGTACGAGCAGCGCGCCGCGTTCGCAGCCCCTCACGTCCGGCCGAAGACGTGGCTGGACGTCGGCACCGGGCACGGTCACTTCTGCGCGGCCGCCGCGGACCGGTTCCCCGGCACGGTCTTCGACGGCCTCGACCGGGGCGAGTGCGTCGAACTGGCCGCCCGGCGGGGATGGATCGAGCGCGCCCACCGCGGCCTGTTCCCGGATCTGGCCCCCGAACTGGCCGACGCGTACGACGTGGTCAGCATGCAGCACTACCTGGAACACACGGTCCAGCCGCTGCGAGAGCTGCAGGCCGCGGCCCAGGTCGTCCGTCCCGGCGGTCACCTCTTCATCGAAGTGCCCGACCCCGAATGCCGGTTCAGCCGCATTCTGGGCCGCTGGTGGATGCCCTGGTTCCAGCCGCAGCACCTGCATCTGATGCCCATGGCGAACCTCCGGCGCCGTCTGAAGGACCTCGGATTCACCGTGGTGGCCCAGGAGCGCTGCTATTTCAACGGCCCCGTCAACCTCCTGTACTCCGCCTTCCTCCGCATGCACAACGCGGCCCCCGCCCCCGATGCGCCCTGGTTCCCCGCCGCACCGACACAGCTGCAGAAGACGGCCCGCCAGGCGATGTTCCTCGGCGCTCTCCCCCTGATCCTCACGGCGAAGGCCGCCGACCGGCTCACCGGGCTCCTGCCGTCCGGCGCACGCGTGACCGACGCATACCGGCTCCTGGCACGCCGGGAAGCCCTGGACCCGGCGTGAGAAACAGATGACCGCTGCCGAGGTCTGAGCAGGCCGTTGCGTGTCATGCGGGCCCGCCGGCTGTGGGGGGCGATGTGTGTGAGGGGTTCAGGAGAGCCAGTCGGCGTAGCGGGTGGGGGCGAGGTGGGCGTTCTTGTCGGTGAGGACGTCGCCCTTGACGGCGGCGAACATGCCGGCGGTGGGATCGGTGACAACGGTGCGGCCGTCGGACTTGTGGGACAGGGTGAGCCGGCCCAGCTCGTCCAGGGCGAAGACCTCGGGTCCGGCGACGTTGCGGATGCCTCCCAGCGGGGCACCTGCGGCGACTTCCGCCACGGCATCGGCCACGTCCTTGGCGGCGATCGGCTGGATCGGCGTCGCCGGCAGCCGCACGGTGTCACCGTCGGCGGTCCAGGACAGGATCGCGTCGATGAATTCCATGAACTGCGTCGCGCGGACGATCGAGTAGGGGATCGGCCCGGCGGCGAGGATGTCCTCCTGGAGCGCCTTGGCCCGGTAGTAGTCCAGCTCGGGTACCTGGTCCACGCCGACGATCGAGAGAATGACGAAGTGCCGGACATCACCCTTCCGGCCCGCGGCCAGAAGATTGTCCATGGAGGTCTGGAAGAAGGCCGGGGAGGCTTCGTCGAAGGTCGGGGAGTTCGTCAGATTGACAAGGACATCGGCCCCCTCCACCGCCTCGTCCAGTCCTCGGCCACTGATGACGTCGGTTCCGGTGGACTGCGAGTGCGGGACCGCCTCGTGCCCGGCGGCGTTCAGTTTTCCGACGACCTGCGCCCCGATCAGCCCGGTACCGCCGATGACCGCAAACTTCATGACATACCTTTCGCCAGGACAGGTAGAGGTCGTACATTCGGCCGACGTGTTGCTCGGTTGGCCGACTCCTGCACTCAGCGGCCGACCGAAGGGTTCTGACCGCGTTTCCGTGACGACTATGCCAGAAAGACAGCCCGCGCCCAGTGGATGCGCAGTGCGTTCCAGTCTCGGGTGAGGGTGGCAAGGCGGCTCTGCTGCCAGGGCGCGGGGGGGCAGTTCCCGGTGGGTGCGTAGCTCGCGGGTCAGGAGCATGGCCCGGTTTACGGTGAACGCAGCCTGGTGGGCAGGGCCGCCGGCGGCGACGCGTTCCTCGTTCAGGGTCCGGGCGCGGGGTGTGGCGTGAAGGAGGATCCACAGCAGGGCCCAGTCCAGGTGCGGGAGGTAGTAGCCGGCGAATTCCCAGTCCAGCAGCCCGACGTCTGGACCGTCGAGGAGGCCGTTGGCGGGAAGCGGGTCGCCGTGGGCGAAGTTACGGGCGGGTCCGGCTGCCTGCAGCAGCCGGGTCAGGGCCTGGTGGTCAACGTTTGGAGGAGGCCGTAACCGAGGTAGCGGTCCAGCCGGTGCCGGTAGTCCCAGGCTTGGGCGAACGCCCCAGATGCGGGGGTCCAGCAGGCGAGGGATCCCAGGGCGTCGACGACTGCGCACACGTCCTGGTGCTCGAGTGCGGTCGGCGGGTACCGATCGGGGCTGAGGCGATGGCCCGGCAACCGCTCCAGCAGGAGCACTCCTGCCTCGGTGTCGGCGGCGATCAGGCGCGGTACGCGCACCCGCGGTGTGCAGCGGGCGAAGGCCAGGTAGGCGGCGGCCTCGCGGCCGAACTTCTCCCGCCAGAACGCTTCCCCGGTGGTGAGGACTTTCGCAACGACCGGCTCGCCGGCGCAGGTGCCGGCGATCAGGATGCTCTTGTCGGTGGCCTGCAGCAGCTGATCGGGGACGAAGTCCGTGCGCAGGCGCCGGGTCAGTGCCGCAGCCTCCGTCCACGAGGCGGAGGAGCTCATCATGTAGCCGTCGTACAGCAGGATGCCGATGTCCAGGGCCGGGCTGTCGGCGTGGGCGGCGCGGACTGCGCGGTTCCAAAGTCGGCCGCGCCGACCGTGGCGAGCGCGGCTGTGCCCACGGCCCCGCGCAGCAGGTGCCTGCGTGTCGTCATATGGCTCATGGCAGGGAAGTCTTGTGCCCTGAGGCGTCGCGTGCTCGCGGCATGTCCGGCATCTTGCGAATCATGTCCCCGCCCAACCCATAGTGGTCCAGGAACGCCTGCCTCAGCGTCTGCGGTGACTTGAACCCGCAGCGCCGGGCTATGGCGGCCAGTGACAGGCGGCTCGACCGCACCAGATGCGCGGCGCGCCTCCGTGCGGGCCTCGCGCACCGCCCGGGCCGGCGTCGTGCCGAGGTGCTCGGTGAACAGCCGCGTCAGATGCCGGGTGCCCACACCCGCCCGGGCTGCCAGCGTGCCGGGGGGCAGGTCCTCGGCCAGATGCGCGGCGAGGTAGCCGGCGAGGTCCCGCACCAGCCGGTCGCCGGGCGGCGAGCTGCTCACCGTACCCCCAGTGCGTCGTGACCCGCCGATGGTCCACCTGCCACGCCGCGGCCAGCACATACGTACCGGTGCACACGGAGGCGACGCGCCGGCTGCGCTCCGCCAGCCGCCGGACCTGCGCCGGCAACGGCTCGTCCGCCGACGCCTCCTCGAAACCCACGCCACCGACGACGATCAGCGTGTCCAGCCGCCCCGTCACCGTCTCCAGGCCACGCCCGGCTCCCAGCACGATGCCCGCCGAGCTGCGGGCCGCGCGACGGCCCAGCGTGCCGAGCTCTATGACGTACGGCGGGGTCGCTCCGTACCGGTTGGCGATGTCCAACGCACCGCTGGGGCAGGCAATGAGGACTCAGCTGACGATCTTCGATGCCGCCACGCCCTTGAGCGCTACGTCCCTGACGCCGCAGTAGGCCTCGGCCGGGCTGGCGTAATAGCGCCAGGGAAGGGCCGCCACGTAGCCGTCCACCAGCCGGAACTGTTCCAAGGCGGCCTCGTGGCGGCCCTGCTTGGTCAGGCAGTAGGCCAGCAGATGCCGGACCTCCGCGACCCTGGGGTGGTCCGGCCGGGCCGCGGCGACGTCCGCCAGGGCCGCCTCGGTCAGCTCCATCATCTCCGGCCAGCCGTAGGCCTCGTCCGGGGCGTCGTCGTCGTTGTGTTCGTACCAGCTGACCAGCGGGAACATCGTCAGCAGGCTGCCGTGCGGAGCCGTCGCCGCTGCCTGCGCGGCGAAGTTGCGGGCGAGGTCCGCGGAGCCGCACCACTTCGCGCTCCAGTACTGGAGCGCGTACCAGTGGGCCTGGTAGTGGTACGGAGCGCGGGCCGTGACCTGGCCCCACAGCTCGTGCAGCGCCTCGTGCGGGGCGCTCAGGCCCATGTACAGCGGGATCTGAAGGAGGTACGGGGTCGGGTCGCCGGGGTGGGCCAGGGCCGCGGCCCGGTCGAAGTCTTCCTTGGCCTCGTTCAGCACCCGGTGGAAGCCGGCGAACTGCTCGGCGGAGGTGTCCTCGGCCCAGGCCCCGCCACGGATCTGCCAGGCCAGCGACACCTTGGCGTTCGCGTGGACCACGGCCGCGTCCGGGTCGCCGGGGCGCGCGGCCTGCCAGGCCCGCAGCCAGGTGTCGTCGTCGGCCGCCCGCCTCCCGATGACAGCGACAAGGTAGGAGCGGCGTTCCCAGTCGGTGCCCGCGGCGGTGAGCGCCTGGGCGGCGGGCTGCCAATCGCCCCGGGAGAGGGCCGCCAGCACGGCTTCCGCCTCGGGGTCCGGGTACGTGCGGTCCGTTCTCTGGCGCTCCGGCGGCAACAGGTCCGTGCCGATTTCGGAGGCGAGTCTCTCCGCGCGCCTGGCGAGCCTCTTGGACCGCAGCCAGAAGCAGAGCATGACGATGATGAAGACGAGCGGGAGGATCTTCCCGGACATGGTTTTCTACGGTCCGATCAGTCGTGAGTTCAAGAGGTACGCAAGAGATGTGCAGAGGTGTGGACGGGAATCCCGGCAAGGCGGAGATGCGCGCGCGGAGATGCCGTCACAGAGCAGAGTCCCCCACATGAAGAAGAATCAGAGTGGAGAGATCATATGTGCGAATCGCGCATGGGCTGGATCGGTTTCACCGGAGCCGACCGGGGACGCGACGCGAGCGGCCCGGCCTCTCGACCGAGCGAGCGACAGGAAGTTCCGAACAATCTCGCGCATCGGCCGAAGCAACACGGTCGCAGTCGCCCCAGAAGTGCCTTCCCGGGCATGCGAGAGTTACCTCCTGATCAACAACACGCCGTCAACCACCGGGACCCGCTGCTCCGCCCTCGGCCCCGACGACCGCATGGACACCTTCGGATGGCCCCGGTGCGATCTGCCCGCCGACCACGCCGGCCCTCACCAGGACTCGCACCTCGACATGATCTGGGTCGGAGAAGACTGACCGCCACGAGGACCACGCGCCGCCGCGCTTCCGGCCGCGGTCGCCGAGCGCTGCGTCCGGGCGATATCCGGGTCGGCCGCGCCCGCCGCGCACCTGGGGTGGCCGGCGTCGATGTGGGCAAGGGCCTGAAGCAGGTGACGCAGCGCCGGGCCGGGCGGTCCCGGTGGCACGGCCAGCGACGTGGTGAGGGCGGGCCCGGTCAGTGGGCGCACGGCTACGCCTGGGAATGGCGGTAGCCCGGTCACCTCGTAGAAGACCGTCCAGGAGGGCGGCCGGCCCGTCCCGATCGCGGTGAGTGTCGCCTGGAAGTCGGTGAACGGTGGCCCCAGGAGCGGTTCAGCGCCGGCGGCACGGAAGGCGTCGGTGATCAGATCGTGGAACGGCGGATTGTTCTCCCGCGGTGCGAGCCTCAACGGCAGGTCAGCCAGCTGCTCCAGGCGCAGGGCGGGCTCGGCCGTCAGCGGATGCCCGGCGGGCAGAGCCACGTGGAGCGGGTCGCTCCACACCGGCAGGAGCTCAAGTCCCGCCGCCCCAGGCAGGGCCCGTACGAGCGCGGCGTCAAGTTCGCCGGAGCGCACCGCGGCCAGTCGGTCGGCGAAGGCCAGGCGCCGTAGCCGGACTTGGAGCTGCGGGGCGGTGGATGCCAGGTGGTTCAGCAGGCGGTAGATCCGGTCGCCGGGGCCCTGGACGCTGCCCAGCCGCAGGATCCCGTCGTCACCGGAGGCGATGTCGGCCGCCACCTGGCGGGTGCGGTGCACGGCCGCGAGCACGGCGTGGGCTTCGGGCAGCAACCGCTCACCGGCCCCGGACAGACGCACATGGCGGGTGGAGCGTTCGAACAGGGTGATCCCCAGCTCGCGCTCGAGGCGGCGGAGCTGCTGGCTCACCGCCGACTGGACGATGCCGAGGCGCTCGGCGGCACGGCCGAAGCCGCCCTCCTCGGCGACGGCCACGAAGTACTGCAGCTGCCGCAGCTCCATGCGTTCCCCTCCCCCGATTCTTCACGATCGGTGATTTCTGCAGGCGACAACCGCTTCTGGTTCGCAGATTCATCCCCGGTTCAAATGGAACCCGACCTCAGGGGATTCGAGGAAGGATACAGAGAAGATGATTCGGCACACGGACGGCACCGGGGACGCACTGATCGTGCAGCCCGAGGAGGCCGAGCACGTACCGCTGCCGCATGGCGGAGGCTTCCGGTTGCTGGCCGACGCCAGCGGGACCGCCGGCGCGCTGGGAGCGAACCGGCTCACCCTCGGTGAGGGCGCCGACGGCGCCAGACCGCACTACCACGCGCTGTCGTCGGAGCTGTTCTACGTACTCGACGGCACGATGGAATTCTTCCTGGACGGTGAGGTGACGACCGTGGGGCAGGGTGGTCTGGTCGTCGTCCCGCCCGGGATGCCGCACGCCTTCGGTGCCGCTCCCGGCTCGACGGCCGACCTGATGGCGGTCCTGACACCGGGCGTCGACCGTTTCGGTTACTTCCGGGCTCTGGGCCGAATCCAGCACGGCCTGGACTCCTTTGACAGTCTCCTGTCCGAGCAGGACCGCTACGACGTGCATTTCCTCGACGCCTCGGCCTGGCGGTCCGTACGGTCCGGCTGACGGGCGGCCCTGGTACGGCGGTCACAGCAGGCGCTCCGCGAGGTAGCGCTGGAACTGCCACAACGGGCGTTCCAGATGGGAGAACCGTCCGTTGGACGGAGCCGGGTGGGAGGCCAGGCCGCGCTGAACACCCCGGGCGGCCACCAGGTCCTCTTCCTGGATCCGGGCGATCTGAGCGCGTATGCCGACCATCTGCTCTTCGAAGCCGGGTGTGTCCGGTACTCCGGGCGGGACCATGGCCGTGATCCGTGTGTCGTGGGTGGCGGGACCGGTGGGCAACCAGCGGATGCTGACCGCGCTGTCGGGCAGGAGCGCCAGGACGAACTGCGGGAAGATCCCGGCGATGAGCATCCCCGGCCGCGGCCCCTGATCGGATCGCGGATGCCTCCCCGGGCCGGTGTCGTCCCGCTCGGGGTCCGACAGCGGCGTGAACATGGTGAACCAGCGACCGTCGCACTCGTGGACCTCTGTGTCCCGGCCCGGCAGCACCGGCTCCAGGGTTGCCGCGTGCGTACCCATGTGGTGGTAGTTCTCCGAACCGTTCTCCACCGCCACCTTCCAGTTCGCGGGTACGCCCTCCCAAGTCTGTGTGTGAACACTCACCCAGTCCGCGATGTTGTGGCCGCTGAGCCGCAGGTCCAGCTCGTGCAGTTCGGGTGCCGCCGGTGCCGCGCCGGGGTCGAGGTTGAGCATGACAAAGCCGTTCCAGACCTCGACGCGGTGCGCCGGGAGCCGGCAGCCAGCTTGGTCGAAGTCGACCCGCTGCATCAGTGGAGCACCGGCGAGCTGCCCCGCGTACTGGCCGTTCAGCCGGTAGGTCCAGGTGTGATACGGGCAGGTCAGCCGTTTCAGGCAGCCTTGCTCGGGGACGGTCTCCGGGGGCAGGAGGTCCATGAACCGGTGGCGGCACACCCGGGACAGGGCATGCAGCTCGCCCTCCTCGTCCCGGGTGATCACCAGTGGCGTGCCGAGGACGTCCAGCCGCAGATAGCTGCCCGGCTGCGGAATCTCCTCGGCCCGCGCCACGCACAGCCACTCCCGCCGGAAGATCCGTTCGACCTCCCATTCGTACAGCTCGGGAGAGGTATAGGCATGGGGTGGCAGCGTCTGGCCGCGTTCGAGCGGGAGCGCGGCCAGACGCCGCAGCTCCGCGAGCATCTCGCGCAGCGCCTCAGCCTTGGTCTGGTCGAGAGTCATGGTGATCAGCCTTCCCTTCTGGTGATCAGGGGTGCCGAACCGAAGAGGGACAGCGCATGCCGCCGCCCGTAGCGGCGGCTGTAGGAGACGGTGATGAGGACGACAGCGCACAACAGCGCCAGTCCCTTCGCGCGGTTGAGCGCCGGGACCGCCTCCACCGGAAGCAGCAGGGCGACGAACACTCCGGCACCGCAGTCCAGCAGCTGGGCACAGCCCCACAGGACCGTCAGCCGGGTCAGTCCGCGGCGCAGCGCCGGCGAGACGCCCCAGGCAGCTTCCCGGGTCCGTGCCGCGGTGGGCACCTGCCAGTACTGGCCCACCTGGAACGCGAAGGGCTTCGCCACGAGAAGCGAGCCCAGGATCCAGAGCCCGGCGGCCGCTGCGAGTCCGGCGTCCTTGACGAGGATGACCCGCGGACTGCCGGTGAGCAGCGACGTCACGATGCGCACCGCCAACATGCCGATCATGAACGCCTCGAAGCTGTGCACACGACGCCGCGTCGCGACCTCGACGGCCATGCGCACCGCCGGGACCGCCCCGCTGAGCGTCAGCGCCAGCCACTGGCTGATCCCCTGCGACCGCAGAACGTAGAACACGGCCAGCGGAAGAGCCACGGCGAACAGGATCGGAGTGGCGGCTGTCCGCCACGCCGGCATGTCCTGTGTTCCGGTCCGACCGTTCGGTGATGCCATACGAAAAACCGTAGGGACCGGTGAAGATCACTTGATCGACGTGAGGGACGATACAGTCGGTACATCCTTTGATGTACCGGTTCATCCCGATTATTGACGGTGGTGGGCGGCGGACCGGGGTCCAGGCACCCAAGCGACCGACTCCGCCACGGCGGCTTGCGAGTCCGCGGCTACGGCGAGTGCCGCGACGGTGACGGCCCTGGCGCTCGCGTGCCCACCTCGTTCACCTCCCGTTGGACCCGACCCGACCCGTCGCACGTTCACTCGTGTGGGTGACTCAATGGCGTAAATATCTCGATATCATGAGAACTCCTTTTTGCGTATGTTGCCGAGAGGTGGGGGCAATGGGGGAAAACGTCTCGGACGGTACGGCAGTGGTGGACGACCCCTTCGACATCGATCTGCGGGTGCTGCATCCCGATGGCGGCCTTGATGTGTGGATGTCCCGCTGGCCGTCGCAGGGGTGTCCCACCAGGCCGTTGTGCGGGCCGACCGAGTCGCCCACGTGGGCGTCGACGTGCGGCGGTGGTCCGCAGTCCGGGAATCCCTGCAAGTGCTTCTGAGCTCCGGCTCGCCTGGTGTGGTGATGGAGGGGAAAGGCTCATGAGGAAGCCGATAGGAAAGGCGCTCGGAGTGCTCGGAGCGCTCGCCGTGCTGGGGGCAGGCGGTTGGGCATGGCTGTGCGGGCCCGGTGACGTTGCGCCGGCCACGGTGTGCGTCGGCAATGTGAACTGTCAGGAGATCAACTGACCGGGGCGGGGCCGCCTTTGTACGTGCCCGGCGAAGTGGCCATGGTGCGGCTGCCCCTCATGCCCGCCGTTCACCTGTCGAAGACCTGGTCGGGGGCCTCGCCGGCGGCGCCCGGCATGGAGGACGGACAGGAGGCGCCGGACGACTGGCCGGAGGACTGGCCCCGCACCCTGACCGAGCGGCTGTGGAGTGACGCGCGACTGCGTGAGGCCGTGCGGATCTCCAGCCCCGCTCTGGCCGCCTCCGCCGACCGCCTGGTGGCCGGCCGGATCACCGAGGCCGCTCGCCGCCGGCGCGTGGCCCTGGCGCTGACCCGCTACGCGGTACGTGCCGCCGGACGGCCCACGCCGTTCGGGCTCCTGGGCGGCGTTTGTGCCGCACGTTTCGGTGACGCGGCGGACGTACGGATCGGGGACGTCCACCGCCGGGCCGTCCAGCCGGACGGCGCGTGGCTGGCTGCCTTCCTCAGCAGCCTCGAACAGGACGCCAGCATCCTGTGCCGCTTACGGCTGATGGCCAACGACCAGTGCCACGTACGGGGAAACCGTCTGGTCCTGCCATCCGGGCGACGAACGCCGACCGGTACGGGCCCCGAAGCCGGTCCGCCGCCCGCAGGGCCGTCGGGCTTCCGCGAGAAGTCGGTCCGCCTGACCAAGGCTGTGGAGGAGGTGCTCCGGGCCGCCGCCACGCCGGTCACCGGCGGCGGGCTGCTGGATGCGCTGGTGCGCTCCTTCGGCGAGCAGCACCGTGACGCAGCCTTGACCTTGATCCGTGCGCTGACGGCCCAGGAGTTCCTCGTGTCCGAGTTGCGCCCGGCCGCCCTCCTGGCACCTGATCCGCTGTCCCGTCTGGACGAGATGCTCTCGGCCGTGGGCGATGCCGCCGCCCGGCAGCGCGAGGATCTGGGGCGCGTACGGGAATGCGTGACCTCCTACCGGCTCGGCGGACCGGGCGGCGGGGAAGGAAGGCTGGAGGCACTGATCACGACGCTGTACGCGGTGCAGGACACTCCGACGAGCGACCGTCCCCCCGTCCAGGTGGACATGTTCCTTGATGCCGACATCACGCTGCCCGCAGAAGTCGGCCGCGAGGCCGCCCGGGCACTGGAGGTGCTGTGGCGCGTAGCTGCTCGCCACCCCCAGGGAGCCGGCGCGACGTACCACGCCGCATTCGTCGAGCGGTACGGCACGCAACGCCTCGTACCCCTGAACGAACTGCTTGACCCGGAGCGCGGGCTGGGGCCTCCGGAGCACTACGCACCCGCCCACCGGCCGTTCGCCGCCCGGACACCTGCTGAGGGGCATGACGACCATGAGGACAGAGCCGGAGCCGGGCGGGAGATGCTGCTCGGCGAGCTCGTCCAGACCGCCGGCGTGGGTCCGCACCGGGAAGTGGTGCTGACCGACGCCCTGGTCGAGCGGCTGGCAGCGATCGGAGGGGGCCGTCCGGTTCCCCCTGCGGCACCGACGGCCGAGATGTGCGCCCGCCTGCTGGCGGCCTCCGTGCCCGACCTGACAGCAGGCCGTTTCCTCCTCGCCCTGTCGGGCACGGGAGGCAGCGCGCAAGCCGGGGCCCACTTCGGGCGCTTCGCCGGTCAGGTGCCGGAGTTCGCCGCAGAACTGGGCCGCATGCTGCCGGCCGGCCGGGAAGACAGCGGCGCAGTGCCCGCGCAGCTGATGTACGCGCCGTCCGACGCGCGGCTGACCAACGTCTGCCGCGTCCCCCCGGTGCTGGCTCACACCGTGGTGGCCGGGGGCCATGCCGACCCTGCCGACCCCGGCGCGATCCGCCCCGACGACCTGCTGATCGGCGCCGACGAGCACAGGATGTACGCGGTCTCCCGTCGCCTCGAACGCGAAGTGACCGTCCTGGTACCCCACATGCTCAACCCGCACGGCGCCGCGCCGCACCAGGCGCGGTTCCTGCAAGAGCTGGCCTTCCAGGGACGCCGCGTGCACTGGGCCTGGTCGTGGGGAGGACTCGAGGTCCTGCCGTTCCTGCCGCGCGTACGACGCCACCGCACTGTCCTCGCCCCCGCCCGCTGGCGGCCGGACGCGACGCTGTGCGATGCCCCCGGCTCCCCTCGCCGCTGGGAAGCGTCCCTCGACCGTTGGCGGGCGACGTGGCACGTCCCCGACCACGTCGTACTGGCCCGAGGTGACCACCGGCTGACCGTGCACCTCGGGGATGCCTGGCACCGCAGTCTCGTCCGCGACGAGCTGCGCAGGCACCCCGACACGGTGATCGAGGAAGTCCCCGTGGTCGCCGGTGACCCCGGCAGCGGCTGGTCGGCCGGCTTCGCCGCAGAGGTCGTCATCCCCCTGCTACCGTCACCGTCACCATCGCCGTCACGGTCCTCGCGCACCGCCCGGTACCGGCCCCGCACGCTCGTCCGTCCCGTCGCGGCACCGTGCCACCTCCCCGGCGGAGAGTGGCTGTCGGCCAAGCTCTACGCCTCCGCGAACCGGCACGACGACATCCTCGTCGACCAGCTGCGGCCCTTCGTCCGCATGCTGCCCGAGGCAGTGGACCGGTGGTTCTTCCTGCGCTACGCGGACCCGGCACCGCACCTGCGTCTCCGCTTCCACACGCCACCCGCGGTGCTCGGCACCACCATGCTGCCGGCGCTGCACGACTGGGCGAGATCGCTGCGGGAGCTCGGCCTGCTCCAGGACCTGACCTTGTGCGCCTATGAGCCGGAGATCGAGCGATACGGCGGCACCGAAGCGATGACGCCGGCCGAGCAGGTGTTCCACGCCGACAGCCTGGCCGTCCTGGAGGCCTTGCACGCGCGGGCGGCCGGCCGGTGGCAGGTGTCCGGGCCGGAGCTCGCCGCGGCCTGCATCATGGATCTGGCGCGGCAGTTCGCCGGCGTCCTGGGAGACGGCTACGCCCTCTCCCTCGCCCTTACCACCGGGCAGGGCTACCACCACACGAGCGCGCACCAGCGTGCCCGAGCACGTTCCTTCCTCGACCCGGCGGACGGCGAGGAAGACCCGCACGAGGGTGGGTCGGAGAGACCCTTGGGGCGTGCAGCGAGCGACGCCCTACGCCTCCTGCTCGCCTCACGGCACCCGGCCGTCAGCGCCTACGGGCGACTCCTGCGGCGCGCAGGACCGCAGCAGGGCTCGTCCGCGACAATCCTGCGCAGCCTCGGGCACATGACGGCCAACCGGCTCGGTCTCACGCCCGCCGACGAACTGGCCGCCCACGAGCTGGTCCGTGCCACACTGCTGGCCGGCCGTGCGCGCCACCGCAACCGCCGCGGCCACCGTAGCCACCGCGACCACCGCGCGGGAGCGTCGGCGTGACCGCCCGGAACGCCATGCGCCGCCGGGCCGCTTCCGCAACGCGCGAACGCGCGGCCGAGGTGGTGGCACACGTGGCTGCCCGACTCGCCGACCCGGCGGAAGTGGCGGCCCGCTGCTCAGGGGCGGAAGAGCAACTGTGGCAGCCGCTGTCCTTGTCCGACGGCCACCCGGGCGTGGCCCTGCTCTTCGCCGAGCTGGCCGCCCACGACCCGGTGTTCCTGCGCACGGCTCACGGGCACCTGGCAGCAGCGGCCCGTGGCGCACTGCCTGACGGCGGTCTGTTCAACGGCGTGACGGCCCTGGCCTTCGCGGCCACGGCCTCAGCCGCCGCCCACGCGGACCCCCGTGCCTATCGGACGCTGCTGCAGCAGCTCGACGAGCGCATCGCCAGGTACTGCGCACTGCTGTCGGACCACGAACGCGAACGGCGCGCCGACAGCCAGGCCGCCGGGCCGACAGCCTGGAACGTCTACGACGTGATCACCGGCTTGTCGGGGGTCGGTCGGTACCTGCTGCTGCGAGGCGACACGGCCGCTGCGGGCCGGGCGGCTCGTGCCCTGGTCTCGGTGTGCGCACCGGTCGCACCGGTCGTACCGGTCCAGAGCGGCCGGGGCCCGGTACCGGGCTGGTGGGCAAGCCACGGGCCCGGGGCGGACGCCGACGCCTACCCCGACGGCCACCTCAATCTGGGAATGGCCCACGGAGCACCGGGGATTCTCGCCTTCCTCGCCCTGGCATGGCGGCAGGGCTGCCGCGTGGACGGTCAGCGGCGGGTGATGGGCACCATCGTGGACTGGCAGCTGGAGCAGGCCGCGACCGACAGCGCGGGTCCGTACTGGACGTACGCTGTGCCGCCGGGCGACGCCACACCGACCGGTGCGAACGGTACGGCCGGCCTCCCGGCCCGGACCGCCTGGTGCTACGGCAGCCCGGGCATCGCCCGCGCCCTGTGGCTCGCCGGCGATGCCCTCGGGGAACCCTCCTGGCGACAGCAGGGCCTTGCAGCCCTGCTCGCAGCACTCGAACGCCCCGGCGCCGATCGGGATGTCCACGACGCGTCCTTGTGCCACGGATGGGCGGGGCTGCTCCAGATCACCACCCGCATGGCGCACAGCTGCCCGGACGCGGGGCTCGAACCAGCGGTCGACGACCTGGCCGCACAAGCCCTGAACGCCTTCGACGCGACCGCGCCCTTCGGCTTCCGCCAGCACCTGCCCAGCGGTGGGCCCGTCAGCCGCCCCGGCTTCCTGGAAGGGGCTTCGGGCACCGCTCTCGCGCTGCACGGGTACGCGCGGGCAGCACTTCCCCGCATCGCGTGGGATGCAGCACTCCTACTGAACTGAGGGGCCTGAACCCCCGCCAGGTGGCGCCGGTCCGCCGTCCGGCGGAGTGGGGTGGTCCGCGCGAGGGATGTGCCCCGGCCCGTCCGTCACAGAGCCTTTTGTCTGAAAGCGCGGCGTACATACGGAGGTTGTGGTGGCTCTTTCCACCAACTCGCAGACACGCGTCGGTGCCGGGCCACCGCCCGCCGGTTCAACATCACCGACATCATCGACTCGGTCGTCGGGGTCTGCACCAAGGCCCGCACGGGCCTCGTCCTGGTCGACGAGCTGCACAACATCTCGCTGACCACCCGCCACGGCGCCGAAGTCGCCGACACCCTCAAGTACTTCTCCGAACGCATCGCCGCCACGTTCGTCTACGCCGGCATCGACATCGAGCACAGCAGCCTGCTCTCCGGCACCCACGGAGCCCAGATCGCCGGACGCTTCACCCTGATCCCCACCCACCCCTTCCCCTACGGCCAGGAGTGGAAGGGGCTGGTCAGCACCATGGAAAAAACGCTGCTACTGCACCGCCACACGCCCGGAACACTGGTCAAGCTCGATCGCTTCCTGCACCAACGGACCGGCGGCATGATCGGCGCGCTCTCCCACCAGATCCGCGGAGCCGCGATCGACGCGGTCCTCACCGGCACCGAGAAGATCACCAAGCAGGGGCCTGACGGCCATCCCTCTCGACGCCGCCGCGGAGTCCCCCGGCTGCTGACCGACGCGAGGCACACATGGTGACCGTGACGCCCCGCAGCACCACCCCGATCAGAAAGCTCCCAATCAGCCGGAGGTCCTCGAACAGAAGCAGTGCGTCGAGTGCGGCAGGCCCCTGCCGATCGGGGACTACCTCACGATGCGGCGGCGGTGCTCCCAGGCTTGCCGCCAGAAGAGCTACCGCAAGCGGCACCCCAAGCCGCTCACCCGACAAGCCGCCTACCGCAGGCGGATGAACGCGGCTCGCCCGCCGCAGATCCAGGCCAGGAGCTGCCGGGCCTGCGAGGCCCCCCTCCTCTCCGGACCCACCACCAAGATCTACTGCTCGAAGCGCTGCGCCCGCTGGGCCTATACCACCCGACGCATCGATCGCGGCCTGCCACGCCTTCCCCAGCCGGCCGCCGACATCCCTCGCGGCATCCAACCGGACTGCTGCGTCGTCTGCGGAACGCTACTCACCTTGGGCGCCACCGGACAGATCCGGCTGACCTGCTCAGGCTCCTGCCGGGCAAAGCGCGCCTACTGGCGCAAGAAGGAGAAGCTCGCTATTACCTCCCAACCAGTCCCACTTCGGCGTCAAAGGGCAGCGGTGGATGTCTGGGCCGCCCGTTCGAAGGTCGCAAGGTCACCCTCCCCAGCCCGTTCGTTAGTGGTCCATCTTGACATGCTGGTACCTTGTGTTGTCGATTGATCACAATGAGTCACCTCACTGTCGGGGGCCGGTTTGCGCTCGTGGCGACGCTGTCTGGACATGACTCCCGTCCGGGAGCCGCAACTACGAGCTGACTACACGGCAGCTGGTCGCTATCTTCGGCGGCGGGAGCTTGCCGTGTGGGGGGTGGTGCGACTGCTGGCGCCGCCCGAGTGGCAGCCGCACGCTGCTGCCGGGACAGCACTGCTCGTTTTCACCGACGACGTCTGCGACCGGGGCGCTGCCTCGGGCCGTTTGAAGCGGTTCGAGGCATGGTCGGGTCGTGTGCAGGCGGCACTGGACTCCGGCACGTCCAGCCATCCCCTGCTGCGGGCCTATCTGCATTCCGCGCAGGCGTGCGGGCTGCCCCGCCGCTGGATGGATACGTACCTGGCAGGCACCCGCATCGATCTGGACTTCCCCGGGTTCGATGATGAGGCCGACTACCAGCGATACATCGAGACGTTGACGTGGCCCGGGGTGATGGTGAGCACGGGACTGATGCCGCGCCTGGTGGCCGATGAGAGCTTCGCGGACTCCTGTCGTCTGATCGCTGACGGATTTCAGCGGATCGACTTCCTGACCGACTTCCCCGAGGACCTGCGCAGCGGGCGCCTGACGCTACCCATGGCCGACCTTGACCGTCACGGTGTCAATCGTGCCGATCTCGAAGCGGGCCGGGACACTCCTGGTGTGCGAGCCTTGATCGGGGCTACAGCCGGCCTGGCACGGGCCTCACTCACCGCGGCGCAGCGCATGGTCGATCAGGTGCCCGATCCCTACCGGCCGCTCGCGCGCTGCCTTCTCGGCCTTTACCATCACCGTCTGGACAGGGTCGTGGCCATGGGCGCCGCCGTCACGCGCCAGCCGGTCCGTGAGGACCCGTTGGTGTGTCTGCGGCTGCTGGCCCGATCTCGCCGGCCGGAGCTGCCCAGTCAGCCGTCCCCCATGGACGACGGGGCGGGCACACCCGCCCGCGCGTCTTCCCCGCTCCATCGCTGACCCCCGTGGAACAGCTGCCCGCCCGTGTGCGGCGGGCAAGGAGTGCGCAGTCATGGGAACCACCAGCACGGGCGACTGCCTGGTTCGCCCAGCAGGGCATCACATCGAGCGGGTCCTGACCGACAAAGCCAGGGCCTACACCAAGAGCACCTGGCGCGAACGGGCATCAGCCCTCGCTGGACCAGGCCCTGTCGGCCCCAGACCGACGGCGATGCCGAACGCTGGCACCGCACCCTGTTCGACGGATGGGCCTACATCCAGCCCTGCACCTCAGACGTCCAATGGCAGGCAGCGTTTCCCCAGCGGCTGGACTGGTACAACTACCACCGGCCCCGCACCGGCATCGACGGCTATACACCAGCCGGCCGGGTCACCAACTTGTCCGGACAGCACGCTTAGGGCTGGATGGTTACCGAAGAACGGCGTGCCACGGCAGCCAGGGGCAGGTAGCGGTGACGTTCAGGGAGGAGTCGTTCCGCGGCCGCGATGCAGGTGTAGAGGCGCCGGGTGCGTCGGTGCTGGCGGTCGGTGACGGTGACGCCCAGGCGGTGCAGGTAAGGGAGGGGAAGGGTAGTGAGGGTCAGCCGGGCCGCACGGCGGGCCAGAGGCGGCCAGAGCGCTTGCCACAGCGCCGGTGGTACCCGGCCCGGGGGCGGGCTGTGGAGCAGGGCGCGGCCTAGGAGGTCGCGGACTGCCTGGTTGTCTTCGAGTTGGTCCTCGACGGTTGTCCGGAAGTAGTCCCAGAAGCCGTCCAGGGACGCCGGCAGGTCGTGCCGACCCAGTCCGAGGACCTGGCCTACGGCGAGCCACTCGCCATACATGGCCTTCTGGTCCGCGAGGCTCAGGCGCCTGCCGGACAGGGCACCGTAGGTGATGACCCCTTCGAAGAGGGTGGCGTGGACCCACGCGTACGCGTGCGGCTCGAGGGCGTGGTAGGGGCGGCCCTTCGAGTCCGTGCCACGGATACGTGCATGAAGGGCGCGCAGGCGGCGTGCCTCCGCCGCTGCTTCCTGGGGCGGGGTGTAGACGACGCGTTGGATGGAAGTGATGGTGCGCACGAGGCGTGGCAACAGGTCGGTCTGCAAGCTCGAATGCTCATGCAGACCAGCGCCGACGACGGGATGAGCGGCCTGCAGGACCAGAGCCCGGGCGCCGATGCTCAGGACCGCCCAGCGGCCCATCTGCTGCCAACACACCGAACCCGGGCCTGGCGGACCCGGCGGGGGGCCGGGGGCGCGGGTGTCGGAGGTTTCACCGGGCGCGTTCATGCCGGTACCCGGGCTGAAAGGGCGGTCAAAGTCCGGCTGCGGTGGGCCGTTGCTAGGGCTCGGACCGGACCGATGATGCCGAAGCCGACCGGGCGGAGGGCCAAGGCCGCACCGCGGCGTTCGTCGGTGCGGGCGGTGACGGTGCAGACGGCGATCAGGTGCGATTGCAGATAGCGGGGCAGCGGGAGCCGCACCGGCAGGTACGCGGCACGGTCGCGGCCCGGCGGGGTGCCGGTCGCCTCCAGCACCCGGTGCCAGGCGGTCGGCCGCGGACGACCAGCCGTCATCCGCGCGTGCCTACGGCGACGGCAGAGGGGACCTTGCCGAAGCGCCGCTGACGCAGCTGGTACACGTCGAGGGCCTGCTGCAGGTGTTCGGCCCGGAAGTCGGGCCACAGCACGTCGAGGAAGACCAGTTCCGCGTAGGCGGCCTGCCACAGCATGAAGTTGGACAGGCGGTGCTCGCCTGAGGAGCGCACCAGGAGATCGATATCAGGCAGGTCCGGGTACTGCATGTGGCCTGCCAGAGCGTCCTCGGTGACCTGCTCGGCCGGTACGCCGTGCTCGATGAGCGAACGGGCGGCGCGTACAACGTCGCGCCGCCCCCCGTGGTCGAAGGCCATCGTGAGGGTCATGGCGGTGTTGTGGCGGGTCAGGTGCTCGGCGAACGCGATGTCCTCGTGGACGAAGTCAGGGATGCGGGGGTCGGCCTTGCCCAGGTAGCGCATCCGCACGCCCATCTCGTTCCAGTCACTGGCGTTGTTGCGGATCACTCGCTGGTTGAACAGCATGAGGAAGTCGACCTCATCCTGCGGACGGCGCCAGTTCTCCGTGGAGAACGCGAACAACGACAGCCACGAAATCCCGGAATCACGGGCAGCACGTACGGCTGCAACGATGGCTTCCTCGCCTGCGGAGTGGCCATCGATGCGCTCCAGCTCACGTTCGCGAGCCCACCGGCCGTTGCCATCCATGATCAACGCGACATGACGTGGTGGGCACTGCACAGATGGCTCCTCAGTACGGTCGAACACGGCAGCACACCAGGCGCGCTGAAGGCTGCCCGGTGTCGCCGAACCAGCATCTGAGTACTCAGCCGTGGGTCATGCGCCCGACACGCCCGATTCCCTCGTACGGGAACGAATTTCCACCGTACGGCCCCTCCCACCCTGCGCCCTTCGGCGCAAACCATGCCAGCGCAACATGCACTGCATCCGCCCACCTCCCGGCTGCGGGCCTGCCTTCGTCGGCACCCGAGAAGAACTCGCCGTCCACGAAGCCGCAGCCTCGTCCGCCTCTCCCACGCCAGCGGACACCAACCACTCCACGAGCTGACCTCATCGGTCACCCACCTCGGCCAAGGGCCCACTCCCCTGGCTCACCGGCACGGCTTGATCGGTCCAACTTCAATGGCAAACGATCCAACTTCGTTGTCAGAGGACACGGGCGCCGGGTCCCGCGCCTGCTGCCACTGGTCCCGGCCTGGCTGACCGGCGGCGCCCTGTCGGTGTACGGGGTGGTCCTCAACGTCATGGCTCTGCTGAGCGCCACCGGGGTGACCTCACCTTTCGAGCCGAAGCCGCCGTTCGACACCAGCGCGTCCCTGACCTGGATGGTCTGGTTCGGCGGCCTGGCCTTCGGCGGCTTGGGCTCCGCCCTCATCGTGGCAGCCCGCTCCTACGCGGCCCGCACCCGCTCCACCTGCGCGGGTGCGGAGGCACCGGGGGCCTGACGGGTGTGTCCAAGTGTGCCGCCTCCGCGGCACTCCGGTGGACCGGCTCGGAGCTCGAGCGCACGGCCGAAGTGCCCGCCCGGTGAGAGGCGGGCACTGTCGTACGCCGCGGCGTCAGGGCCTGCGGTACTCGCCCTTGGCGGACACGGCCTCGAAGGTGCACTCCTCGCTGATCGTGGTGGAGCTGCGGGCCCCCAGCGACTCCCACGCCGTGGTGTGCCGCACGACCTGTCCCAGGACCCGGCAGGAGTAGGCCATGCGGACCTGGCTGGCGGATCCCTTGCCCTTGCAGGTGACCCATACGGCGGTGTTGGCCCGGTGACCCTGGCAGCTCGGCGGCTTCCAGGCCTTCTCCGCACCGCTCGTTCCGGCTTGCGCGGCGGGGGCGAGGACGAACCCGGCCGCGCCGAGGGAGAGGGCGGCAACCGCGGTGGCTACGCGTCTGAACACGATGGCTCCTTGTGCCTCAAGTTGTGCCTCAAGTGGAAGGCGAGCCTCGGCCCCGATGGCCCTCGGGGTGGCCCGGGACGAGCTTGTGAGCATCGGCGAAACAGGGTCAATGCCGTGGTCCGTCCCGGACGCGGAAACCGTGTCCGGCCTGCTGTCCGGGCCTTGTCCGGACAGGTTGGCCGGTTCGCGGATTGCGGCCCCGGGCGACGCCCGGAACCATTCCGGCATGAGGGGGACGGGCATACATCTGCGCAGGGCACGCGACGCGGGCGAGTTCACGGACCGCATGCGGCGGCTCAAGGAACGCTCGGGCCTGACCTACCGGGAGCTGGAACAGCGGGCGCAGGATCGCGGCGAGGTCCTCCCCCGCAGCACCCTCTCGGACGTACTGCAACGCCAGTACCTGCCCCGGCCGGAACTGCTCGTCGCGTTCCTCCACGTATGCGGGGTGGAGGACGAGCGCGATATCGAGGCCTGGCTGGAAACGCGCACCCGTATAGAGGGCGCGTCGGGCAGTGGACGACGCCTCCGGTCCAAGCCGTTGGCCGCCGCCGTGGCCGTGATCGTCATCCTCCTGCTGGCGGCAGGTGTGTGGATGCTGCTGTCCGACGACGACGAAGGGGAGGCACCCATACCGGCCACCCCGGCGGCGGTACGGGGCTGGGTGGAGATCCGTCCGGCCCGGACCCCGCACCTGTGCCTGACGGAGGGGCGCGACCGCAGTGGGGCGTACGCCAGTGCGATCGCCGCCCAGCGCCCTTGCAAGGAGGCGAAGCCGCCGCGCACCTACCTCAAGCCGGTGCACGACGGCCCCGACGCCCCGCACTACATCGAATGGCACCATCCGCAACACGGCAGGGGTTGCCTGACGATCCGACGCAGCGCCCCGGCGAAGGGCATGCTCGAACCGTGGGACGCGTGCACCAGCTCCAACAAGGATCAGCTTTTCCGCGTAGAGCCTGCCGGAGCGGCGTCGCGCTATCGCCTGCGCGTGGAGGCCACGTCCCAGTGCATCGGCATCGCCGCCGACGACACGCGCCCGGAGGCAGAGGCCGTCGAGAAGCGGTGCGCTGACGGACCGGACCAGCAATTCCTCATCGAGAACGTGGCCTGACCGGCCGGGCGCTACGTGAGACGGCCGCCGTCGGCGGCGTTGACCGCTTGACTTTTGGCTCCTTTGACCTCGGCGCTGATTCAGGCGGCGTCGGCGCGGCCGCCGAAACCCGGTCGCGGCGGCCATGCACCGGCCGAGCGATTGCGCCGCAATCGCTCCCCGAGCGTGGACGGTCAGCCGAGGCCGGGCTGGGCCCGGTAGTACGGCTCCAGCGCCGCCCGCGAGCCGTCGCCCATGGCCACCGCGATCCTTTGCATACGGGCCCCCTTCAGATCACCGGCAACCAGCACTCGCGGGTGCTGCTCCTCCGGCGGGCAGTACCCGTCCGCTCCGACGACCAGGCCCGGCACGGCTGCCGGCTTCGAGCCCATGTTGCCCAGCACGGTGTCGACGACGAAGTTGTGCACGCCGCCGCCCGGGCGCCAGGCACTGATCCGGAAGCCCTCCGGGACCGGTGCGATGGTGACGCGGTCGACGATGTCCAGGCCGAGGCGCGGGTTGCCGGCGACCTCGTCGGTCTTGTACCGGTCAGCCTCAGGGAACAGCACATCGAAATGCACCTTCGCCCGCGGATGCGCGCGCAGCCAGGTGCCCAGCGGCCGGTCCGCGCCCAGCACCACCACCCGGCGTCCTTCCAGGTCACCGGCCGCCGCCCACCACAGCGGCGGCAGCCATCTGGTCTCCCCCGCCTCGACCCAGGGGGCATCCTCGGGCGCGAGCGCCGTCACCCCGGTGGCGACCACCGCGGCCGACGCCGTCAGGACACGGCCGTCGTCGAGCGCGACCTCGGCACGGTCGTCATGGCCGGCCACCCGTACGACCCGGCCGGACAGCACGCTGACACGCCCCAGCTCCTGATGCCGGGCAAGGTCTCCCGCGAGCGCCTCGGCCAGCGCGGCGCCCGTCGACCAGCCACCCGGAACGTTCTCCAGAGCCCCGATCGCCCGCAGCTTCGCCCCCACCTCCTCGGCCTCGACGACCACGCACGTCATCCTCAGACTCGACGCCATCACCGCAGCGGCCACCCCGGCCGGCCCCGCACCGACCACCAGCAGGTCCGCATCCCACGACGGGCTCATGCGCAGGCTCCTTCCGAAGAGCAGGGGCTGCCCGCCCGACTCCGTACGGGTCGTGGCGGCTGATGGGCTTCGGCGGCCGCCGGCCCGGCTACCGCTTGCACAGCTTCATCGGCCATACTGCCCGCCGTGGAGCACCGCAGAGACCAGAACAACCCGACCGTGCACGCCGCCGGAACCGATCCGGCGTTCGTCCCCGGCCTGACCCCGCCGCGCCCTGCCGAGGCAAAGGAGCGTACGCCGGTACCGGCGGACGCCGAACCGGATGCCGGCGCCGCTTCAGAACCGAAGGCGAAAACGGAGGCGGAAACGGAGGCCGAGGTGGAATCGGAAGCGGAGGTGGCTGTCGCCGAAGGGGAACCTCGACCGGTCGCCGACGGCCCGGTCTTCGAGGTATCCGACCGACGCGGTTCGATCACCGTCGACAGCACCGGCGTCACGTTCCGGCTGGACGACGAGATGGCCGAGTTCGACTGGTCGGAGATCGGCGCGGTGGAGACGAACACCCCCCGGTTCGGCCGCCGACTCACCGTCAGCGTGTACACCAGCCGCCGCAGCTACGACACCCACATCGACGCGCCGAACCGGAACCTGCTCAAGCAATGGGTGACGGAACTGGACACAGTGCTCGACGCGCACTTCGAAGACAGCAAGAGCACCAACTGACCAGCAGGAACAGGCTCTCACGGTCTGCGGCGGCGCGAGCGCGACACCGCAGACCGGCATCGACGCGGCCCGGCGCCCCGATCAACCGGCGGCCACAGCCCCAGGCCGAAGCCACACCGGGCGTTCACGAGTGCACCTGACGTGCAGCAACGAGGCCCGCTGGAGATCATTTCCCGATCCACCGTTGATCGCTCCCAGCCCATGCCGTCATGGGCACCCGGTTAGCGGATGCCTGGAGTCCTACAGTTCGATGGTGCTACCAGCTGGTGCAGGATGAACGGACTCAGGGGGGGTGGCCGTGGCAGGATTCGAGCGGCGCGGGACAGGCGGGCGGCAGTGGCGTGGTGGGTGGGCAGGCGGGGTAATGCTCTCGCTGGCCCTGGTGGTGTCGACCGCGGGCTGCTCTCACGGGCCCGATGACCGGAAACTGCGTTCTCTGGCGGTCTCGGACCAGGCGCGGGCCAGGAGAGCGCAGCAGGAACACAAGCTCCAGGCGCTGGTCGGCCGCCTCGGTTCCGTGACCGGCCTCGATTATGCGTTCACCCGCTTCAGGGACGACTGTGCCAGACCCGGCTCGCAGGCCCTGTGGGGCTCGGACGATCCCGAGCACTCCCTCGTCTGCGACATGGAGGCGGTGGCCTACTTCGGCGTCCGGGACGACATGACCGACGTCCTTCCCAGGATCCGCGCAGCCTCCCTCGCGCAATGGGGGCTCCAGGACGAGAACGGCGAGGACTTGCCCTACGCGAGGGGATCGGTGCGCTACGCACTGGACTACTACCGCAACCACGGCAAGTATCCGGACGGGCGCAACATGAGCCCACCGGAACTCCAGTCCCCTGACCTGACGATCGCGTGGGATGTAGCGCCCTACGGGCTGGTGGAAGAGGCACCTGGATGTCCGCCACCGCGATACCTCTACCTCCGCTGCGACATCACCCCGGAGGCGACAGCGACCGTCCGTGCCGTACGCGCCAAGTACGGAACCGTGCTGGCCTTCCGTATCGGCCAGGAGGCACACTCGTCCTGGCGCGGCTACTACACCGTGCCCCGCAAGCGGTAAGGGCATAACAGCAGTCCCCGAGCCGACTCAGGAACAGTCGGGGTAGTGACGCCCGGGGGTTCAGATCGCTGCCCTGGCCTAGCCGGCCTTGACGCGGGGCGCCTGGAAGTGTTCCGTGTGCTCGGCCACCCACTGTGCGAACGTGCGCGCCGGGTGGCCGGTCACCTGCTTGACGGTGTCCACGACGGTCGTGGAGGCATCGCTGGGAGCGGAGTACCAGCCGATGACATAGTCGGCGTCCGCCCGGGGCACACCGGTGGCCATCAGCCGGTCGACGGCCTGCTCGTGCGTGATCGGGACGAAATCGATGTCGCGCCGGATTGCCCGGGACAGGATGGCGATCCGTTCACGCGGGGTCAGCGATTCGGGCCCGGTGAGGTTGTAGGCACGCCCCGCATGGCCGTCTTCGAGCAGCGCAACCGCTGCCACTGCCGCGATGTCGGCCTCGTGGACGAGCGCGCTGGGAAAGTCGTACGGCTCGCGCACGATCCCCTCGGACCGAACCGATTCGCTCCAGGCCAACGTGTTGGACATGAACTCTTGCGGTTCCAGGCGTGTCCATTCCACACCCGAGTCCGCCACGGCCTGCTCGACCGGCCCCACACCACCACCCCACAGCACGGTGATGCGCCGCACACCCGCGCCGACCGCCCGCCGCACCAGCTCGGGCCCGACCTCGGCGAGCCCCGCCGTCACCGTGATGTGCAGACGGCTGACGCCATCGAGGGCGGCGTCCAGCCTCTCCGGTGCCGTGTGCGTGCCGGCCACCAGCTCCACCTCGGCCGGAAGCCTTCCCGCGGCCGCGGCCGCAGCCGGATTCCGCGTCAGTGCCCGAACGCGCTCTCCTCGGCGGACCAGCTCTGCCACCACATGCCGCCCCGTGTTCCCGGTGGCACCCGTAACCAACGTCGTCACAGTTGAGTTCCTTTCGTCGTCGACGACCCTAGAAGCTCAACCGCAGTTGAGATCAAGAAGCCCGCCCGACCACCGGTGTGCCCGTCGGTTCGTCAGTCCGTCGGTTCGTCAGTCCGTCGGTCCGTCGGTCCGTCGGTCCGTCGACGGGCTACACCTCGGCGACGAGGAACTGCTCGGCCCGGGGCGGGCGCAGGCCGTCGTGACGGTCGGCGAAGTACCGGGCGGCCAGGTCGTCGGGAGATACGTGCACGGCCTTCGTGAACCCCGCTTCCAGGGCTGCTTTCTGCATTTCGCCGGGTGAGTAGAGGCTGATGAACGGGGTGCCGGAGGCGGCGGCGTTGCGCATCGAGAACTCCTGGACCTGGCGCTGGTCCAGGTCGAGCATGTCCAGCGGCAGCAGGAACGTCGTGGCGAATACGGAGCCGGGCGCGAGTGCGGCGACCTGGCGCAGCGTCGCTGTGTTGGCTTCGTGTGTGAGGTACATGCTGACGCCGGTCGACGCGACGACCGTCGGCTTCCGCGGATCGAACCCGGCGGCCGTCAGCCGTTCCCACCACGAGTCGCCTGCCTCGAAGTCGACGGGCACGAAGGTCAGCCAGGGCGGGATGTCGTAGCCGAGCTCGTCGAGACGCTGCCGCTTCCACGCCTGGGTGCCCGGCTGGTCGACCTCGAAAACGCTGAGGCGGGAGCCGAGTTCGGGGCGCCGCTGGGCGAAGGTGTCCAGGCCTGCGCCGAGGATGACGTACTGGGTCGCGCCGACGTCGGCGCGTTCGGCGACGAGGTCCTCGATGAAGCGGGCGCGGGCGACCATGGACGCGCGAACGCCGCTGACGCCCGGCATGGTCATGTCGCCCCGTTCCCGCCAGTGCTGCCCGGGATCGGCGAGCTTCAGCCCGATCTCGTCCTCCAGCACGTGGGGCGGGGCGTCGGCCTGGACGTGAAGGGCGCGCCACAGTGCGACGCGCACAGCGGTGTGGTCGGGTTCGTGCAGGTCGGGGCGGTGTTGTTCGTCAGCCATGGCGATGCCCTTCTGTGCCGTCGTTGCCGTCGTTGCTCTTGTTGCTCTTGTTGCTGTCGCTTCTGTCGCGGAGCGGGGATTCGAGTGCGACGATCCGCCCGTCGGGGTCCCGGACCAGTGCCTGTTGGACGCCCCAGTGCGTCGGCGTGAACTGCTGGGCGAACTCCGGTGCACGGTCGGGCGCGAAGGCCTCGGCGTCCGCCACCTTGAGCACGGGGTGAGTGGCGAGCTCGCGTTCGTGCTGCTCGACGATGAACACGTAAGGTCCGCCGGCCGGATGGGACCAGTGCCCGGAGCCGTGATCGGTCTCCAGGACGTTCTCGAAGCCCAGCGACTTCCAGAACGCAGCAGTTGCACCATAGTTACGGGTCTCGACGAGGAACCCCTCGATGCCGTCAGTCGTCATGCGTGCTCTCCTTCCCGGCGCTTGCGACGCGCTGGAGGTACTCGGTCAGGGCTGTCGCGACAATCGCGGAGAGGGATAGCTCGGTGTCGACAGCGTGATGTTTGACCTCGCGGATGAGGTCGACGGGCAGGTAGACGTTGAACTGCTTTACCTGTCTCTCGGCGGCCATGTTTAGGATGCTAGCAATCTAGGGGCGCATGTGTGGTGACCGGCGTCACAGAGGCGCCCCCGGCGGCAGCTGCTCGCATTTCGGTAAGCAGATGACTGAACCGCCCTCCGCATACCGGACGTTGGGCCCCGCTCCTACCGGCGGCCTACGCCTCAAGGCCGGTGGGCCGTTGTGTGCCGGGTTCGGCTTGGAGCCCGGCAACGCGGGGCGGTCGGGTTTCGGACCGGCTCAGATGGCGCACAAGCCCGCGATGCCGAGTGTGATCAGTGCGGCGACCTTCAGCAGTTCGAGGCCGAGGTAGAGGTGGTGGGCCCGCGAGCGTGGAGGGTTCTGTCCGGCGAGTACTCGTTCGCTGCGCCGGTTGAGTGCCGGCCGGACGGCCGCGAGCTGCACAACCAGGAGAGCTGCGACTGCCGCAGCGGACACGGCAACGAACGCGGTGGAGGAGCCGATCGCGACCACCACGACGATCACTGCGGCCAGCGCGGCCTCGGCGATGTTGAGTGCCCGGAACACCACCCGCCCGATACTCACACCCAGGCGGGTGACATCTGCTTTCGTCGCGCCGGCCGCACGGAGCGCGCGGAACTTCAGGGGCGCCTCAAGGCAGGAAATGCCCAGCACCATGCCCAGCCAGGTGAAGGAAGCCGCGATGGTCAGGGCAGCTGCGATGTGGCTCATCACGTGTTCCCCCTGGGGACTGGCTGTCAACTACGGGACCCACCACACCCATCCTCCGCCCCACCCCCTGCGAGTGCGAAGGCGCGGGGCCGAAGGGCAACGCGGTGAGCGGCTCTGCTGCCGAGCGAGGTGTCCTAGATCACTGAGGCGAGTTCCGTCAGGAATCCATCATTCCGGCTTCCATCGCCCTACGTTCACCGAACGCGACAGGATCGCCACAGAAACGACACGTCCTCTCCACAGAAATCGATCATGAACAGAACCGTGAAGAGAGCCGCGAGGGGACGTGCCCGCAGGCGCCAAGCTGACCGCCTACAAGGGCGGTGTCCAAGTCAGTGACGCCAACGGCAGCACGATCGCAACGGTGCAGCCCGGCACCGTCACGGACACCAACGGCACGACCCACAAGGTCGATCTCGCGGTGAACGGCAACACCGTCACCCAGACCATCGAAGGCGTCACCGGCGACACCGTCACCGGCACGATCACGCCCCCGACCTACTCCCTGGGCAGCGACACCCCCGCCACCCCCGCCGCAGCCGCCGCGAAGAAGACCACCAAGATGATGACGGCGGCGAATTCCCTCATGGCCGCTCCGCTTCCAAGAACAGCGACGAGCACGACAAGTGCATGGCCAAGAAGATCGGCACGAGCATCGTCGTCGGAGGTGCCATGGGCGCCCTCACCGGCCCCGAAGGAGTCGCCATCGGCATGCTCACCGGCGCGTTCAAGGGCATCGCCAAGGGCGTCATAGAATGCTGACCCAGCACGTGACCTGATTCACCTCAACGACCGCGTCCCCCTGCCTACGGACTGGCAGGGGGACGCGGTGTTTTCGGGGGCGGCAGCCCTCCTGCCCCGAACAATTCATGCTGGAGGAAACGTGGAAGGGAAGACAGAAGTGAGCGAAGGACCGCCGGCCTTCTACATCTTCCTGGCGCCGGGCCACAGCACGCGCACCCGGATGCGCACAGCCCTGGCAGAGGTCTTCGATCTGCCGGCCCATGACGTCGAGCTGTATGACGGCGACGATGCGACCGGCACGTACGACTGCCGGTGGGACGCCCCCGTGCTCTGCGGCTTTCAACGGCGCAGGGGAGATCTGGACTGGGCCTTCGACGTCGGTCTCGCGGCAGAGCGGTCCTACCGCCCGGCGGAGCGGGACCTGGCCGTGCTCCTCGCCCGCGCCATGGGCACCTCCCTCCTCTTCCCCGGCGACGTGCACCTGCCCTGGATCTGGCAGGTCGCGACACCGAAGGGCGAGGTGAGCTACGCACGTCTCGACGAGCCCGAGGAGGAGGGCGGCGAGCTGACGGTCCCGGCGGTGGAGATCGCGGTTCCGGAATTCCCGAACGCCGACGTCCTTGCCTTCCCGGAACTCGACCGCATGCGACAGGCCGGAGAAGGCCACGCATCAGATCGTCGACACCGCTGACCGACACCTACGGTGGTCGGCGCGGGCCATGGGCACCCGTCTGCCTCAGACCCGGGCAGCGCCCGCGGCATCACCTCGGTCCCGGCCCCGGGAGCTGTCCGATCAGCAGCGAAAACAGTCACTGCAGTGACCTCGGCTGGTGGCTCACAGGGTCTGCCCTTCTTCGATGAACGCGGCGATCAGGCTGTGGGGGACGTCGTCGCCGAAGAGGAGCTCGATGAGGTGGGTGCCTTCGGCGGCGGCTTCGGTGCTGCGGGGGAACATGGCCTGCTCGTATTCGGTGAGGGCGGCTTCGACGTCGTCGGGGTGCGCGGCGAGGGCCTTGCCGAGTTCGGCGCCGTCGAGCATGGCCAGGTTGGCGCCTTCGCCGTTCGGGGTCGCGAGGTGGGCGGCGTCGCCGAGCAGGGTCACGCCCGGCACCCGGTCCCACCGATGCCCGGCCGGCAGAGCATAGTGGGGGCGCAGGACCGGCGCGGTGTCGCCGTCGGTGATCAGGGCGGCGAGTTCCGGCGCCCAGCCGCCGAACTCTTGCGCAATCCGTGCGGTGGCCGCGGCGGCATCGGTGAAATCGATGTCGGCGAACCAGTCCTGCGGCTTGGACAGCCCCACGTAGATGTGCAGGGTGTCGCCGCTCTCCCGGTGGGCGAAGATCTCCTTGCCCGGCGCGGGCACGATCATCGACCCGCCGCCGACCGTTTTCGCCGCGGCCGGGTGCCGGGTGTCGGCGTCGAACAGGTAGGTTTCGACGACCGACGTGCCGGCGTACTCGGGTATGGCGGTGGAGAGCAGCGGACGGACCCGTGACCACGCGCCGTCCGCGCCGACCAGCAGGCTGGTGGCGACGGTGCTGCCGTCGGCGAAGGTCACTTCGTGGCGGCCCCCGCCGAGGGCGCGGGTGCTGCCGGCCCTGTGCCCCCACCGAACGGTGCCGTCCGGGAGTGAGTCGAGCAGGATCTGTCGCAGGTCGCCGCGCTGCACCTCGGGGCGTCCGCCCGTGCCGTCGTCGGCTTTGTCGAGCAGGACGGTCCCGTCCCGGTCGAGGACCCGCATCGCCTGGCGGCCCTCCAGGACGATGGCGTGGAACTCGTCCATCAGGCCGGCCGCCTGGAGGGCGAGCTGCCCGTTGTAGTCGTGGATGTCGAGCATCCCGCCCTGCGTGCGAGCCGACGGTGAGGACTCCGCCTCGTAGACCGCGGCCGGGATGCCATGGACGTGCAGGACGCGGGCCAGCGTGAGTCCGCCGAGTCCTGCGCCGATGATCGTGACGGGCGTCTGCATGGTGGCTCCTCGGAATCGGGGCCGCCCGGTGAGCTCCGGTCGGCCGTCTCCGGAACGGTCCCAGGCCCCGCCGACAAGCCGCCGCCATCGGACCGACAGCCCCCGATAGATGACCGACACCGCGGCTCTGCCGCTGGAAAGTCGGGGCGGAGCCATGGCTCCCGCTTCGCGGAGCGGGATCAGATCGGCAGCCCGATCAGCCCCCATCCGCGGTGGCGGGCTTCTGCGACGACCTCGGCCCATCCGTGGAGCAGCGTGGTGAATTCCTCGAACCTGCCAACCCAACGCCCGGGAGTGGCTGCATAGGTGTTGAACGGTTCGCGCAGCGCTTCGAGCCGGGGGTCTGCTGTGGTCCATGCCTGTGCCAGGGCCGGTACGTCCAGGGGCGGGCAATAGACCAACGGTTCGCCGTACCAGGGTTCGGCGGCGCCCTCGACCGGGTCGCTGTCGGCGCCGGGCGGGGCCCAGATCAGCCCGGCGAGGAAGGTGTCCAGTGCGCTGCGCAGGTCAGCCGGGGCGTGCTCGCGAATGGCTTCCCACCGCTCGCCTGCCCAGAAGTGCGGTTTGAAGGACCCGAGGGTGCCGGCGAACTCGTACCGTGCGCACCAGGACGGGAACGATTCGTGGGCTGGAGGCAGCCAGGCCCAGCCCTCCTCCAGGGATCCGTCGTAGTCGTCCGGGTCCGCGGCCTCGATGAGTACGCTCTTGCGCTCATGGACGGGGCTGCTCTCCAGCTCGGCCCAGTCCACTATGAGGGCAGTGATGTCCAATCCCATGATCACGAGCCTACGGCCCACACCCGAGCCACCACGATCCGCATCCTTCCCTCCGCCGACGCGCTTCGACAACACAGACAACGGCGACTATGATCCACGGCGACATCGCGTGTCGGTCACCGGCTGGGTGAGGCATGGAGGTGTCAGGAGATGCCCTCGGAGGCATTCCTTGACAGTTGAGTTGAACCACACGATCGTCCACGCCCGGGACAACCGGGAGTCCGCAGAGTTCTTCGCGGGCCTGCTGGGCCTTGAAATCACCGCCGAGTGGGGCCCGTTCATCGCGGTCGACCTGAGCAACGGCGTCACGCTGGACTTCGCCACGATCCCCGCGGACCGGATCGCTCCCCAGCACTACGCGTTCTTGATCTCCGAGGAGGAGTTCGACGCGGCGTACGCGCAGATCAGTCAGCGCGGCATCGAGCACTACGCCGACCCGCGCCGGCAACAGCCCGGCACGATCAACCACAACGACGGCGGGCTCGGCGTGTACTTCATGGACCCGGCGGGCCACGCCATGGAACTCATCACCGTGCCGTACGGCGGCTGGACCTCGTAAGCACCAGGCAACGAGGGCCGCACCCCCACACGGGGTGCGGCCCTCCGCCGCCCGTCAGCACCAGCACCAGCCTGTCCGACGGTCAGGTCGGCGGGCCCGCTTGGCCATGCTGTGCCCCTGACGCGATTCGTCGGACGCACCTGAGAAGGCCCAGGTCCCTGTGTTCCCTTCCTTCCCAGGGTGGCCACTCGTGGGAGTGGAGTTCTTGAGGCCCGTTAGCTCAGACGAGTGACTTTCCGGGTTCTTTCGGGCGTATAGGGCATGCCTGCCTTGCAGGAGTAACGGCACAGGGGAGGACGAAATGAAGTGGATCAGGATTCCCGTGATGGCGGCGGTCGCCGCCCTGACCCTCACCGCAGGAATGACCGATGCCACCGGCCGGACCGGCAGTGCACCGGCCTCCGAACCCAGGGCCGCAGCCCCGATGGATCACACCGGGAGTCAAGGCGCCGAGGTGGTCATCCCCGCAGGCCAGGCCAGAACGGCCATCGCGCCGTGCCCAGCCGGCCGTGAACCGAGCGGAGGCGGCGGCGTCAGGTCCGGTAAAGGGCTCTTCCTGACCGGCTCCTCACCTCAAGGCAATGCATGGGAAGTCAAGTTCAGCAACAAATCGGGCGTGGAGAGGCGAGGTTCAGCCTTTGTCGTCTGCACCGCTCAGTCCCACACGCGCCTGGCCGACGCCCCGCTCACGGTACCCGCCCACCAACAGAGCGTCAGCAGCTTCCTCAGGTGCCCCGGCAGCCAGGTACCCACCGGCGGAGGCTGGGAGGCGACAGGCACCGACGTCGTCGGCCTGCGGTTCTCCGCCTCGACCCAGTCGTACCACGCCGTGGTGTTCAACAACTCGGACGCGGTGCAGAACTTCAATGCGGTCGCCCTGTGCTCGACGGTCGCCCACGAGCCCCGGCTCGGCAACCAGATCACCGTCCAGCCCGGCGATGAAGGCGTTGCGACCGCCAATTGCGACCCCGGCCAAGTAGCCAGCGGTGGTGGTTCTTTCCCCAGCGGCCAGGCATTCATCGGCGCCTCTCGCGCACTCCCCAACGGCACCGGATGGCAGATCACCGCCGAGAACACGACGGGCACACCCCAGAAAGTGACTGCAGAGGCGATCTGCACATCGTCGTGACGCATCGCCATGAGACGGTATCCGCCGGACACGCCTTAGGGTACGGCGATGGATATCTTCCATCTGCGCTACTTCGTGGCGGTCGCCGAGAACCTCAGCTTCTCCCGGGCCGCGCGGCAACTGCACATGGCCACTTCGCCGTTGAGCCAGCGAATACGGGACCTGGAGCGCGAGCTCGGCCAGCGGCTGTTCGACCGGGATTCGCACCACGTGGCCCTGACCAGCGCCGGCACGGCGCTGCTGCCCGTCGCGAAGGACGTCCTCGGCCGGTTCGACGACATCCCCTGGCAGCTGCGCCGGGCCCTGGGGCCGGAGCGGCAGACGGTGTACGTGGGGGTGGTGCCGGCCCTGCACCCGCGGCTGCGGGAGCAACTGGAGCGGGTCGAGGAGCGCTGCACCGAGGGGTTCGACGTCAAGCGCTGGCCCGGCAACAGCGCGAACCTCGTCAACGCGGTGCAGCGCGGCGACCTGGCCATGGCGCTGGTGCACCTGCCGGTGCACGCCGAGGGGATCGAGGTGCTGGAGCTGCTGCGCGAGCCGCTGGCCGCGCTGCTGCCTGCCGCCGAGTTCGGCTCGCGGAGCTCGGTGTCGCTGAGCGAGCTCACCGAGCACACCTATGTGACGTCGGCGCCCGGGACGCTCCCGACGTATTTCGACCAGCTGCGGGTGCGTTTGAAAGCCGCGGGAATCCGTAAGGAAATCACTCTCAATATCGGGGATTATGCGAGCGTCCGTGAGATCGTGACGAACGGCTCGGCATTCGGAATCACCCTGCTCAGCACCAAAAGCAGTGAGAGCGGAAAGGGGTCAAGCGTCGTCCTGCCTTTCCGGGACTTCTCCCCCGCCCTCGCGACGGGGCTGATCTGGCGCCGGGACCGGGCCGAGCCGGACGGCGACCTGTACGGACTCGTGACGGAGGCCGGGTCCGTGTTCACCGGGCCCTCCTGAGAGCCCCGCCCAGGAAACGGCGTGACCGCTGTGGTCACGCCGTTTTTCGCGTTTTGGTGTCACTGATCGCTTGGGTTTCCGCACGTCACCGGACTAGCGTTTTTCTCAGGACGCGGGAACGCACCGAAGAGGGTGCGGGGCTCCCCCGTTCCCCGTCCCGTTGTCCGTAGTGGAGTGGTGATGGAATCCGCAGAGTCCGCAGAATTTATAGAATCCGTAGAATTCACAGAGCCCGCAACAGGAACAGACGCGCCCGCGGGCCCGCTCGCCGGAGTCCGCGTCATCGACATGGCCACCGTCGTGATGGGGCCCTACGCCGCGCAGATCCTCGGCGACCTGGGCGCCGACGTCATCAAGATCGAATCGCCGAACGACACCGTCCGCGTCGGCGCGCTGCACCGCACGCCCGGCATGACGCCGCTGAACCTCAACGTCAACCGCAACAAGCGCAGCGTGACGCTCAACCTCAAGGACAAGGGCGAACGCGCCAGGGCGCTGGAGCTGATCGGCACCGCCGACATCCTGATCACCAACATGCGCATCGACGCCCTGCGCCGCCTCGGCATGGATTACGACAACCTCGCCGCGGCCCACCCCCGCCTCGTTCACGTCCATGCCCAGGGGTTCCGCCCGGACTCCGACCGGGCCCGGCTGGCCGCGTACGACGAGACGGTGCAGGCCGCCTCCGGGCTGCTGGACCTGGCGCAGCGCGCGGGTGACGTGGGGGCGCCGGTGGTGCTGCCGAGCATCATCGCCGACAAGGTCGCCGCGCTGACGATCGTCTACGCGGCGCTGGCCGCCCTCGTCCACCAGCGGGCCACCGGCCGGGGGCAGCGGGTGGAGGTGCCCATGGTGGACACGCTGCTGGCGTTCAACCTGGTCGAGCACCTGCAGGGCCGCACCTTCGAGCCGCCGATGGGACCCACCGGATTCCCGCTGTCCATGAACAAGGGGCACCGGGCCCGCCCGACCAAGGACGGCCTAGCCATGATCATCCCGTACAGCCCGCAGAACTTCCGCGACCTGTTCGCCGCCGCGGGCCGTCCCGACCTGGCCGACGATCCGCGAGTGAACGGCGAGTTCATCGACGCGAAGCGGGACGGCGAGGCCCTTGCCGAGCTGATGGAGACGGTGACGCCACGGCTGACCACGGAGGAGTGGACGGAGGTCTGCACCAAGCACAGCATCCCGGTCGGCCCCGTGCTGCGGCTCGACGAGGCCGCCGAGGACCCGTACGTCCGCGAGGGGCATCTGCTGGACGTCGCCGAGCACCCCAGCGAGGGAGCGTACCGGGTGGTCGGTATACCGCTGACGTTCTCCGCCTCACCGGCCTCGGTGCGCCGGCACGCGCCGCTTCCCGGTCAGCACACGGAGGAAGTGCTCGCCGAGCTCGACCGCGGAAGGGCACAGCGATGAACACAGCGATGAATACGGCGATGAACAAGGCAATGGGCGCGGCGACGAGCGCCATCCGCACCGAGACCGTCGGCAGCACCCTCGTCGTCACCATCGACCGGCCCCGGGCCCGTAACGCCGTGAACGCCGAGGTGGCTCTGGGCATCGCCGCGGCCGTCGACCGGCTGGAGTCCGACCCCGGGCTGCGGGTGGGCGTCCTCACCGGCGCGGACGGCACCTTCTGCGCGGGCATGGACCTCAAGGCCGCCGCCCGCGGCGAACAGGTGACCGTCCCCGGCAAGGGCTTCGCCGGACTCGTCGAGGCCCCGACGACCAAGCCGCTGATCGCGGCCGTCGAGGGCCACGCCCTGGGCGGCGGATTCGAACTGGCCCTGGCCTGCGACCTGGTGGTCGCCGCCCAGGGCGCCCGCTTCGCCCTCCCCGAGGTCAGGCGCGGACTGATCGCCGGTGGCGGCGGAGTCGTGCGGCTCCCCCGGCGCGTCCCCCATCACCTGGCGATGGAGCTGCTGCTGACCGGCCGCACGGTCACCGCCGGACGCGCCCGCGAGCTGGGCGTCGTCAACCGCCTCACCCCGGACGGCGGAGCGCTTCCGGCCGCGCTGGAGCTCGCCGAGGAGATCGCCGCCAACGCGCCGCTGGCCCTGGCCGCGGTGAAGAGGACCGTCCGGCTGGCCGACGGCGCGCCGGAGGCGGAGGCGTTCGCCGCGCAGGCCGCCGAGGCCGGAGCGCTGCTGCGCTCGGCCGACTTCGCCGAAGGGGTGCGTGCCTTCACCGAGAAGCGCGCCCCGCAGTGGAGCGGACGATGAACCGCACCCGCATCCTGGGGACCCTCAACACCCCCGTCACGGCACCCGCGTACGCCCCGGTCGCGGCCCGTTTCACCGATCGCGAGTACCTCAGCATCGTCTACCGGACCGACCCCGAGGCGCTGCGGGCCGTGGTGCCCGAGCCGCTGCGGGTCGACGAACCGCTGGTGCGGTTCGAGGTGATGAAGATGACGGACGTCACGGCCTACGGCCCGTACGTCGAGGCCGGACAGGCGATCCCGGTGCGGTTCGGGGACGAGCGCGGCGAGTACCTGCACGCGATGTACCTGGACAGCTTCGCCGCCACCGCCGCGGGCCGCGAGGTGAGCGCCTATCCGAAGGCGATGGGCACGCCGGCCCTGTTCTCCGACCACTCCGCGCTGGTCGGGACGCTGGACTACGGCAGCGTGCGGGTGGCCACCGCGACGATGGGCTACAAGCACCGGCCGCTCGCCCCGGAGCTCGCCCGCGAGCAGATCGCCGTGCCCACGTACATGCTCAAGGTCGTCCCCGGCTACGACGGCACCCCGCGCGTCTGCGAACTGGTCCGCACGCGGATCACCGATCTCGTGGTCAAGGAGGCCTACACCGGCCCCGCACGGCTGCAGCTCTTCGAGCACGTGCTGGCGCCGCTGGCGGACCTGCCGGTGCGCGAGATCGTCTCGGCCTGCCACATCGTCACGGATCTCACGCTGGACAAGGCCGTTCCCGTCCACGACTACCTGACCGAGGAGGACGCGTCATGACCCCCGAGTGGAAGACCGTCACCGTCGTCGGCGCCGGCACCATCGGCCTCGCATGGGCCGCGCTGTTCGCCTCGCACGGAATCGAGGTGACCGTCACCGATCCGCGCGAGGACCTCGACGCGGCCGTCGACGACGCGCTGCCGATGCTCGCCGCCGGACTGCCCGGCAGCGACGCGCCCGAACTGCGCGGCCGCATCCGCACCACCCACGACCTGGCCGACGCCGTGGCCGGAGCCCGGCTCGTCCAGGAGAACGGCCCGGAGAACCTGCAGTTCAAGCAGCAGCTGTTCGCCGACATCGCCCGGCACGCCCCGGCCGGCGCTGTGCTGGCCACCTCCAGCTCCGGGATCGTCGCCTCCCGGATCGCCGACGGACTGCCGGACATGGCCGCCGCGCGGCTGCTGGTCGCACACCCCTTCAATCCGCCGCACCTCGTGCCGCTCGTGGAGATCGTGCCGGGCGAGCGCACCACGGAGGACGTCGTCGAGGCGGCCGTTGCCTTCTACCGGGCCCTGGGCAGGACGCCCGTGCGGCTGCGCAAGGAGGTCCCCGGGTTCGCGGCGAACCGGCTGCAGAGCGCGGTGCTCCAGGAGGCGATCCACCTCGTTGTCAGTGGGGTGGTGGACGCCCGGGAGCTCGACACCGTGATGAAGGCGTCGCTGGGCGGCCGCTACGCGGCCGTCGGCCCCTTCGAGAGCTTCCACCTCGGCGGCGGCCCCGGCGGCATCCGCCACATGATGCAGCACCTGGGCCCCGGCCTCACCGAGGGCTGGCGGCGCCTGGGCCGCCCGGAGCTGGACGACGCCGCCGTCGCCACGATCGTCCACCAGACCGAGGCCGCGTACGGACACGGCCCCGAGGCGTACCGGGAACGCGCCCTGCTCCGCGACCGCAAACAGCTCGCCCTGAACGCCGCGCTGCGCCACGCCGACCACGGCTGAACCTTTCACGAAGGAGTCATCGATGCCCAAGCCCGCCAACGCCACCCCCGATTTCTTCGGCTTCGCCGACCTGCTCAGCGATGCCGAGCGGGCCGAACTGGCCGGCATTCGCGATTACTTGGAAAGCGAGATCAAGCCGCTGGCCCAGGACGCCTGGGACCGGGCGGAATTCCCCTTCGAGGTGATCGGCAAGGTGGCCAAGCTCCGGCCGGCCGGATACACCTATCCCGAATTCGGCGACGGCCGCCCGCGCAGCGAGCTCTTCTCCGGCTTCCTCACCATGGAACTCAACCGCGTCGACCCGTCGCTGGCGGTGTTCTGCGGGGTCCACACCGGCCTGGCGATGGGCAGCATCCGCGGCGGCGGAAGCCCGGAGCAGCGCGAGCGCTGGCTGCCGGACATGGCCGCGATGAACAAGATCGGCGCATTCGCCCTGACCGAGCCCGAGGGCGGCTCCGACGTCGCGGGCGGCATGCGCACCACCGCCCGGCGCGAGGGGGACACCTGGGTCCTCGACGGTGCCAAGCGGTGGATCGGCAACGGCACCTTCGCCGATCTCGTCGTGGTCTGGGCGCGCGACGTCGCCGACGGCAACGTCAAGGGCTTCGTGGTGGAGAAGGGCACCCCCGGTTTCACCGCCACGAAGATCGAGGGCAAGATCGCGCTGCGGACGGTGCAGAACGCCGACATCGTCCTCGACGGGGTACGGGTCCCCGAGGCGAACCGTCTGCAGCGCATCGACAGCTTCCGCGACACGGCCGCCGTCCTGGCGCACACGCGGGGCGGCGTGGCCTGGCAGGCGCTGGGGATCGCGGTGCGCGCCTACGAGCTGGCCCGTGGGTACGCCGTCACGCGCGTGCAGTTCGGCCGGCCCATCGGCTCCTTCCAGCTGGTCCAGGATCTCCTGGTGAAGATGCTCGGCAACATCACCGCGATGTTCGGCATGGTCGTCCGCCTCAACCAGCTGGTCGCCGCCGGCCGGAGCAGCGCCGAGCAGGCGGCGCTCGCCAAGGCGTTCACCACCACCCGCATGCGCGAATGCGTCGCCTGGGCCCGTGAACTCTTCGGCGGCAACGGCATCGTCCTCGACTACGAGATCGCCAAGTTCTTCGCGGACGCCGAGGCCGTCTACTCCTTCGAGGGCTCCCGCGAAATGAACACCCTCATCGTCGGCAAGGCCGTCACCGGTCACAGCGCCTTCGTGTGACGAGCGGACGTGGCCGGGTGGGGCCCGCCCCGGCTCCCACCCGGCCGGTCAGGCGTGGACGGCGGGACACCTCACGGGCATCCCGGGTAACTGAGGGTCGCATTCCGCAAGTTGGCTGGTATTACTGATGCATGCAGGAAGAGACCGCGCAGTGTGCGATCGATACGTTCATCTCCGCATTCAACGCCTCGGACGACAGGTATGTGACCACCCTGCTGGCCCAGGCCCTGACCTCGGACGTGATCCTCTGGGGACCGTTGGGGCGCAGCGAGGGGCTAGAGGCAGTCGAGCGCTTCGTACGGGACATCCGGCGTCATCCGGCAGGGAGCGGCACGATGACCCGTTGCTCGGGAGTGGACATGCCGGACGAATGGGCTCGGTACCAGTGGGTTTTCACTACACCTGACGACGGCCCCCGCCTGGCAGGCACGGATGTCGTCCACCTGCGGCGGAACCTCATCGATCAGATCATTGTCTTCGCAGGAGACACCCAGCCCCTCCCCTGAGCACCTCACACGTCTCTTCCGACGTCGCCATGACCGACGCACACGACTTCCGGGAGCCAGCAGTGCCGGCAGGGCCGAAGACCTTCCCGTTCGTCCACTATCTGCTCGGGGTCGAGGGTCTGGCCTTGCTGCGGTCCTGGCTGGTCGGTGACGCGGCGGCCTCGGCCGCGCGGATCGCGGAGGCGGCCGAGTTGTGCCGGCGGTGGTCCGCGCGGTCCCCGTCCGGCGACGTCGTCGTGGAGGAGAGCCCCGTACCGGACGGCTACGAGACATGGTCGGCGTCGTACGACGACTCCCCCAACGCCGTCATGGTGCTGGCCGACCGGGCCCTCGAACGCGCCCTGTCGGGGATTCCCGCGGGACGGGCGCTCGACGTGGCATGCGGAACGGGACGCCAGGGGGAGCGGCTGCGGTCACTCGGTCACCAGGTGGTGGGCGTCGACAGGTCGCCGACGATGCTGGCGCGGGCCCGGCAGCAGCTGCCCGGCAGCGGGCTCGTGGTCGCGGACATGGGGGCGCTGCCCTTCGCGAGCGGCGGGTTCGACGTGGTGACCTGCTGCCTGGGCCTGGCGCACCAGGACGATCTGCGGCGGGCGGTCGGCGAGATCGGGCGCCTGCTCCGTCCCGGGGGCCACGCGATCCTGTGCGACGTCCATCCCACTCTCGTGCTGCTCGGCGGCCATGCCGTCGTGCCGCTCGGCGAGGGGCGTGTGGGCTTCGTCCGCAACCACCACCACTCGCACTCGGCCTACCTGAAGGCGTTCGCGGAGCACCGGCTGGATGTCGTGGACAGCGCCGAACCGGTCTTCACCGAGGAATGCCGGGTGAGCATGTCGGCCGCGACGCAGGTGCCCGAGGCCGCGCGCGCGGCGTTCACCGGGTTGCCGGCCGTGCTGATGTGGAAGCTTCGCCGAGCCCGCTGAACCCGGCCTGGTTCAGCGGTCGTTGGCGTCTTCCCCGGTGTGAACCTCTGGGGTAGAGTCCTGTGGAGCAAATGCTGGTCATGTACAGGTAATGCCGTGATACCGGACTCCATCCTCGCGTCGGGGAGCAGAGCATGGTGCGCGCCACAACTCGACCTGCACGGCTCGTGATCCCGATACCCCGCATCCGCACCCGCACCGCGCGACCCGCGGGCTGCGCGGCGGCCGGCACGGACCGGGTCCGGGGCCGGTGACGCTCGGCCGTGAACCCTTCCGGCGCTGGCCGCAGCGCCTGGTGGCCCGTGGATTCGCGCCACCACCGGAGCCCGAGCCTCCGGTCACAGCCCTGGTGCGGGCCGGCGCCGACGGCACATGGGCGAGACTGTCCGGGCGGGGAGCGGCCGACGCCCTGCCGGACGTGCCGCCTCACGGCTTGGCCGTGCTCTGCCCCAGCTACGTCAGCCGCTGCAGCCCGCGGGAGCACATGGAGATCGCCGGCCACGTCCTCGACCAGGTGGTGGCGCTGCGTCGTGCCCGCCCGCGGCTGCCGGTCGTCCTGTGGTTCGGCATGCAGTGGCGGGCGGGCGAGGAGGCAGAGGAAGCCGTGCGCCGGCTCGCCCGGATCGGGGACCTGGCCCGGGAAAGGGCGCCCGGCCTGGCGTACGTGGGCCTTTCGCTGCCCGGCCCGGGGAAGGTGCGGACGACGAACGCGGCGCTCAGGGCCGCCGCGCCCCTGCGCCCCGCGGCGTGGCTCTGGCTCGACGACGACGTCCGGATGGAGCCGGGGTGCGTCGAGCGGCTGGTCGAGCGGTTCGAGGAGCGCGGGCGAACCGGTGCGGTGGGCGCGGCCAAAGTGGCGCTGGCCACCCGGGACAGCACCTCCCGTGTGCTGCGTCGGCTGGGGCTCACCACCGCGCCCCGCAAGAACTACCCGAACGCCTGCTGCATGCTCGTCGAGGCCGGCGTCGTGGCCGGCGGCATTCCCACCAGGATCGGCGCGGACGACGCGTACGTACTCTTCGAACTCCTCGACCCGGCGGCCGAGGATCCCTTCCACGCCCTGGAGGTCCTGCCGGACGCGCGCTGCCGGTTCTTCCACGGGGGAACACCCGGCACCGCCGTGCGCCGGCTGCGTTCGACGCTGTTCAGCCACCTCCTGCACATGGCGGACTATCCCTGGCCGAAGGCACGGGTGTACTTCGAGGAGACCCTCTTCCACGGACTGTGGCCGCTCGCCCCGTGGGACGGCCGGCGGGGGCCGGCCGGTGGAACGCTGCGCTGGGCGGTGAAGGCGGTCCACTTCTCCTGGTTCGCCGCCGCCGGGTCGGCGTTGCTGGTCCGCGGACTCGTGAACCGCCCGCTCCGCCGGGCCCCGTGGGCGGACACCTCCGACTACCTCGGTCCCCCGCGGCCGTCGGCACGAGGCACGTAGTTCCCTGTGTTCCCCATGGCAGTGACCGAGCGCGAGGGGTGAAGAGCATGGCACGACAGCCCACGAGTCTGAGCGGACACTTCCGCACCGACCTGTCGGGGAGGTTCAACGAACTCGACGTACTGCGCCGGCAGTGGGCCTTGTTCGCGGCGAACACCGAGGGACAGGTCCTGCCCCCGTACGAGGTGCTGATCCACCCGTCCAGTGGCTGCAACCTGCGCTGCCAGTGGTGCATCGGCGACCACGTGCCCGTCGAGGTCTGGGACGACGACCACGAGCGGCTGGTGATGCTGGACGCGTCGAAGGAGGCCCCGGACCGGCTGCCGGACGTGCTGGCCGAACCGAAGGCGATGATGAAGCTCGCCGAGGACCTCGTCGGCTACCGCAAGACCGCGGCGTACCAGTCCGGCGGTACACGGCACACTGCGGAGTTCGGGGTGTGCAACGTCTCCTTCTCCGGGCTGATCGGCGAGCCTCTCGTCGCCCGTGCGGCGCTGATTCCGGCCATCCGCTACCTGACGGCTCACGGCATGCGCGTGGGGATGTTCACCAACGGCGTGCTGATGGACGACCGGGCGATCGACGTCCTGGTGCACACCGCCTACCTGCACCTCAGCCTGGACGCGGGCAAGGCCGAGACCTACGGCGCGCTGAAGTTCAAGGGACACCGCTCCGGAGCCGTCAAGTTCGAGCGGGCGGTGGAGAACCTGCGCAAGCTGGTCACCCGTCGCGACGAGCTGGACACGGAACTGGAGATCAGCGTCTCGTTCATCCTCTACCCCGAGAACTACCACGAGGTGCGGGAGGCCGCGGAGCTGGTACGGGAGATCGGGGCCGACCGGCTGCGGCTGAAACGCGACATCTCGGGCGACCGGCTGCTCGACGGGGCGCAGCGCGAGCATGCCAACCGCCTCATCGCGAGCATCCGGGACGACCTGGTCGACGACGCGTTCCAGCTCGTCGAGGTCCACCGGCTCGACGAACTCGGCGAGTCGGCCCGCCGGTTCTCCCACTGCTCGATCACCGACATGATGGCCGCCATCGGCTCGGACGGGCATCTGTACCCGTGCAACTACCACCCCCGGCCGAACGGCGCGTCCTACGGGAGCGCGATCGACACCTCCTTCCGTGAGGTCTGGGAGGGGGAACAGCGGATGGCGCTGCGCGCCCAGCTGCCCTCCATCTGCCCCAAGGTGTGCGATCCGTTCAAGAACCGGGCCAACGCCATGCTGCAGGTCGCCCACGGAATCGCCCGGGAGCACGGCCTGGATCACCTGGAACGTGACGTCACCGATCTGGTCGTCTCCGGAGCCTACGATCCGCACCACGGCCACCGCGCCGGCGGCCGCGGCGGACGGTGACGGGCGGCGAGGCCGCACGGCGGTCGCGCGTGCTGGTCACCGGGGCCGACGGCTATCTCGGCACGTCCGTCGTGCGGCGGCTGCGCGAGGCGGGGCACGAGGTGCTGGGCCTGACCCGGCGTCCGGGCGGCGGGGTCCACCGCCCGGACGGGGCGCGGGCCGTGCACGGCGACGTGCGGGACGCGGAGCGGCTGTCGGCGGTGGTGCGCGAGGCGCGGATCGACACGGTCTGCCATCTCGCGGCGCTCACCCGCACCGCCGAGTCCCGCCGTGATCCGCTGGGGTACTTCACCACCAACGTCCAGGGCACGGTGAACGTCCTGAGCGCCCTCGCCGGCCCGGGGCGGGCCGCCGGCCACGCCCGCCTGGTCTTCGTCTCCACCTGTGCGGTGTACGGGCCGGGCGACGGCACCCCGGCGCGCGAGGACGACCCGCTGGGTCCGGACACTCCCTACGCGGCGTCGAAGCGTGCCGCCGAGGAGGTGATCGGCTTCCGGGCCGGGACGGGCGGACTGGGTGCGGTCACCTTGCGCTGCGTCAACATTGCGGGTGCCGACGGGTGCCCCGACCCGGATCCCACCCGTCTGGTGCCCCGGACGCTCCTGGCGGCCACCGGCCGGGTCCCGGCCCTGACGGTGACCGGGGACGGGTCCTCGGTCCGCGAGTTCGTGCACGTCGACGACGTGGCACGGGCGTGTGCGGCCGCGCTGGACGCCTGTCGCGCGGGCGAGCACGCGGTGTTCAACGTGGGCAGCGGCACCGGCGTCGCGGTGCTCGATGTGGTGTCGGCCGCCGAGGAGCTGACGGGGCGTACTGTTCCGGTCGTCCACCGGGAGGGCACCGAGCCGGCGGTCCTGCGGGCCGACAGCGGGCGCATCCGGGACCGGCTCGGCTGGCGGCCGCGACGGTCGGCCATCCGGCGGATCCTCTCCGACACTCTGGCGGCCGGGCTTCCGGAACCCTGACCCCGGCCCCGCGGGGTGCCGGCTGCCGTCCGGCCGCCGGCACCCCGCGGGGCGGCCTTCACTTCCGCGGCGGCCTTGCCCGGCCGCCGTTGTAGGCCATGAGGTTCCCGAGGACGAACAGATCGACGTCGCGCTCGCGGAAGTCCATCAGCGCGTCGTGGGCCCGGTGGGCGATGGCCCGCCCCCGGGCGTTGAGCGAGGTGTTGATCAGAGCCGGTGTCCCGCTCATCCGCTCGAACTCCTCCAGCAGGTGGTGCAGCCGGGGGTTCTGCTCGCGGCCGACGGTCTGCAGCCGCGACGTGCCGTCCACGTGCCGGGCCTCGGGTATCAGTCCCTCGGGCACGTCGTAGTTGAACAACATGTACGGAGAGGGGGGCGCGCCGGGAAACAGCTCCTGGAAGACCTCGGTGCGCATCACCGCGCCGAGCGGGCGGAACCATTCGCGTTCCTTGAGCCGTTCACTGAGCCGCTTGCGCATCCCGGCGACGTCCGGGCTGCCCAGCAGGGACCGGTTGCCGAGCGCCCGGGGGCCGCTCTCCGACGGCCCGCCGACCATGGCCACGACCCCTCCCCCGGCCAGCACGCGCGCGGCCGCGGCCGGCTCGTAGGGCAGCGGGTTGAGCGCGGCGGCCATGATGGTCTCGCGGATCTCGTCCTCGGTCTCGGCCTCGCCGTTGAGGTACACCCCGAACGGCTCGACCGGCAGGCCGTACAGGAACCGCAGCGCGTAGACGCCGGCGCCGAGCGAGTGGCCCGCGTCGCCGCAGGCCGGAGGGATGGCGATGTCCCTGTCGAAGCGCTTGCGCAGGTGCGCGTTGGCCACCACGTTCAGGGCGCACCCGCCGCCGAGTGCCAGCGGGACGTCGTCCCGCCCGGCGGCGTCGATGTGCTTGGCCAGCGCCGCGTGCACGCTCTCCGTGAACATCTGCTGCAACGTCGCGATGCAGTCCGCCCGCTGCTCGAAGTCCTGGACGAACCCCGGCCGGGCGAGCAGCTCGGCGCCGACCCGCTCGGCCATCGCCCGGTCGGACAGGATGCGGTCGTCGATCCCCTCCAGGAGCTCCCGGACCGCGGTGGACGGCTGTCCGTAGCCGCCGAGGGCCATGACCTTCCCCGCCACGCTCGGGCCCTTGCCGAAGCCGAAGAGGTACCCGAACGCGCTCCACCCGAAGCCGGTGCCGTACCACGGCAGCGGTTCGGTCTCGACCCACTCGAGCCGGCCTTCCGCGTACTGGAAGAGCGAGCTGTGGGAGATCTGCCCGCGCCCTTCGTTGGTCAGTACCAGACAGCCGTCGGGATGGCCCGCGTACTGCAGCGCCAGCGCCGCGTGCGACACCTCGTGGGTGACGATCACGCAGTCCACGGTCCTTCCCAGCAGGTCGCAGGTCGTGCGGTAGTGCGGCGCCCCGCCGTTGACGGCGGCCATGGCCCGGTTCAGATCGGGTATCCGCAGGACGGATTCGCGCACCGGCGAGCTGACCGCGACGAGGTCGATGCCGTCCGCGTCGACCTGCGGCTGGGCCAGGCAGTGCCGCACGGCCAGTGCGATCCGGTGGTCGTGCTTCCAACGGGTCAGCCGCTCGGTCTCCATCGAGTAGACCAGACGGCCGTCCTCGAAATAGCTGACTCCGCTGTCGTGCCCCAGGGAGTGGAGGGACAACACCTTCATGGACCGGGTTTCCTCTCGTCGGTGGGGTGGAGATCGCGCTCGGCGGTGGCCGGCGTGGTGCCCCGGCCGGGCGCGCCCGCGGTCGGGTAGCCGCTCCACGCGACCTCGCGCAGCGGACGGCCGAACAGCCCGCGCAGGTACAGCTCCGCGCCGATGGCGCCGAACCACAGGAAGTACAGCCACTTGATGGCCGCCTTCCGGCACGCGAAGCGGACGCCTTGGGAGTGGTCCCACCGGGCCAGTGGCCACATGCCGAGGAAGAGGATCTCGCGGAAGTAGTAGCGCGCGGTCGGGTAGGACCAGTCCGCGAGGTAGATGTGGTGGTTGAGCAGGAGCCTGCGAATGCGCCGGCGGGTGGCGCCGGCCGGTCCGGCCACCTGGTAGTGCACCCGGGCGCCGGGGACCAGGCGCAGCCGGTGCAAGGGGTCCGGGGCTCCGGGATCGAGCAGCCGGAAGCACACGTAGCCGTCGTCGGAGACGTACCGGTCCGGGATGCCGCCGGCCACGACGGCGGTGGCGACGAGGATGCAGCAGCCGTGCGGGTAGTTGGTGGCCGGAGCGGCGACGGCCTTGGCCCGGTGGAGGATCCTGGAGGTGAGGTGGCCGCTGGAGTGGGGGATCTTCGTCGCCCCGACGGCTCCGCGGCAGCCCTCCTCGCGGAAGGCGGTGACCAGCCGGGCGAGGCATTCCTCCTCCATCCGCACGTCGTCGTCCATCCAGCCGATGCCGTCCAGGCCCAGCCGCTCGGCGACGGAGATGGCCGCGTTGAGCGTGCGGACCTTGAGCGGTCCGCGGAGCAGCAGGCCGACGACTTCCGGGCCGTCGGCGGCCATTTCCACCAGGGCGCCCAGCCGCCGCCGGGCCTCGTGCCGCTGCTCCGGTGTCTGCCACTGCATCCCGATCATCAGCACCAGGCGTACGTCCGGATGGGCGCGGCATGCCGTGCCGACCCTCTTGAGCAGGTCCCGGAACATCTCCCGCTGTTCCTCGGGCGTGGCGCGGGTCACCTGGGTGGGCATCACCAGCCCGATTCCGCCGCCTCCGGGGCGGGGCGAGGGGAAGCCGCCGGGTGCCAGGTAGTCGACGGGGGTGTCCCAGGTGCTGGTGGGCCGGTAGCCGCGGGCGATGCGGCGGCGGATGTGGGCCAGCAGCAACGGCTCCCGCGCAGTGGCGTGCCCGGGGCCGGTGGCGGTGTCCGTTCGCCGTGACCGGGTCGGCGGCTTCCGCGGCTTCGGCATCGCCGGTTCAGAAGTCGCGGACGGTGTTGGAGTCGGAACGCGCCAGGCTCAGCAGCCCCGAAGCGGTGTTGCGCCACTGGCCGGTGACAGCCATGTGGGTCAGCAGGGGCCGGACCATCTCCCGGCGCAGGAAGAACGAACGGTACGCCTCGCGCGCCCGGGCCTCGGCACCCTGGACCAGGTAGCCGATGCGCCGCGTGAACTGCCCCTGGACGAAGGAGTCCCAGTAGTCGCCGGGGATGGCTCCGTCGGCGACGCACTCCTCGTGCAGCGGAGTGCCCGGCAGCGGTGTCGCCGTGTAGAAGCTGGCGTAGTCCAGCGGCAGACGGCAGGCGAGGTCGACGGTGCGCCGGAACTGCTCCCGGCTCTCGCGCAGCCATCCCACGATGAAGTATCCGAAACCCTTGATCCCGGCGAGGTGGGCCGAGGTGACCGCGTCCTCGATCTTCTCCAGATTGCTCTCCTTGCGCATGCGGCGCAGGATCTCCGGGTCTCCGTGCTCGATGCCGAAGCGCAGACGCACGCAGCCCGCCCCGGACATCGCGCTCAGCAGTTTGCCGGGCACCAGGTCGACGCGGGTCGGCGCCTCCCAGCGCACCTTGAGGCCCTTGTCGTGGATCTGCTCGCAGATCTCGAAGACCCGTCCCCGGTGAAGGGTGAAGACATCGTCGTAGAACATGATCTCCTTCACCCCCCACCGCTCCCGGAGGTGGGCCATCTCACCGACCACGTCGTCCGGACTGCGGTACATGGACCGCCTGTCCACGGCCTGCTTGAAGCAGAAGCTGCACTTGAAGGGGCAGCCGCGGCTGGAGATCATCGTCGCGAAGGGGCGCGGGGCCATGATGGAGAAGAACCGGTCGACCGGGAGCCCTTCCCGCTCCGGCCAGCCCACGTCCTCCAGGTTCACCATGGGCGCCGCGCCGCCGTCGTACGTGCGGGAGATCAGCCCCGGGATGTCCTCCGGCTCGTCGCCGTGCTCCAGGGCCTCGGCCAGCGCCGGCATGATCGTGACGCCTTCGCCGACGCCGACGTAGTCGATGCACGCGTGGTACAGGTTCTCCCGGTCGTAGACCTCGGTGTGCGAGCCGCCGAGGATGACCCGGGCGCCGGTGCTCTTCGCCGCCCGGCACGCCTCGATGGCGCCCGGCAGGCCGGGGGTGGTCGTGGTCACGCCGACGAGGTCCGGGCGGTAGTCGGCCAGCAGCCGGCGCAGTCCCTCGCCGTCGAGCCCCATGGCGGGGGTGTCGATCTGCACGACGTTGCCGAACCCGGCCTTCTTCAATGCCGTGTGGATGTAGCCCAGCCCCAGGTGCGGAAGCACTCCCGCGCGGCGCTGGACGGCGTTGATCTGCCGGGTGTTCAGACACAGGTCGTGGTGGCGTACGAGCGCGATGCGCAGCCTGCGCGACCGGGGCGGCCGGGTGCGCAGCGGTGCGCTCCGGGGAGCGGGCGGCCCGAAGGCGTTCACGATCGGCAGCGCGGTGCGCGGCCGCGTTCCGCCTTGCCTCCGGGGCTGTCCCTGGGGCGGAGCTGTACCGGTCATCTCGGTCCCCCTCCTCCTGCGTCGGTACGGCACGTGGCGGCCGCCGGGGAGCCCGTGCCGGCCGGGAGCCGCCGGCCGCACAGGGCCTCCAGCTCGGCGCGCCAGCCGGGGGTCTCCAGGGCTCCGGCGAACACGACGTAGTCCGCACCCGCGCGGATGTACGCGTCGATGTGCCGGCGGGTCCTGATGCCACCGCCGACGAAGATGAGCTGTTCCGGCCGCAGCCGCTGCCGGAAGTACCGGCAGACCTCCTGCGACACGTCCTCGTAGCGCGAGTACAGGTACACCACGTCGAAGCCCAGCAGCCGGATCACCCGGACGTGGAAGTCCAGGGCCTGCGGGGAGCGTTCGACCGGGACGGTCGCCATGGCGTCGAACGACACGGCGTCGTCGCCGAAGGTGAGCGCCGCTTCGAGCAGCATCTCCGGCGGGCGGTGCACGTGGCCCGCGCCGCGCCCGGGGCCCGTGGCCGTCTGCAGGATGCTCTTCCAGACGAAGTGGTCGTCGTGTGATCCGAGCAGGGCCGGGCAGAGCATGGCGTCGGCGCCGGGGGCCACCGGCAGCCCGGCGCCGGGCCTGGCCGGGAAGTGCGTGATGACCGGGATCCGGACCGCAGCCTTCACCCGGGCCACGTAGTCGGGCATCCGCGCGTCGAAGTCCTCGTAGTCGGTGCTGGCCAGGATGAGGAACGGGAGCCCCAGGCGCTCGACGGCGACGGCCTTCAGCACCGCCTCGTCCACCGCCACCTTGAACGGGTCCACGACGTGCACCGGGCTCGGTCTGCGCGACCGGAGCAGTTCGAGTACCCCTCGTCCGGTACCGGTCATCCGAACCCCCCGTGTCCGATGGCAGGGCGCACCTCGTCCGTCACGCTCCCGCCTCCGTACCCGCGCTGCTGCCCGCGGCGGCCGAGGTCCTCGACAGGTCGTCGAGTTGCAGCAGGTAGACAGCGAAGGGCAGCAGCCGGTTGACCGCCCGGGTGCCGGAGCCTTCGCCGTGCCGGCTCAGCAGGCGCGGGAGCAGACCGCCGCAGCCGTGCCACCAGTGCCGGTCGTGGCGTGCCACGTGGGCGAGCGTGTCGGTCAGGTACCGCACCCGGCCCCAGACGAAACGCGGCCCGTGCGGGGTCGGCTCGTCGGCGTACGGCAGGTGGGCGTGGCGCGGGTAGGCGCGTCGGATGACCTCGGTGTGGAAGCCGCCGTCGATCAGCACCTCCGGTGGCAGGGAGGCGAGCAGGTCGAACAGGTCGTGATCCAGGAAGGGCGTGCGGACCGGCAGCCGGCCACCGCGACCGAGGAGGGTGCAGGTGTGGGCCGCGACGGCACGGCGGGTGCGGTTCCAGAAGTAGAACGACATCAGCGGGAAGGCGGCTTCGGTGTGCCGGCGCAGCTCGGTGGCGAGCCGGTCGGCCGCGCGCCGCGCGCTGAAGCGTGCCATCCCTTCCTCGTCGAGCAGGGCGGGCAGGAAGCGGTCCCGGCGCCCGGACATGAGCAGCCAGCGGGCGAGGGCGAGCGCGTCGCCTCCGGTGGCCGGCTGCTCCCGGGCGAGGTTCAGGAACGGGCTGTGGGACAGCGCGGCCGCGCCGAGGCCGTCGTACGTCAGGGGTGTGCGGCCGTCGAGCGACCGGCTGACGGGCAGCAGCCACGCCCCTTCGGTGGTGCACATCTGCTGAGCGCGGTTGGCGACGAGTTCCGCGCGCAGCTGTGACCGGGGCCGGGGGACGATCCGGTGGGGTGTCCCGGTCGCCTCGGCGACGTGCCGGGCGATCCGGGCATCGGCGTCGTGCTCGACGAATTCGGCCGTGGTGACGGCCAGCCGGGGGCGCGCGCCCCGGCGCGCCAGCTCCAGCAGGATGTGGCGGGAGTCCCGTCCGCCGCGCAGGGGCAGCACGTATTCCCCGTCCGGCATCCGGCGGCCGATCGCCTGCCGGAACAGCTCGACGCAGTCGTCCACGGCCCGGGCCCGGCCGGTCTCCCGCCGCGAGGGGACGACCTGGCCGGAGGTCAGCCGGAATGAGCCGGGTGACCAGCGCAGGCGGGCGTCCGGCGGCAGTGCGCGGACGGACGCGAAGGGCGTGTCCTCCCCGACGAAGAAGCCCATCCGCAGGAAGACCGCGAGGGCGTCGTGGTCGAGGTCGGCCGGGGCGCCCAGGGCCAGCAGGTCCCCGATCCGCGGTGAGACGGCGATCCGGCCCGGCCCGGCCCAGTAGTACAGCGGGAACATGCCGTAGCGGTCGTTTCCCACGGTCAGACAGCCGCCGTCCCACTCCCACCGGGCGAACGGCTCCCCCCGTGCCCCTGCCCCGTCGCGGCCTCCCCCGCCCAGGCACGCCGACCGCATGCCGTGCACGCGGACGCCGTCGGCGGCGGCCCGCAGGTGGACGTACGGGCCGGGGGGCGCGGCGGGACCGGCAGGTCGGGGCCGGACCGGGTCCGTCGCGGGTGCCGGCAGCCGCCTCATGGCCGCTCCAGGATTTCCCGCACGGCCTGGGCGATCCGCTGCCCGGCGGCGGCCTGGTCGAGGGCCCGGTCGGCATAGACGGTGGCTCGTGCCTTGCACGCGGCGATGGCGGACGGGTCGTCCAGCCATGTGTCCAGTCCCCTGACGAGGTCGTCCACCGCGCGGTGGCACTGGCCCAGTGCTTCGTCCCGTATCAGGCGGGGCACCCAGGACTCCATGGGCAGCCCGGATTCGAGCATGAGCACCGGTATGCCGAACCAGGCGGCTTCGAGGGTGGTCGCCGGGCCCGCCTTGGACACCAGGAAGGCGTGCGGGGCCTTGGCCGCGCGGGAGATGTACTCGAAGTACTCGGGCTGGGTCAGCCGTTGGTGGAACCGCCAGCGCAGGGCGTTCCCGCGGCGGGCGAGGGCCGCCGCCCTGCGGGTCGTCTCCGCGTCGCCGTAGCCGATGAAGACGAGGTCGACGTCGGCGTCCCGCTCGGCCAGGTGCGCGACGATCCGCAGGTAGTCCTCCCCGCCCCGGTTGCAGAAGATGATCAGCTTGGGGCGCCGGGTCGCGAACGGATCGCCCCACTCCACGACAGCCCCGCCGGCGGTGGTGTCAGTGGGGCCCGGGTCCGGCCGGGGTTCCACGGGAGCGGTGAGGAAGCCCTGCAGGTCGTGCTGTGCCACGAGGGGACCCACGGTGCGGACCCGGCGTGGGTCGGCGCCCTCTTGCTCGATCAGCCGGGTCCGGGCCCAGTCGAAGCCGACGAGGGTCAGGTCGGGGTGGCGGGTGCGGTGAAGGGGCAGGTCCAGCAGTCCGGGGTTGGTCACGTGGTGGACGACCGGCGGAACCCGCCCGCCGGCGGCCCGCGCGGCCGCCACGCACAACCGGCTGATGAACCCCTTGGTGCCCACGACCAGGTCTGGCGCGTTCTCCCGGAGGTGGGCGACCATGCCGTCGAGCATGTGCTCCCGCCCGGCGCCGGCCGTCGGCACGATCTCGAAGTCGCGCGGCCAGGCCGTCGCGAGCTCGCTCATCAACGCGAGGTAGCGTTCCGTGCGGGTACCGGTGTCGGAGCTGGTGAGGGTGATGTCACGGATCCGGGCGCCGATGTCGCCGACCCAGGGCAGCATCGATTCCGCTTCCCACAGCGAGACCTCGGCGTCCAGGTGTTCCTGCAGCACGCGCGCGAAGCGGGTCGCGGCCAGGTAGTTGCCGAACTCCCCCCAGGTGCGGGGCGAGATGACGTGGATGCGGGGAACGGACATCTCAGACTCCCGGTGAAGGCGCCGCCACCCGCGGCGCGGCGTGGACGGGGCGCAGGACGGCGTCGTGCCAGAACTGGAAGCACAGCAGCGCCCACAGCCTCGCCGAGTTGTCGCGGCGCGAGGCCAGGTGATCGTCGACCAGGCGCCGCACGGCGGACGGTTCGAACAGGCCGTGCCGGTCCAGGCGGTCCGGCGACAGCACCTCCAGCAGCACCGGCCGCAGCCGGCCGCTCAGCAGCGTCGCGACCGGGGCGCGGAACCCGAGCTTGCGCCGCCGGACGATCTGTGGCGGCAGGTATCCGGCCGCCGTGCGGCGCAGCAGGTACTTGGAGGTGAGGCCGCGCAGTTTCATCTCGGCCGGCAGCGACGCGCAATAGGCCACGAGGTCGCGGTCGAGGAAGGGCGAACGCGTCTCCAGCGCGCTGCGCATCCCCCCTCGGTCGGTCTTGGCGAGGATGACGTCCCGCAGGAAGTGGGTGATGATCCCCAACTGGCAGCGTTCGAGCGGTGGCAGCCCGGGGCCGGCGGCCAGCACCCGGTCGACCTCGCCGAACGGGTGGTGGGACAGCAGCTCGCGCTGTGCCGCACCGGACAGCACACCGGCCAGCTCCTGCGGCCGGAACGGCGCGCAGGCTGCGTAGAAGCGCCGCTCCGGGCGGGCTCCGGCTCCCTGCGCGATCCGGTGCAGAGCGGCCCGCCACGGCAGGTTGCCCCGGACGGCACCACCCTGCCGGGCGGCCAGCAGGATCAGGCCGTCAAGCAGCGGACGCGGGAGGGAACCGAGCAGGTCGAGCACCTTCTCCGCCTGGAAGAAGCGGTAGCCGAGCAGCATTTCGTCGGCGCCGTCGCCGGTGAGCACGGAGCGGACCTCCTGGCCGGCGGCCCGGCAGACGAGCAGCGTGGGCAGCAGCGAGGGATCGGCCAACGGCTCGTCGATGCCGGCGTACTCCTCGGTGAACGCGTCGGCCAGGTCGCGCTCGGTGATCCGGACGAGGTGGTGCTCCAGGCCGAGGTGTCGGGCGACGGACACCGCGGCCGACGACTCGTCGAAGGCGGCGTCCTCGAACCCGGCTGTGAACGCGGGCACCGGCCGGTCCGCCCCCTCCTGCGCGAGGGCCGCGACGGTGCTGGAGTCCAGGCCTCCGCTCAGCAGTACCCCCAGCCGACGCGGCGTGCTGGTGACACGCCTCAGGACGGCCGCCCGGAGAAGGCCCTCGAACTCGGCGGCCGCCGTCCGCGGCGGCACGTCGCGTCTGACGGCCGGCAGGCCGGGTGTGAAGTACACCGTTTCCCGGAAGCCGTCCGGACCCGCTCCAGGGCCCGCCTCGACGAAGCTCCCGGCCCGCACCTTGGCGACTCCGCGGACGGCGGAGAGGGGGGCGGGGCAGGCCCGCAGGACGAGGTAGTCGGCCAGGGCACGGACATCGGGTGCGCCGGTGCAGCCCGGGTGGCGCAGCAGCGGCGTCAGCTCGGAGGCGAAGGCCACCCCTGCCGGGGTGCGCAGGTAGTAGAGGGGCTTCTTCCCGAACGGGTCCCGGGCGAGCACCAGAGTGCGGCGTGCCGTGTCGTACAGCGCGAAGGCGAACATGCCGTGGACGTGCCGGAGCAGTCCCATGCCCTCGCGCTCGTAGAGTTCGGCGAGGATCTCGGTGTCGCCCTCGGTGCGCAGTCGCGCCCCGCTGCGCAGCAGCTCGCGGCGCAGCTCGGCGTGGTTGTACACCTCTCCGTTGAAGACGACGACGGTGCGGCCGCTCGCCGAGCGCAAGGGCTGTCCGGGTCCGTGGACGTCGACGAACCGCAGGGCGCAGTGGGCGAGGGTCAGCCCGTTCTCGTGCAGCGCTCCGGTGCCGTCGGGGCCGCGGTGCGCGACATCGGCGAGCATGCCGGCGGCGAGGCGCAGGGCCGCGTCCCGGCCCCCGGCCGGGTCGGTGAATCCAACGAAGCCGCACATGCCCTCTCCCCTGGGAGCACTGGTCGGTCGATGGTGCCGGGGCGTCGCTCGCGGGCCGATCGTCGCTTCTGTTACTGCGGAGCCGTGCCGGTCCTGCCCCGGGGGTTCGCGTCCTCGGTTCCGGCGAGCTGCTCGTGCGCGCGGTGCATCAGGCCTACTCCCGCATGCCTGGTCGACGTCGTGTCACACAGCAAGGGTGCAAAGAGCTCTGGCCAAGGCCAATCGTCGACTGTAGTCAGCACGCACGTCGTACGCAATGCCCCATGAACGGATCGCGGGAGCCCGGGCGGGCACCCGGTGGCCGGATCCTCCGCTCACAGCACCTCGACGGTCGGTCCCCGCAGTCTCCGCCGGCAGTCCAGAACGTAGCGGGCGTGCCGGAGCACCGCGTCGTAGTCGAATTCCGCGTGGTCGACGAGGAGCACCACGGCGTCGGCGGCGCGCAGTTCCTCCTCGGTGACCTCCACCCGTACGACGTCCTGAGGCTCTTCCCCGTCCTCGAGGCCCGGCGCGGCCACCTTCGGGTCGGCGGCCCGTACCCGGGCGCCCAGCCGCAGCAGTCGTTCCGCGACACGCGCCGAGGGGGACTCGCGCGCATCGCTCGTGTTCGCCTTGTAGGCCAGTCCGAGCAGCAGCACCCGGGAGCCGTTCACCGCACGGCCGCGCGTGTTCAGGCCTTCCGTCAGCCGCTTGACGACGTAGTCCGGCATGTGGCCGTTGATGTCGCGGGCCAGCTCCACGAAGCGAAAGCTTTGGCCGAGGGTGCGTTCGACCCGCCAGGACAGGTACGAGGGGTCGATCGGAAGGCAGTGCCCGCCCACTCCGGGGCCCGGCGTGAACCGCTGGAAGCCGAACGGCTTCGTCGCGGCCAGGTCGATCGCGCCCCACACATCGATGCCCAATTCATGGGCGAACATCGCCAGTTCGTTGACCAGGGCTATGTTGACGTGCCGGAAGGTGTTCTCCAGCAGCTTGGCCAGCTCCGCCTCCTTGCAGCTGGACGCCGGGACGACCGTCTCCACCAGCGAGGCGTAGAAGGCGCGAACCGCCTCGAGCGAAGCGGCGTCGATGCCGGAAACCACCTTCGGGGTGTTCTCCAGGCGCCAGACGGGATTTCCGGGGTCGATGCGCTCGGGGCTGTAGCCGAGACGGAAGTCCGCGCCGGCCGACAGCCCGGAGCCCTCCTCCAGGATGGGCCCGAGCAGTTCCTCGGTGCTGCCCGGGTAGGTGGTCGACTCCAGCACCACCAGCGCGCCCCGGCGCAGGCGACCGGCCAGCGTCCTCCCGGACGCCTCGATGAAGGAGAGGTCCGGCACCCCCTCGCTCAGGGGGGTGGGCACGCAGATCACCGCGACGTCGAACCCGGCGCAGTCCTCCGGGTCCACGGTGGGCCGGTAGGCGTTCGACACCAGCACCCCGCGTAATCGGTCGGAGGTGACGTCCTCGACGTAGGATTCCCCGGCCACGAGCCTTTTGACGCGGTGTTCGTCCACGTCGTAACCGACGACCCTGTGACCCGCCTCCGCCGCTCGCACCGCCAGCGGCAACCCCGCATAGCCCTGCCCGATGACCACTACCCGCACGGCCCACCCGCCCTTCTCGTGACTGCCGCCGGAACCAACGAGGCGCCAGTGGTGCTATTGACATGTATCAGCCATTTGTCCCGCGTGCTAGGGTGTCCCGCGCGTTCGGGGACCGCTTCGGACGCGCAGACGCCGGGCTTCTGAGGAAGGGGCGGGAGGCACGTCGTGGCAGCGATCGAGGTCCGCGACCTGACCAAGCACTACGGGAACATGGTCGCGGTCGACGGCCTGTCCTTCACCGTCGAATCCGGCTCGGTCGTCGGATTCCTGGGGCCGAACGGAGCCGGCAAGACGACGACGCTGCGGATGCTGCTCGGCCTGGTCACCCCGACCTCCGGCACCGCTTTGATCCGTGGACGCCCCTACCGCCGGCTCACCCGCCCCGGCCGCCTCATCGGCGCCTCCCTCGACACCGGCGCCGCACATCCGCGCCGCACGGCCCGTAATCACTTGCGCATGCTGGGCAGACCGCTCAGGACCCCGGACGCCCGGATCCACGAACTGCTGTGCACGGTCGGCATCGAACAGGCGGCCGACCGCCAGGTCGGCGGTTTCTCCCTCGGCATGCGCCAGCGACTCGCGCTGGCCACCGCACTCCTCGGCGACCCGGAGATCCTGGTCGTCGACGAGCCGGCCAACGGCCTCGATCCGGAGGGCATCCACTGGCTGCGCGGGCTGCTGCGCGAACTGGCGGGAAACGGCCGCACGGTGCTCGTCTCCAGCCACCTGCTCAGCGAGATGCAGCAGACCGTCGACCGCGTCGTGGTGATCGACCACGGACGGCTCGTCACCCAGGGCACCATCGCCGAACTCGGCGCGCTCGGCCGGCGGGAGGTCAGCGTCCAGTCCCCCCAGAGCGTCCGCCTGGGAGAGTTACTCCGCGCCGCCGGTGAACACGTCCTCGTCACCGGCCCGGACACGCTCCGGTTACCGGGCGGCCGGGCACAGGTCGTGGGCGATCTGGCGGCGTACCACGGCATCCCGTTGTACGAGCTGCACACGGCCACACCCACCCTGGAAGAGATCTTCTTCAGCCTGACCGGCGCCCGTGCCGCGAACGGGACCGCCGAAGGAAGCGGCCACCGCCGGAAGACGCACCGCCGGGGAGGCAGCTGAGTGAGCGCGCTCGTACGCACCGAACTGTTCAAACTCCGCAGCACCAGGGGCCCGTGGGTCGCCGCGGCCGCAGTGGTGACGGCCCAGCTCCTCCTCTGCCTCGTGATCGGCATGCAGGCCGAGCAGGCACTGGTGCGCGACGGGCTCGGGCCGCGGGCCGGCACGTGCACCGGCTACCCCCTGCTGCTGCTCGGCATCACAGCGATGACCCAGGAGTACCGCTACCGGACCATCGTCCCCGCCTTCCTCACCACTCCGGCCCGCTGGCGCGTCCTGGCGGCCAAGGCCGCCGCGGTGGCCGCAGTGGGCGTCGTCCTGTCCGTCGTCACCCAGTCGATCTGGGTGGGAGCCGGTCTCGTACGGCACGGCGCGGCCGCGATGCACCTCGAGCGAGCCTCCGAGGTGGCGAGACTCTACGGGGTCACGGCACTCGGTGTGGCGCTGCTCGGGGTGCTGGGCCTGGCTCTGGGGGCGATCGTGCGGAACTCCACGGCGGCCCTCGTCGTTCTGATCGCCGGCACGGTCGTCGAAGGGGCCCTGGAGGAGTTCCGCTACAAGGGCCCGTTCACCAGCGGCCTCCAGGTACTGACGGACCGGACGGCGCACGGCGTGCCACCGGGGCTGTCCGCACTGTGCCTGTGGACCGCCGTGGCCTTGTGCGTCGCCGGCCTGGTCGTGCGGCGCGACGAAGCGGATTCCTGAGCCCCGGCTATCCGGCCCCGCGCGAGGGGGCCGCCGTGGACGCGTCGCACGCGGCGAGGGAGCGTGCCTGCGCCACCAGTCCGTCGTGCAACGACGTTGTGGGCCGGTAGCCCAGGACGTCGGCCGCCCTGGCCGGGTCGGCCAGGGTGACCGTGGCGTCGCCGGGATGCGGGCGGGTGTATTGCACGCGCGGGAACCGCCCGGTCACGTCCGCGACCAGCGCGAGCAGTTCGTTGATGCTGGTGTTGAGGCCGGTGCCGACGTTGTACGTGCCGCTGGGCACACGAGCGGTGGCGGCGGACAGGGTGGCCTTGACGACGTCATCCACGAAGGTGAAGTCCCGCCGCGCGGACCCGTCACCCAATATGCGCAGCAACTTCCCCTCCCCCCGTGCCGACCTCAGTGCCCGGGCAATGAGCATGTCGGGGCGCTGGCGAGGCCCGTAGACGGTGAAGTATCGCAGCGCGACGACGCTCAGCTTGCTGCGGGCGCGTTGCGCGTACGCCATGCCCAGCCGCTCGGCGGCGAGTTTGGTCACCGCGTACGGGGAGGCGGGGCAGGGCGTGCGCTCCTCGTCCATCGGTGTGCCGTCACCGTCGCCGTACACGCTGGAGGAGGACGCCATGACCACCCGCGGCACCCCCAGACGGGCACAGGTCTCCAGGAGGCGCTGGGTGACGAGCACGTTGTCGCGCAGGTAGTCGGGGAAGGAGTCCCAGGATGGCCTGACCCCCGGGCGGCCCGCCAGATGGAACACCACCGCGGCGCCGCGCAGCAGGGGCTCGAGGTCCAGCGTGGCGAGGTCCCCGCCGACCCCCCATGGCGGTGCCTCCTCCGCGGCCGCGTCACCCCACCGGCGGTCGACACCCAGGACCGGGACCTCCCACCGGGCCAGCGCCTGCGCGAGATGGGAACCGATGAAGCCCGCGGCACCGGTGACGACCACGCCACCACCGGTCATCTCCTCGCGTACGCCTGGCGGCACGCCTTCCGGTAACGCTGGTCCGGACATCCGACTCGACTCCTCGGGCAGGGAGCGGCATGACGGTCGAAGCGTCGGGCAGCCGGAAGGATCACCTGCGTGCTTGTCGATGGCGCAACCGCCGATGCGCGAGGGACCCGGCAGGCGAAACCCGGCGCCCGACTCTAATCAGTGGCCATGACACAGGCAAGAGAGCCGCCGGGCACCGAATGTCGTACAACTGAGCGACAATCACTGACCGTTGTCCGCGAAGACCACCGTTCCTATCCTGAGTGGGTTTCCGCAGCGGGGCCGAGGGAGGCCGCACGCCGGCCGTCCCGGAGGGGGGCGAGCGGTGTCATCCGTGGGAGTCGGTGCCACCGACCTTAAGGCCTACCTGCTGCTCCTGCGGGAGCAGCTCGCGCCCCAGCGCCGCCGGTTCCTGCTCCTCGCCGCGCTGTTGCTGGCCGAGATACTGCTGCAGGTCTCACAGCCCCAGTTCCTGCGGTACTTCGTCAACGGCGCGCTGAACAGGGCGGCCGAAGGCACCCTGCTGGTGCTGGGCGGCTGCTATCTCGCCACCGCTCTCGCCGGGCAGACCGCGGCCGTGGCGGCGCAGCACTGCGGCGTCTCGGTGGCCTGGAACAGCGGCGACCGATTACGCGCCCGGCTCGTGGACCAGTGCCTGCGGCTGGACGCCGACTACCACCGCCGCCACCCGCCGGGCGAACTGCTCGACCGCATCGACGGCGACGTGACGAAGCTGGCCGGCGTTCTGTCCCGGACGGTGCTCGACGTCGTGGGCCAGCTCCTGCTCATGATCTGCGTCCTGGCCGCCCTGTGCGTCCTCGACTGGCGGCTGGGGCTGCTCTACGTCCCGTTGTGGGGAGCGAGCCTGCCCCTGCTGACCCGCGGGTTCGGCCGCTCGATGCCGGAACTGGAAGCCGGCCGGCAGGCGGGCACCGGTCTGCTCGGATGGCTGGAGGAACGGCTGTCGGCGACCGAGGACATCCGGGCCAACGGAGCGGTACCGCACGTCCTGCGGGACCTCGGCGACCGGCTCACCGCGTACACCGCCACAGCAGCCCGCGCGGCCCGTGCCGCGGTGCGCTGGCCGATGTCGGTGCAGGCCCTCTCACAGCTCAGCTTCGTCCTCGCCCTGTCCCTCGGCACCTGGCTGCACCAGCGCCGTGAACTCTCCACCGGAGACGTCCTGGCCGCCCTCTCCTACGTGACGGTGCTCCGCCAGCCGCTCTCGCGCATCACCCAGCAGCTCGGCGAGTTCGAGGAGGCGGTGGTGAGCCTGCGCCGGGTCCGGCGGATGCTGGCCCGCCGCCCCGGACTCGCCGACGGAACCGCGGAGCTGGGGGCGGGAGCGCTGCCGGTCGAGTTCGACCACGTCACGTTCGCCTATCCCGGCGGTGGGAACGTCCTGTCCGACGTATCGTTCCTGCTCCCTCCCGGCCGTCAGCTCGGCGTGGTGGGACGCACCGGATGCGGCAAGTCGACGCTGATCCGGCTGCTGTTCCGGTTCCACGACCCGGACAAAGGCGCGGTGCGGCTGGCCGGTCACGACACGAGGACGCTGCGCCTGACCTCGCTGCGCGGCCGGGTGGCTCTGGTCACGCAAGAGGTCCACATACTGAGCGGCACCCTCCGCGACAACCTGACCCTCTTCGATCCCTCGGTCGACGACCGGCGGGTGCTGCGCGCACTGGACGAGGTCGGTCTGACCCCGTGGTACGAAACCCTGCCCGAAGGACTCGACACGCCGCTGGGCGGCGCGGGCACCGGGCTGTCGGCCGGGCAGGCCCAGCTGGTGGCTCTGGTCAGGGCCTGGGTGCGCGACCCCGGGCTGGTGCTGCTGGACGAGTTCTCATCGCGGCTCGATCCGCACAGCGAACAGCTGCTTCACAGCGCCTTGCGGCGGTTCCTCAGCGGCCGCACGGCCGTCATCGTGGCGCACCGGCTGCAAACCCTGCGTGAGGTCGACCAGGTCCTGGTCCTCGGCGAGAGCGGGCCGCTGGAGTACGGTCCCCGGGAGGACCTGATGGCGCATCCGGAGTCGGAGCTCGGCAGGCTGCTGCGGGCCGGCGAGGTGATCTGGTGAGGCCCCCTCGGCTCCTGCCCGAGCTGATCCGCCTGCAGGCCCCGCTCTACTGCACGGTGACACTCATGTGGCTGCTGTGGCGCGCGGGGACCTTCGAGGTCGGCCTGCTCCTGCGTGACTTCTTCGACCTGCTGTCCGCCGGGTCCACGGGATCGGCGGCATGGGGCCTCGTGGCGGCAGTCGCCGCCATCGAGGCCGCCCGGATGACCCTGCAGTTCGGCGTGGTCCTCGGCCGTCTGGAACCGCGGCTGCTGCACCACGCCTCGGTGTCCTTGCGGACGTCCTTGATGCGGAGCATCCTCTCCCGTCCTGGGGCGCAGGTGCCGTGCGGAAGCACCGGGGAGGCCCTGACGATCCTGTCCGCCGACGTGGACGACGTCGGTTCGTTCGTGTCCTGGTCGCCGGTCAACATCGGCCGCTGGATGTTCGCGAGCGCGGCGGTCCTGATGATGCTCAGCACGGACGCGCTCATCACCGTGGGGATGGTGGTGCCGCTGGTGCTCGCGACTGCGGCGGGACGCCTGGTGACCGCCCGGTTCCTCGCCTACCGCAAGGCGAACCGGGAAGCGACCGCCGTGGCGGGCGGCGCGCTGCGCGACACCTTCGCCGCCGTCCAGGGTGTCCAGGCCGCCCAGGCCGAGCGGGGCGTCGGCGCCCACCTGTCCCGCCTGTACCGGCGCCGCAGCGCCCTCGCCGCCCGGGAGGAGCTGTTCGCGAGCCTGCGCACCATGCTGCTGACCAACGGAGGAGCGCTGAGCACGGGACTGCTCCTGATGCTGGGCGCGGGGCGGATACGCGGTGGCGGCTTCACCGTCGGCGAGCTGGTGATGTTCACCTACTACCTGCAGTTCCTCAACGAGGCGGTGAGTACGTTCGGGATGTTCAGCGCGAAGTACCACCGCGCCGTCGTGGCGGCCGAGCACATGACCCGCGCGCTGGGGGACGCGCACGTCCTGGCCGCGCACCACCGGGCACCTTTCCCGGCGCGGGCCCGCTCGACGGAGAAGCCGTCGGGAAGGCCCGCGCCGCGCCCTCCGGACGACTCCCTGCGCCACCTGGCCGCCCGCGCCCTGACCTACCGGTACCCGGGCAGCGGCCGCGGCGTCACGGGAGTGGACCTGACGCTGGAGCGCGGCACCCTCACCGTGATCACCGGACCGGTCGGCTCGGGCAAAACGACGCTGCTCAGGCTGCTGCTGGGCCTGCTGCCGGCCGACGACGGCGTGCTGCACTGGAACGGCCGCGAGGTGACGGACCCGGCGGCCTTCATGGTGCCCCCGCGGTGCGCGTACACCCCGCAGAGCCCGCGGCTGTTCAGCGGATCGATCCGGGACAACATCACGCTCGGACCCGGCCGGGACGCCGCCGACCTCGAATCGGCCATCGAATGCGCCGTGCTGGGCCCCGACCTCAAGCTCCTGGAGGCCGGGCCGGACACCCTGCTCGGCGCCGCCGGACTCGGCCTCTCCGGCGGGCAGGTGCACCGGGTGGCCACGGCGAGAATGCTCGTACGCCGCCCCGACCTGCTGGTGTGCGACGACCTGTCGAGCGCCCTCGACACCGACACCGAGCACCTCCTGTGGAACCGGGTCCTGGGCGGTCCCCGAGGCCGGGAAGGAACGGCGCTGGTCGTCACCCACCGGCCGGCGCTGCTGCGCCGTGCGGACCGGATCGTGGTGCTGCGCGAGGGCGCCGTGGCCGGCTGCGGACGGCTGCCCGAACTCCTGGCGAGCTGCCCGGAGATGCGGCGGTTGTGGCACCTGAACCCTTAGCTCCGGCGGCTCTGGCACCTGCACCCTTGGCTCCGGCGCCTGGACTTGCTCCAGGTCCTTGAGCCCGGAGAACTGCAATACAAGCGGCTGTTCAGAGAACCGCTCAGCTGACAGTTGGCAGTCGGCAGTCAGCCTGTAGCCGCCTTCACCATGCGGTCCATGACCGGCGCCGACGAGGCCGTCCCGCTGGGGCCGTCCCCGTCCGCCTGTACCGCCACTCCCAGCAGGCGGCCGTCCGCCGTGCGCAGGAGGGCCACGGACCACGACTCCGCGTCTGTGCGGGTCGCCAGTTGCCCGGACCCCAGCGCCGAACGCAGCTGAGCCGCCGTCCCCTGCTTGATCGCCTGCCGGCCTGCCGCCGCGTAAGCCTTCGGCTTCTGGACGCTGCCGTCACTGTGCACGATCCGGTCCACCAGCTGCGGGCCGATCTGTTTGCCGCCGTTTCCGATGACCGCCATCACCCTCGCCATCTGCAGCGGCGTCGCCTTCGCTTCCCCCTCGCCGTACGTGCTTTCCATGACCCGCAGCGGCACGTCGAGCTGCTTCTCGTTGAAGCCGAACGCCTCGGCCGTCGCCCGTACCGCGTCCCGCCCCACCTCCGCCGCCATGGCGGTGAAGACCTCGTCGCATCCATTCCGCAGCGCATGGCTGATCGAGGCGTTCTCGCAGCCGCCGGTGCCGCCCGGTGCGCGTGTCGGCGTGTCCACCGACGTGTACAGCCCCTTCTCCAGCGCCGCTGCTGCCACCACCACGTGGAACGTCCTGCCCGACGGAACCGCTTGCCGCAGGGCTCGGTTGAGCAGGGGCTTGTCCTGGTTGGCGTTCAGCTCCTTCCACGCTCCCGCGTCCGCGCGCGCATTCCCGCTGAACGCCGACGGGTCGTACGACGGTGCGCTCACCAGGGCCCGGATGCGACCCGTCTCCACGTCCAGGGCCACCGCCGCTCCCTTGTGCCCCCGCAGGCCCTCCGCCGCCGCGCGCTGGCAGGGCCGGGTCGACGGTGGTCTCCACCGCGCCACGCGCGTCCTTGTAGATGCTCTCGAGCCCCGACGCCCCGTACGCCAGCGACCGGTATCCCGTCACCGCCGAGTACAGCTCTCCGTCCGTATACGTGCGCCGGTACGGGAATCCGTCGATCCCGGACGGCTTCGTGCCCGTGACCGGTCGCCCCGCGACCAGTATGCCGACAAGGCCCTCCTCCGCCTTCCGCTGCGGGGACGCTTGCGCCTTCGACGCGCCCTCCGCCCCATCCGCTCCCTGCGCTCCATCTCCACCGGATGCGCACCCTGCCGCACCCGCGCCGAACAGCGTCGTCATGGCCGCCGCGGCCAGAGCGGCCCGGCGTCGATTTGTCGTAGACATGATCAACATCGTACGGATGCGCCTCACGCATGCCAGAAACCGACCGGACCGACCGACAGGCCGATCAAGCGGGGCCGGATTTGATCGTTTATTACATGATCCGTACAGGGCAGGCTCCCCTCACAAGATCCGAATCCTCTGTCGAATAGGGAAGGCTCTCTCATGAAGCTCCTCGTTCGGACCGGGCTCGCCGCGGCGGTTGCGGCCGGAGCCATCGCCACGGCCGTTGTCCCCGCTTCCGCCGCGGTCGGTGTCGGCGACGCTCATGTCGTGGCCGGAGCACACGCAGTGGCACCGAACCCGAAGACGATCAAGCCGGCCGCGTACAACCAGGCCCGCAGCATCCTGGCCGGCGCCGGCAGCCGGACGGCGGCCAAGTCGCATCCCATCCACGGGAAGGACGACGTGCCCGTCAGCTACGGCACCAGCCTGCTGGCCGCCGCCCGCGACGAATTCCGGCAGACCGACCGCAAGCTGCCGCCGAAGGACAAGAAGTCCGACATGTCGATCCCGCACTACAACGCGATTCACAGTGCGGCGAAGACCATGGGCATCGACAAGTGGTGAAGCAGTAGAAAGGCGCCCCGGGCCGGTCTTCGACCGGCACGGGCGTCAGAACTCGGCACCGGCACCGGCACCGGCAGGGCCAGGATCACGGTGCCTCGCAACGCGATCGTCGGCCTCGACGATCAAGCTAGCCCAGTTCGGGGTAATAGCCCCGCTGGTACGGCGACAACGAAGAGATCGCGAGCTGCGCCGCGCCCCGGCAGATCAGGCAGACCCGCTCGCGGCGGCATGCGGAGCAGTTCTTCCGCCCGCGGGCCTCGTCGTGCATCCAGCCGCGTCCCCCGCATCCGGGGCACCACCCCAGACCGTCGCACTCGTAGCACAGCACATATCCCGATGTGACGGTCTCGGCCGTGCGCACCGGTTCCGGCCACGCGAACTCCTCGGTCTCGTACAAGGCCATCGCCGGCGTCCGCCCGTCGAAGTACACGACGGATCTGCGGTCGCCCACGCTGATCTCGATGCCGCAGCCGTCGCGGCGGCCGGTGACCACGAACCGGGTCCTGCCGCGGACTTCTTCCTGCGTTGTGGCGACCTCCCAGTTCGCCGAGCCGAGCAGGGCTGCCGCGCGAGACGCGATGTCGGCGGCACTGGCATGGGCGGGGTACTGCCCGTTGAAGGAGCTGGTCCCGTACTGGTAGCGGAGCGGTTCGTGCCAGTCGACGACCGTCGGCTCGTCGAGAAACAGCAGGCGCAGGTCGCTGCCGGGGGTCAGCTCGTTGATCAGCTCGACCAGTTGCGCGCGCAGGGCGCGTCCCAGCCGGTCCAGCTCCTCGCGTGCACCCGGTATGTCACCCATTGCCGCCCCCTTCTCGCGGGCCCGATCGCCACCCGATCACGACCCGATCACCAGCATCCTATGGACCGCTGAAGAGGGGCGTCTCAGGGCCAACCGGCACCTACGGCGGCGCAGAGACAAGGCGCCCTGCCGGACTCTCCCGGATGCGAGGTGCGCCCGGCCGGGCGCGGGCGCATCATGGCCTCCGCGCCTCAAGGGCGTGCGCCGGGGGCGCGTACTGCCCCCATTACGCCAATTACCTTTTCCAGAACATCATTTGACCGTCCCATTGCCTGCATCCGTAAGGTAATCTCTCGGTAAAGGGGTGGTCGAAGGCGTCTGGGACAGCTCAGCTGTTGGCGCATCCACCCTGAGGCAGTGGACCCCCGGCTTCTCGCGTCAACGAATGCGTAGCAAGCGCTTGTTGTCATGCCTTTCCGGTCGCTGATGCACGTCAATGATGACCTTGAACACCACGCTCTTCCGTATTCGGGCGGGCGCAGGAGGTAGGCCACCATGAAGTCCTTGGTAGACAGCACGCGTTCCCTCACTACGCACATGACCGAGCGGGCTGATGAGCCCTGCGCCCTGGAGGCGGGCCAGAGTCCGCAGGCGCCGCTCGTTACCTGTTCCGGCTCGCGGGTGGTGCCCGCGCTGACCTCAACGCCCCTGGTGCGCGGCAATGCGCTCTCTGCCGCCCCTGCCGTGCGGGGCCGGCCGGAGCATTCCGCACAGCGGTCTGTGCGGAGGGCCGTGGCCATGTCGCCCGACCTGGCGGAGACAGTGCAGCGCCATCCGGTAGCCCACGTGGAGCGGCTGCGTGCGTACCCGTGTGTGCGGGAGAAGCTCAAGGACGGAACGCTGTCGGGCGCGCCTGGCACTACGAGGCGCACACCGCCCTGATCAGGGAGCACAGCGGCGGCGAGTGGATTCCCCCGCTGTGACCTGCGTCCGCCCTTCTCACGGGCTGCCCTTGCCCCCGCTTCCGTCGTGCGAGGAACCTCATCATGCTCCCCACTTCCAAAGACCCCGTAGGCCTGCGGCGTGACGTCCTGGCTTCCCTCGTCGTGTTCCTGGTTGCCCTCCCCTTGTGCGTGGGTATAGCCGTCGCCTCGGGCGTGCCGGCCGAACTCGGGCTGATCACGGGCATCGTCGGTGGCCTGGTCGTCGGCGCCATGCCCGGCAGCAGCCTTCAAGTCAGCGGCCCCGCCGCCGGGCTGACCGTCCTGGTCTTCGAAGCCGTCCAGGAATTCGGCCTCGGCGTCCTCGGAGCGATCGTCCTGGCCACCGGCCTGGTCCAGATCGCCCTGGGCGCCGTACGCTTCGGCCGCTGGTTCCGCGCGATCTCCGTGGCTGTCGTGCAGGGCATGCTCGCCGGCATTGGACTCGTCCTCCTCTTCGGCCAGCTGTACACCATGGCCGGCATCAAGCAGCCCCGCTCCGGTGTGGACAAGATCGTCGGCATCCCGGGCCTGATCGCGGACATCGCCACGGACCGCACCGCCCTGACCGCCTTCGCAGTTGGCGCGGGCACCATTGTCGTCCTGGTTCTGTGGAAGAAGGTCCCGGCGAAGGCCCAGGTACTCCCCGGCCCGCTGGTGGCCGTAGCTCTGGCCACGGCCGTCACGGCCCTGGGCGGCCTCAACATCGCCAACGTGGAAGTAAAGGGCCTGATCGACGCCATCCAGCCACCGGCCCTGAACGACCTCACCGCTCTCGGCGGCATCGGCGTCCTCGGCACGGTCCTGGCCTTCACCCTCATCGCCTCGGCGGAGTCCCTCTTCAGTGCCGCCGCGGTCGACCGCATGCACGACGGCCCGCGCACCCACTACGACAAAGAGCTCATGGCGCAGGGCGTCGGCAACACCCTCTGCGGCATCCTGGGCGCCCTGCCCATGACCGCCGTCATCGTCCGCAGCTCCGCCAACGTCCAGGCCGGCGCGAAGACCAAGCGCTCCCGCATCCTCCACGGCGCGTGGCTGCTGCTGTTCGCCGCCCTGCTCCCTGCAGCGATCGGGATCATCCCGCTGGCCGCCCTCGCCGGCGTCCTGGTCCACGCCGGCTGCAAGCTCGTGCCGTTCAAGGAACTCGCCCCACTGTGGCGCGAGCACCGCGGCGAGGCCGTCATTCTGGGCATCACGGCCATCGCCATCGTCACCACCAGCATGTTCGAAGGCGTGGTGCTGGGCTTGCTCCTCGCCGTCGTCAAGTCGGCCTGGGACACCTCCACCCTCCATCTCGACATCCGCGAGCCGGCCAAGGGACGCATCGTCGTCGCCGTCGCGGGCCACGCCACCTTCCTGCGTCTGCCCCGCCTCCTGGAAACCCTGGAAGCGCTGCCGCAGGACCGCCCGATCGAACTCGACCTCTCACAGGTCCGCCATCTCGACCATGCCTGCCGCACCGCCCTGGAAACCTGGGCGGCGCGCCACAACGGTCAGGGGACGGAAGCGGTGCGGGTCAGGCACCCAAAGGTGGTGACCGTAGCGTGATCGGAAAGACCCGTAATGTGGTCGCCCGCATGCCGACGAGAGCGCATTCACCGCTTCCGGCCTGATGTGCGAGCTGTCCTACGAGGCCGGCCACCCTGACTGCCGTCGCGCCTCCCATGAAACCCACATCTGAATCCCACATCTGAAACCCACATCACGACGCGTTCACACGGCGCGCTGCACAGCAGACGCACTGTGATCGCCGTCGCCGAGGATGAGGACAGGGACGGGGAGGGCGGCGGGCCAGGCCGGCCGGCCCAGGCTCCAGGCAAGGCCAAGATCCGCGTTCCTGGGTCGCCCAATGGCGCAAAATACCGCAGACTCCTTATAAGGTCCGCGCGTGAGCGCAGGCCATCAGGGAAGTGACCAGCGTGCTTGAGGTTCCGTTCTGGCTCTGGGGGGCGTTCGCCGCGACGGTGATCGTGTCGCTGGCGGTGGACCTCCTGGCCCACCGCTCGGCGCACGTCATCGGCTTCAAGGAGGCCGCGGCCTGGAGCGGCCTGTGGGTGGGCCTCGCCCTGGTATTCGGCGCCGTCGTCTTCCTCGTTCTCGGCACGACAGCCGGGACGGAGTACACGACCGCGTGGCTGCTGGAGAAGAGTCTGTCGGTCGACAACCTGTTCGTCTTCGCCGTGATCTTCGCCTACTTCAAGGTGCCCCGCGCCTACCAGCACCGCGTGCTGTTCTTCGGCGTCATGGGCGCCCTGGTCTTCCGCGCGATCTTCCTGTCCCTCGGCGTCGCCGTGGTCACCCGCTTCACCGCGGTGCTGTACGCCTTCGCCGCCATCCTCTTCTACAGCACCTACAAGCTCCTCAAGGACGAGGAAGAGAGCTTCGACCCGGGCAAGAGCTTCGCCGTTCGGCTACTCCGCAAAATCATGCCCGTCAGGGACGAATACGCCGGCATGAAGTTCTTCGTCAAGGAAGCCGGCAAGCGTATGGCCACGCCGCTGCTCGCGGTGGTCGCCGCGATCGAGGCCGCCGACCTGATCTTCGCCGTCGACAGTGTCCCCGCCGTGCTCGCCGTCAGCGACGACGCCTTCATCGTCTACACCAGCAACGCCTTCGCCATCCTCGGCCTGCGAGCGCTGTACTTCATGCTCGCCGGCCTCCTGGACCGCTTCCACTACCTGAGCAAGGGCCTGGCGATCATCCTCGCCTTCATCGGCGTCAAGCTCATTCTCCAGGCATCCCACAAGATGATCAGCTCCGGCATCCCGGAAATCCCCTCACCCATCAGTCTCGCGTTCATCGTCGTCGTCCTGACCGGATCCGTCGTTCTCAGCCTGCGCCGCCCCGCCACACCCCACGCCACCACGGCGCCGAACGAGGAGGCGGCCTCCCCGCCCGACGCGACTCCCTCCGACGCCCCCCGGTCCGACGACAGCGCGCGCGTACGGCAGGAGCAGGAACCGGGTGAGCCGCCCCGCCCTGCGCGCTGAATCATCGCTTGCTGCCCCCACTGCTTCTCCTGCCCTGCTCCGACCACAGGATCTATGGTTAAAGAATGAGTAAAGTCCAGCATGAGACCGGCCCTCAGGGAGAAATTCTCTGCCCGGTCTGCAAGCAGCCCCTGACCATGACGATCAAAAGGCGGCACAAGACTTTCGGCATCGTCGTGCCTGTGTGGACTCCCCGCCGCTGCCACAACCCCGATTGCCGGCAACAGCTGGAGGACGCGGAACCGAAGGGCCCGAAAGACGACCAGCCCCAGGAGCACTGACACAACCCGCCGAGTGGGGAGTGCTGCGACGCCCTGGCGGGAGATCCCGCGCGAAAGGGCAGTCGTCACACGGTCGCTCCCTGGACAGCGTCGCCGGCCGACCCCATCCACGGCTTGAAGGCGATGGCCTCTGCCTCAATACCAGGCGGCCGGCTTCCCGGTACGGCATGGACCGGTCGAAGGAGGCACTGGCCGACCAGCGAGCTGCGACCGACCTCAGCCGCACCGTAGCCGTCTTCGACGAGGGGGTGCCGGTCGCCGGCGCCTCCGTCTGCAGCCGGATGCTGACCGTGCCAGGAGGCGTCCTGCCAGTGGCCGGCATCGCTTCTGTGGGCGTTGCTCCGACGCATCGCCGCCGCGGCATCCTCACCTCGATGATGGGTGCCCAGCTCACCGAGCTGTACGAGGAACAGCGCGAGCCGATCGCCGCGCTCCGCCCTTCCGAGGCCGGGATCTACGGACGCTACGGCTACGGTCCCGCGACGCTCGGCAATCCGGTGCGCTGCGACCGCCGTGCCATGCGGTTCCGCCCGGGCACGGACTTCGGGGAGGGAACCGTCCGCCTGCAGACGGCCGACCAGGCCCGGCCGCTCCTCGAGGAGGTGTACGACCAGGCCCGCACCATGGCGGTGGGCTGGCCGGACCGCCGGCCGGAGCACTGGACCGTCCGCCTCGCCGACCATACCCATCAGCGTGGCGGGGCCACCTCGCTTCGCTTCGTCGTGCACCGGGACGGCGACGGCCGGGCCACGGGCTACGCGCTCTACCGGCACAGCTCCGCTCCGGATGGGCTCGGCGGCAGCGCCGGCGTGGTGCAGGTAGTGGAACTGGCGGCGCTCTCACGCCAGGCGTACGCCGCGCTGTGGCGCTTCGTCATCGGGATCGATCTGGTGACCTGGATCGACTACGAAGGCGCCGTGGACGAGCCGCTGCCCCACCTGCTGAACCGACCCGCGTGCCGTGCGATCCACCCCGGTCGACCGCCTGTGGGTACGGCTCGCGGATGTCGACCGGGCCTTGGCGGGTCGACGCTACGTCCTCCCGCTGGACCTCGTCCTCGATGTGCGCGACGACTTCTGCCCGTGGAACAGCGGACGCCACCGACTGTGCGCGGAGGGGGCATCGGTGATCTGCGAACCCACGACCGCTCCTGCGGACCTGCGGCTGACAGCTGCGGAACTCGGTGCGGCTCTCCTCGGCGGCACCACCCTGACCGCCCTGGTATCCCGGCGGCTGGGCCTTCCCGCTCTACTGAACTACTGGACTCGCGCTGGGATACAAAGGACGCCTCGGCCGAGCCCGCGCGGACCACGAGTGCCGGCCGGGTGGCGAGTCTGTTGTGGTGAGCGCCGTAGGGCGTGGTACGACGCTGCCTGGCACGAGACATTTCGGAGGACGCCATGACGACCACGCCCGGCAACGCGAGCAGTGACCTCCCCGGCAAGCCGCCGGTCGTCGACCTGGCCACCTGGCAGGCGGCGCGCGAGGAGCTGCTGGTCCGCGAGAAGGCGCACACCCATGAGGGCGACGCGATCGCCGCGGCCCGGCGGCGGCTGCCGATGGTCGAGTTCGACGGGACGGTCGAGGTCGTCGGACCCGAGGGCCCGGTCCCGTTCCTGGACCTGTTCCAGGGACGCGACGAGCTCGTGGTCTACCAGCACATGTGGTACGACGGCGCGCCCCACCAGGGGCAGTGCGAGGGCTGCACCACCACGGCCTGGCACGTGAAGGACGCCGTCTACCTCAACGCGCGGGGCGTCTCGTTCGCCGTCCTGACCTCGGGCCCGTGGGCCGAGGTGGCTGCCTACGTCGAGTTCATGGGTTACACCCAGCCCTGGTACTCGGTGCGGGGCGTGGAGGCACCGGTCGGCGGAGAAATGGGGTACATCGTCTGCTTCCTGCGCGACGGCGACCGCGCGTTCCTCACCTACTCCACGACGGGCCGCGGCAACGAGCGGGTCAACGGCTCCCTCGGCCTGCTCGACATGACGCCCTATGGCCGCGGCGAGGCGTGGGAGGACAACCCCGAGGGCCGGCCGGTGATCGGCGATGTCCGTGAGGGGTACCCGGCCGAGGCCCGCCAGGCCTGCTGGTACTGGCGCTCGGACGCCGACGGCCGCGCCACCTGGGGCCCGACCAGCCGCCCCGTGCCGCAATGGACCCGCCCCGGCGCGACCCCCGTGGAAACCCTCGGTCGGCACAACCACCACTGACACGCCGTCGCCGCCGACGGCACCGGCCGGCGCGGCCGCCGGTTGACGTTGACCCGAGGTCAGGGTTCACACTCCTGGCATGACCACCTCGAAACCGGCCGACTCGGCCTGGAGCGGCATGGTGAAGGTCGACGACACCGCTCTGGCCGTGACCGACACCGGTGGCCCCGGCCGTCCCGTCGTCTATCTGAACGGCTGCTACGCCGACCACCGGCCTTGGCGGCCCGTGATCGCCGAACTCGGCACCGGCTGGCGGCACATCACCTACGACGAGCGGGCTCGCGGCCGGTCGAAGCGCTCGGCGGACTATTCGTTCGAGGCATGCGTCCGTGACGTCGACGCCGTCCTCAAGGCGAGGGGCGTGGACCGGCCGCTGCTGGTCGGGTGGTCCTACGGCGCGTTGATCGCGGTGCACTGGGCCGGCCGGAACCCGGACCGTACCTTCGGCATCGTCGGGGTTGACGGCCCGTTCCCCTGCGGCTGGACCGACGAGGCCTCCTTCGAGCGGATCCGGAAGCTGTTCCGCCGACTGGGATGGCTGATGCCGGTGCTCCGGCCGCTGGGCATGGCCGCCCGCATGTCCACCAGGCAGCATGCCGAGGTCGCCATCGAGAGCCACGGGCTCCACGCCGCCCTCGGACCGGTTCTCGACAGTCTGACCTGCCCGGTCCGGTACGTCGTCGCCTCGGGGGAGGCTTTCGGGAGCAAGGGCGACGAGCAAGAACAGATGCGCGCCACACTCGGCCCGGTGCTCGCCCGCAACCCGAACCTGAAGGTGAGCGCGAAGGTCGCGAGCAACCACGGCACGATCCTGCGCAAGGACTTCCGTGCCGTCGCCGCTGCAGTACGCGAGACGGCAGCAGCCCATGGCCGGGAGGATTCGCCGAGCCGATGACGGACGGGCTCACGATCGGCCAGGCAGCGGCCTTCGTCGGCGTCACGATCAAGACCGTGCGGCACTACCACCGGCACGGGCTGCTCGAGGAACCCCCACGCGACCGATCCGGCTACCGCCGGTACGGATCAACCGAACTGCTACGACTGGTCCAGGTCCGCACGCTGGCCGCCGCCGGCGTGCCGCTGGCTGAGATCGGGCCCCTGCTGGAGGCCGACGCCGAACAGTTCGCCGCCGCACTCATCGACGTCGAACAGCGCCTCACCGATCGGATCGAGGAGCTGATCGCGCGGCGCGACAAACTGCACCGGCTCGCCGAGGGCGACCGGGCCCTGCTGCCCGACCGCGCTCTGGCGCTGCTGGACCGGATGCACGGCCTCGGCTTCCCTCCTGAGGACGTGGCGGCCTCCCGGGAGGGCCTGGTGCTGGCCAGGGCACTGGCCCCCGAAGGCGTCGACGACTACCTCACCGCGCTCGAGCACGCCTTTGATGACGCCCCGTTCATCGCCCTGATCAAGCGCAGCGGGGAAGCCACGGCCTGGGCACCGGACGACCCCCGCATCGAGGAACTCGTGACCGCCATGGCCGAGGCGTTCCTCGCCAGCCCCGAACGGCTGAAGATCGTGACCAGCTTCCAAGCCTGCACCGAGGCCGCGATCCGGTACCGGCTCATCAGCCGCTTCGGCAATCAGTCACCAGCCGGGGCCCGGATGGCCGATCTCCTGGAGACCAAGCTCCGCTCCGCGGGCGTCCCCATCCCACGCCTCTGACGGCGGCGTTCCGGCACGGGCGCCAGGCCGCGGAGCGACAAAAGCGCTGGGTGCCGGGGCGGTGACGCCGGGCGGGTCGGCGCCCCGGCTGCCGTCTCAGCGGACCGACACGCGGTATGTGACGGTGCGCGGCAGACTGGCCGAATAGCAGCCGCGTGCCGGGTCCGTGCCACAACTGTTGGCCAGCACGATCGTGGTGGCTCCGGGCCCGGCCGCTTCGAAGGTGAAGTACTTGGTGTAGCCGGAGCCGACGGCTTCCTTCTCCCTCGCCGTCTGATGGCTGCTCGTCCCCTTGGGACGCACGACAGCCTCGTCCGGGCCCGAACCGGAGATGTTCCAGTTCTGCCGGGCCGAAATGTTCTCACGCATCGCTATCGAGAAGCGCTCCCCACGGCGGACTTCGAGAGGGCCCTCGATACGGTCCACCGGTTTGGGGCGCCCGGGTGCGTAGGCCGGAGGGCGGTCCTGGTGAACGGTGCCCAGCGGCGACTCGTCCGTCCCACCACCGCAGCCGGCTGCCACGGGCACGAGGACAGCCAGCCCGGCTATACGGGCCAGGACAAGGCTGGTTTTCTTCTTGACTCGGATCACGAGGCCATATTCTGCGGTATCGCGCCCCGAGGTCGCCCTCGGCCCCGGCTTCCAGCCCGGACCTGGCTGCGCGGTACTCCGTTCGGGTGACAACAGCTCCCGACGCTTCAAGAAATAGTCGGAATGTACGACTCTTACGGCGATCGGGGGATCCACGCCCGCAGGCATCCAGGGGGAACTGTCATGCAGTCACTGAGGAACGTCGTACGGACGGCCGCGACCATCGGCGCCGCTCTCGCTCTGTTCACCGGGTTGTCCACCAGTGCCCAGGCTGCCACCGGGGACTTCACCTACGTCAATGTGAACGAGGACCGCTTCACTCTGCACAACCCGCAGAACGGCGAGTGCTTCCTGTTGATCAGCGGGGCCAGGAGTGCCGCCAACCACACGAACACCAAGGCGACAGTGTTCGCCGAGCATGGCTGCGAGGGAGCACGCATGACGATGCAGCCGAACACCTCGGTGAACTTCAGCAGCGCCGCTCCACACAGTGTGATGTTCGGCTGAGCGGTCGGCTGTCCTGGCTGCTGGGCCGCCCGGGGCGAGTGGCGCGTCCGGCTCCTGCGCGGGTTCATCGGTTGACGATGACCGCCGAGCGGCAGCGTGGGCAGGACGCAGCGGTATCCGTCCAGCAGCGGAACGACCTTGCACCATTGCGTCTCGTTCATCGGCGGGCCATGACCGAATACCAGAACCGGCCCTTCACCACCGGTGTAGCGCCGGCACCCAGGGAGCAGGCGGATGAGGGTGAGGGCTGACTTCAGTGATCCGACCGTGCGGTCTCCGCCGCCTCCCCCGGGAAGAAAGCCCGGGGGCCGCGGGGTAGAACCCCCCGCGGCCCCCGCTGCTGTTTACCAGCTCCAGTAACCGTGCGAGATCCAGCCGGACACGCCGGTGTTCACGTCGTAGACCTTGTCCCACTGACCGTCGCCCGAGACGTCACGGTGCGCCAGGCGGTGGTTGCTGTAGCAGAGACCGACGACCGAGCTGGACGCGCTCGCGGCGGCGCGGATGCGCACGCCCTCGCCCGTGCAGTGACCGTAGACGTCGTCGGCATACGCCGGCGCCGCCAGAGCCGCGCCGCCGAGCGTGGCGGCGACCAGCAGGCCCGCCACGGCCGCGGCACGCTTGCCCGCGCTCTTCCCCCGAATGACAGAATTCACTTCTTGCTCCTCAACAATGGTCTAGCCGAGTGCCGATGATCTTGGACCCGGCAAGACGGGAACCTATCAGCGGATGATCTTGAAAACGGCCCTGAAGCGGTTTCAAGACATGCTCATGACCGACCAGTAACACTGTCGCGTCGGAGGTGGATCGGGATGCCCCGAGCGACAGGCCCGGTGCCAGGCTGATCTGCTGACGCAGCGTCAACTCACGGGCTCAGCCGGCTGGCTCGGCCCTCCGGGATGGTGATCCCGGACCTGCCGCGTCCTGTCTCCACCTGCACAGCGTGGTCGCCGGCCGTGTTCACACTGAGCCTGTACTGGCCGATGCGGGGGCGCCCGAGCGTCTCCCAGTGGGTGTATCCGGCGGTGATCTCGTCCCAGAGCAGCCTCGGGCCCGCCTGGATCACAGCGAACCGGTCGGCGCTGCGGCCGTCGTAGTCCACAGCCGCCCAGGACGGGCCTTCGTCGTCGGCGATGTGCAGGCGAGTGGGGGCGTGCTCACCGCTGGCGTCCCAGGCAAAGGACGCGCCGGGGACGGCCAGGCCGAGGTGGAACTCGGCGTCGAGATCTCCGCCCGCGACCAGCCATGGCGACAGACTCGTCACTCCCCTGTGCTGGACGGGTGCGGTTGCAGGACCCACGGTGCCTTGGCAGGGGCGTCTCATGGGCATGAAGGAGGCGAAGGCGTGGAACCGGCCGCGCGCGGTGCCGTCCCGGTCGGCCGTCAGCGCGAGGGTCCCGTAGCGGCACCAAGCCGAGGTCCACGGCGTGACGATGCGCCCGCCGGCCACGGTCTGCTCAACCCAGGCCTGCGGGACCCGGTCGACGGAAAACGTCGCGACCACCCGCTCATACGGCGCTCCGAGCGGCCACCCGGCGGCCGCGTCACCGCAGGAGACTGCCGGTGCGAAGCCCGCGTCCTTCAGGTTCCGCTCCCCCCGTGCGGCGAGCAGCGGGTCCAGTTCGACCGTGCTGACCGCCTCATCGCCCAGAACGGCGCACAGGAGGGCGGCGTTGAAACCCGTTCCGGTGCCCAGTTCCAGCACCCTTCGCGGCCGGGCTTCACCTGCGTGGTCGCCGATTCCGGCCAGCAGCAGGGTGCGCAGCACCATGGAGGGCATGGAAGCCGACGACGAGGGGAGCCCGTCGGTGAACTGGGTGACCAGCGGGGTGTCGGCGTAGGCCGCGGTGAGCCACCCGTCGGGGTTCGTCGAACGGTCGCAGGGCCGGTAGCCGCCTTCGCCGTCGCGCAGCCACAGCCGATCGGGCAGGAACAGGTGCCGCGGGACCGTGCGCAGCGCGCGCTCGTACTCGGGCGGCAGCTGCCGTCCCAGGAGCTTGGTGACGTCGGCCAGCAGCTGGTCGACGTGGGCAGCGGGCGCAGCCGGGGAGGTCTTCACGAGGTTGATACTTCTTCTCCGGGGCCGGCTCAGGTGGCGGGGGCGGAGGTGGAGGCGGAGGGACGGGCCGGTTGGGCTGATGCCCGTCATCTGCGATGGGCGAGCGGTGCTTGCCCTGCACGACGTCCACGTCTGCCTCCCGGGTCTCGCGCCCACGGTAGAGGAGCACGGCGGCCCCCTGCAGAGCTTCCGACCCACCGCAGAGCCCGGGTTCCGGTTCCGGCCACGGTGGACGACCGTGGGCTGCTGCCGCCGGCGAGCGGACGGCGCCCTGTACGACATCCCAGAAGAACAGGTGCGCGAGCACCCCCTTCTCGTTGAAGACGTGGCACTCGTACGCGCCCTCGAACCCGGGCACCTGAGCGACCAATTCCTCCACGAGCCGCAGCCGGGCAGCAGCCTTCCCACTGCGGCGGCGCAGGTTCCCCGAGGCCGCGCGACGTCCGCCCTCCCCGCAGGCACACCCCTATCCCACGAGGCGCTTACGCCAGTCCAGGGGCGTGACGGTGAGGGCTAGGCCCGGGGCGCCGTCCCACTCCACCGGGAGTCCGGCCTCGGTCAGGGCGGCGGCGACCTCGCGGCCGATCGCCGCCGTGGTCTCCGAGGAGCCGTCGAATCCGCCGTACAGAAGCGTCAGTCCGTGGCCGGCGGCCGCCGCGTCCGTGCACTGGGTGTGAAAGTAGACGAAACCGCGGGCGTCCGGCGGGCACTCTCCGCCGATCTCCGAGTCCCCGCAGGTGCTGCAGCAGGTGAAGTCCTCGCGGGCCGTAATGCCCGCGGCCGCCAGCGCCGTGAAGGCCCGGGTGAGGCGCTCCGGGTCGGTCTCACCCTGCCAGGAGGACTGCTCCTCCACCCGCTCGAGCCACATGCGGTCGGCGAGCTGCCGGGCCTGCGCGGGCGAGACGGGCCGGTGGTCTCCGGCTATCAGGTAGTCCTCGGCGGTCTCGGCCAGCTCGGCCCGGGTGGTGTAGCCGCCGACCAGGATTTCGCGGAGCCGGCCCTCCAGCAGGGCGCGGTCCTCGTCACCGAGTTCCAGTGGAGGAACGGGCGGCTGTACGTCGAAGGCCAGGGGAGCCCACTCCAGGCCGGCGTCCCAGCCGTCCGATCCGCGAGCCCAGCCGGTCATGGCAGCGATCACGGGCTCCGGAGCATCCAGCGTCGCCCGGAAGTGCCGGTCGGGTGCGCCGTCACGGTGTTCCAGGGTGTAGACGTCACCGGTCTCGTGCCATACCTGGATGAAGACGTCGGGCAGATCGGGGACCCGCTGGACGACCAGGAACCTGTCGCCGTCCCCGCCGATGCGGCGTACGAGCCCGTCGAGTTCCCGGTCGGTCGCCCTGATGTGCCGCTGTCCGGTTTCCGTATCCACTGCGATCGCAAGCATGACGGCACCTTCGCACGGCCCACTGACAACGCCCTGGGAAGTGGCGGGCCCCGCCGGATATGTCAGTGCCACGGCGTCCGGCGCACCGCAGCTCGACGACGCAGCAATGCCCGTATTCCTGTTCGAGGAGTACGCGTCGGAGGACGACATGCCGCCGCTGTGGGAGGTCCTCATGGATGATCAGCCCGAGTTCGTGGAGGAGCTCGTAGCTGCGGGTGAGGACCCTTGGGAGCCGGTGCTCGGGGGCTGGTCGCCGGGGCGGCTCAGCCTGGCCGGCCCCACGCCCGACCTGTTCGTGCTGCCCGAGGGCGAGCGCGGGCTGAGCCCGGCTGAACACGCGGTAGTGCGCGAGGCCGAGCGGCTCCGCGCCGCCCTGGAACAATCCGACCACCTCGGCCTGGGCCTGGCCTGCGTGGCCGGTATCGACGCCCAGGAAGCCATACGCCGCCTGGATGCCACTCTCCTGCAGGGCAGCAGACTGCGCGCGCTGCAGGAGGACCCCCTGGCTGGACGCGCCATCGACGACGACATGCGCATCGTCGGCGTGACCACCGTTCCCGGCGGGTGCATCATCACCCAACCCTGGGGCTTCGCGCCGGACACTACCGAGCTGCAGAAACGGCTATCCGCCGGCACGGCCTCCTACGGCCTGTACGCCAACGCCAAAAGCGGCAACCAGGGCAGCGTCGTCCGCGACGGCGTCACCGAAGGAGGGGACCTCCACCCCGGGGGCGGCCCGAATCCCTACGACACCCTCACATCCGAAGAGGTCCTGCTCGCCTACCTCTACCACGGCCACCCCGTCGCCCACGCCTGCGCGTGGGTGGGACTGCGCCCCACCGACGCACGCGCCATCACCGGGCAGCCGGATGTCTGGGTGGAATTGCCGGAACGCAAATACTGGTAGAGAGGGGGCGAGCGGCCGGGGCGCCCTGCACGTCGGCAGGGAACCTGGGACAAGTCGGAGGCAGGGCCGCTGTGGCCGGGAAATCCGGAGGCGAACACCGCCGCCGATCGCATCGAGGTGGCCCGGGTTCCGTGAAAGTGCACAAGACGGGGTGGCCGGCGGTGTCACCGCCGGCCACCCCATGGCCCCGCGTTACTCCGTGGGGATCGGGCCCAGGTACTCCAAGGTCCAGGTCTCCTGGAACTCGGGCTTGGGCGCTACGAGTTCGATCTGGGCACCGCGGTGCCCGGCGCGCAGGGCGAGCCCCTTGTCCGACAGGATCTTGATTCCGCCGATGACTCGCTCGAAGGTGAACTTCGCCCAGTCGGACCGCGGAACACTGTTGACGAAGAGCTTGTCCTCGGGAACGACGAGGCCCGCGGCGGGGTGGTAGGCGAGGTGGATCACGTACGGCGCCCCGGGTACGGGCTCCTGCCCGGCCTCGGGGTAGTCGATGATCCACTCCTGCTCGATCGGGAGCGGGTTGAGGCGGTCGGTGATGACGGGGGCACCGTGCTTGACGGCGTACTCGGTGGCCGTCAACAAGCTGGTAGGACCGATGATGTGGGCGTGAATCTTGTACTTGCCGGGCTTGACCGGAATCGGAGCCATGTGCGACTTCCTCTCACGAAACGCGTCGAGGTATGACCGGGCGCCAACCAGCACAGGCCTCCCAGCATCGCGGCAGGGTCGCCCACCCCACAGGATCGGATGCAGCCAAGCCCATTACGGCGTGGACTGTTCGGCCACAGTTGCGAACAGAGTGGCCTGGAGCCGGCCCCTGCCACCGCCACAACCCCCCGTCTGCGCCTCCGGCGGCCCTCTCCAGGGAACCCGGCAAGTAGGTATCGTCAGGACCGGTGCGCGGCAGCCGCCGTTACTGCCAACTGCACGCGACTGTGGCGCGGCGTCTCGATCTCGTCCAGCACGGCGATCGCGAGGTCTGCGTGCGAGATCCGGCCCGGACCATCCAGTACCGTTCCGACCGCCGTCCGGTAACTGCCGGTGGATTCGGCGTCCGCGTTCAGATCCAGTGGCGGTACGACCATCAGCCAGTCGAGGTCCGGGCCGGCCGTGGAGAGGAGCTCGTATTCCGCCACATGTCCCTGTGCGAAGGCCCGCCATGCCGCGGGGAACTCCGGCCCGTCCATGACCCGTACGCCCGGGGCCGTCTCCAGTGTGGTTGCGATGCCCATGGTCAGCAGCCTCCGTACCCCTGCCTCCGCCAAGCCTGCGATCAGGGCGCTCGCCGCCGCGGTGAAGTACTCCTCCGAGGCGATGTCGAGGCGCACCGATGCGTTGAGCGCCGCGCCATGGCCCGCGGCCAGGGCCGCCACGGACCGCGGATCGGTCACGTCTCCCTGCACGACGGCGACGCGGTCGCCGCCCAGGTCCTGGTACTTCGCGGGGTCACGGACCACCGCTGTCACTCGGTGACCACGGGCCACCGCCTCCGCCACAGCCGCCCGGCCGACCCGTCCGCCTGCTCCGAAAATGATGATGTCGTTGCTCATGACGGTGACCGTAGGACAGGGGTGCCTGGTTACTGCAAAGGTACTGGGCTAGCGTCGGACGGATGAGCACACCCTTGAACGCGGAAATGTTCGACGATCCCGACTGTTCCGACCGGGCGCAGCCGTTCCGCGTCGGCGACAAATGGACCGGGATGGTGTTGCGCTGCCTGGAGGGCGGCCCGCGCCGGTTCTCCGAGCTGCGTGTCCCACTGCACTGGGTCACCCCCAAGGTGCTCACCGAGACCCTCCGCTCGATGGAACGCAACGGCTTCCTGACCCGGACCGTCCACGACGAGAACCCGCCGCGCGTGGAGTACGAACTGACCGCACTCGGCCGCTCGCTGCTGGAGCCGCTGGACACCGCCTGCGACTGGGCCCGCACACACCTGCCGGAGATCGTCGAGGCCAGAACCGCATACGAGGCGGGCTGAACGACGAGGGCCGCGCCACGCCCCTACGGGCTTGCGTAGCGCTGAGATGTGCGACCGGTGTCGCCGTCGAGGAGGAACGCTGTTCCACCGTGCGGCGGAGAGGAAGCCGTCCGAGTGATGACGCGGTTGAGGTGCGAGGGACGGCAGTCTGGATGTGAGCAGCCGACAGGCCACGCCGAACGCGGGCCTCACCGACCCGGCCGCTCCCCTCACCCAACAGGAGGATCGATGCCCCAGATACGCCGCCGTTCCCTTGCCACCGTTGCCGTCTCCCTGGGCGTGTGCGCAGCCGTCGTGGCCGGCGTCACGACGACCAGCGGGACGGCCGCAGCGCAAACCAAGGACGAGCCCTCCATCGTCGGCTCCGCCAAGCTGCAGCGGAAGCCCGGCGACGACGTCCACTTCTCCATCGACGCGCACGGGTTCGCGGACAAGGCCCGGGGGACCTTCGATGTCAGTCACCGGTTCGGCAAGGAATTCGACGTGCGGTTCAAGGGGCGCATCGACTGCCTGCTGACCGGCGGACCGGTCGCCGTGGCGACCGGGGTCGTCACCGACGCCCAGGTCAAGGTCGCGCCGGGCATACCGATGCCCCCTGCTGCCGAGCTGAAGGGCAAGCGATTCGGCTTCACCGTCCTGGACGGCGGCAAGGGCGGAAAGAAGGACCGGCTCGGCTACAGCTGGGCCATGGACGGCCTCCCGGTCAACAGTGTCGGCAAGTGCGTGAGTAGCGCACCCTTCGAAACCCTGGAGAAGGGCGACTTCACCGTCCAGCACTGGCTGCCGCCCCGCACCGGCGCGTAGGGCGCCTCACGGCGGCAGGGTGCCGCGCGGGGGTCGGCACCCATCCCCGTCATGAGCTGCGGTCCGGGGGCCCGTCAAGCACCCGGACCGCACAAAGCCCGCCCGTGTTACTTGCTGATGGCAAAGCGCATCAGGGCGTGCTCGTCGCCCTGCTTGATCTTCCCCGTCACGTTGATCACCTCAAGCTTCCAGCTGCCGCCGACACGCACCGCCTTGGCCACGGCGCAGCCGTTGTCACTGCTGAGCAGGCTCGGCCAGATGTCGGCAACCTGCTGGGAGCTGCCGCCGCTCGCGTCGTACACCTTGAAGCTGATGTTGCGCGCCTTCTGGAAGGAGCTGCCCTTCTTGTACGCGGCGGCGACGAAGACTATCGACGTGATGTTCTCCGGGACCCGGGCGAACTCGACCGTGACGGTCTCGTCGTCACCGTCCCCGCGCCCGGTCTGGTTGTCACCGCTGTGCACCACGGAGCCGTTGCCCATCGGGTCGAGGGAATCCAGGCCCGCGAGGCGTACCGGGTCCGCGCCCTGCATGGCGATGGCTATCAGGTCGAGGTCGGTGCCGGTCTTGCGGCGGAGCACGCCCATCACGCCGCCGCTGCTCCCGCCGGTGGGGTCCCAGGAAACCCCGATGGACAGATGCGTCACTCCGTCCAGGTCCGCCGGGCCGTCTTCCTTCTTGAGCGTAATCATGGGTGGAACATCCTCTTGGTGTACGACACTGCAACACCAAGAGTGTGCCTGGCGCCTCCGACGACCCTCACACCCGGTCCGCTAAAATCCTTTTCATCCCAAATTGCTTCCTGTGAAGCGGCCGAGCGTGTCTTGCAATGGTTGCAACGAGCTGCCTTGACCGCCCCTGCTTCCGTCAGCCCAGCGGCTTCATGAAGTGGAAGGCGGCGATGTCCATCCGCTCCCGCAGGTAGAAGCGGTGGGCGTCCGTGCGGTGCGTGGCCGAGTCCAGCACGAAGTGGTGGCAACCGGCTTCGCGAGCGCGCTCCTGCAGGTGAGTGAGGAGCTCGCGGCCGACGCCGGTCGAGCGCGCGGTGGCGGCGGTCACCAGGTCGTCGACGTACAGCGAACGCAGCGTGCTCGTATTGACCACGGTGCGCCAGCCGGCCGCACCGACGCACCTGCCCTCGTCGGTGTACGCGGCCGAGAAGCGCAGGCCCTGGCCGTACCCCTCCTCGTGCACCTCCCGAAAGCTCTCCTCGGTGAGGTGCGGACGCAGCTCCTGGAGTACGGGGAGCAGGTCGGATATGAGTCGCGGGTCGCCCGGCTCCAGCTCGATGATCTTCATACGGGGCACTCCAGGCCAGCGCCGGCCGGAGAGGGGTGTGACATTCACACCAAGGTTCCGCAGCGCACGATGGGCTGACAGCGCCCCTCGCCGCACTCTGCCCCGGGCAGGCGGGCCGTGCGGCGTTGGCTCGGTCGCACGGCACCTGCGGTCACGCGGGCGGTCAGCGCTGCCAGCCGGTCCAGCTGCCGCTGTTCAGGCGGTGGCGGTACCAGCGGTTGCCGTCATCGCCGACGGCCGAGATGGTCGGGGTCCAGGTGTTGTTCCCCTCGACCCGGACAGCGCTGCGGAGCTTGCCGCCGAAGGACGTCCACTCGCTCCAGCTGCCGCCCGCGTACTGCCAGCGGGTCCAGACCGCGAAGTCGGTGCCGATGACGAACACCTGCCGGTTGCCTGCCGGGTAGGTCAGCCAGGCCTCGCCGTACTCGCAGATGTAGTCACCACCGAGGCCCGACACGTGGCAGTGGCTCACCGCCGGCTTGGGCGTCGCGGCCTGCGCGGGGGCGGCCGAGGCCACACCGCTGAAGGTGGCACCGGCCAGGACGAGGGTCGTGGCCGCGAGGGCCGATCTACGGAGGAGCGCGATGGTCATGGGAACTCCTGGTTCCGACTCGATGTCAGGGCGTACGTCTCGGCCGTTGGCCTGCTGCCTGCTGCCTGCTGCCTGCTGCTTTGCCCGTCCGGTGGAGTGAGGACGGACGCTGCCGCGCACACCGCTTGGTACGGAAGAGACTTTCAGCGCCCGCAAACGGCGCCCTAACGGACGGCTAACGGTGCCTCGTCGTCGGCGTCGGGGCGGTGGCCGGGGCTGTACGAGCCGAATGGCCGGGAGCGTACTCATGATCCGAAATAGGTCTACATATGCTCGGCCGGGGGGCGTGAACCGGAGCGAAGAGGGGGGGCGCACTCATGGACTTCCGCGTGCTGGGGACGGTCTCCGTGGTGACCGAGCACGGAAGGCACCTCCAGCTCGGCCCCGCCAAGCGCCGCAGCATGCTGGCCATGCTGCTGCTGCGCCCCAATGCGGCCGTCACCGTGGAGCGGCTGACCGAGGCGTTGTGGAACGACGATCCGCCCCGCCACTCCCGCACGGTGTTACAGGGCCACGTGTCCCGGCTGCGAGCTCTGCTGGCCGGCCACGGGGCCCCGGCCCACGGTGTCGAACTCGTCACGCAGGGGCAGGCGTACGCGCTGCGCCTCCCCGAGACGCTGGTGGACGCGCACCGTTTCGAGGAGTTGCTCCGGCGCGCCCGCGAACAGCGCGAACCGTCCGTGGCCGTGTCCATGCTGCGTGAGGCGCTCGCGCTGTGGAAAGGGCCCGCGCTCACCGGGACCGTACGCAATCCGCTGCTGGAAGCGGCCGCGCACACACTGGACGAGCTGCGCCTGACCGCCGTGGAGGAACTGGCCGCCGCCCACGGACACCTCGGTGAGCACGGAACGGCGGCGGCCGTTCTGCGTGCCGAAGCCGTCACGAACCCACTGAGGGAGCCGCTGATGGCGGCACTGATCCTGGCTCTGAACAGGGCGGGCCTGCAGTCGGACGCACTGGGCTGGTTCCACCGCACCCGACGGCTGCTCGCCGATCAGCTCGGTGTCGATCCCGGAGCGGTGCTCGCCGATGCGTACACCACTGTCCTGAGGTCCGGCGCCCGCCGGCCCTCACCGGCCCCGGTGGCCGCCGGCCCGGCAACGGCCCCGGTCACACATGCCGAACCTGGAGGGCCTGAGGGAGGGGTCGCGCCCTCCACGCCTCACCCTGACGGACCGCACCCCTCCGGACGCCACCCCTCCGCACCACAACCCGTCGTCCCCCACCCCGGCGCAGCCGAGCCGCAGCTCCTGCCCCGCAGGCCCCGGGGCTTCACAGGACGCGACAGCGAGCTGAAGGCCCTCGACCGGGCCGTGGACGGCACTCCCGATGCCGTCGTCGTGATCACGGGCAGCGCCGGAGTGGGGAAGACGGCCCTCGCCGTGCACTGGGCGCACCTGCAGCGCACCGGATTCCCCGACGGCCGGCTCTTCGTCGACCTCCACGGATACAGCCCCATGCCGGCCCGCGACACCACCGCCGTACTCCGCGAGTTCCTGCTCGCCCTCGGTGTCCGAACCGATCGGATGCCGGGATCTCCCGAGGCACTGGGCGCCTGCTACCGCGAGCTGACCTCCGGGCGCAGGATGCTGATCGTGCTGGACAACGCACGCGACTCCCAGCAGGTGCGTCCCCTGCTGCCGGGCGGGGAGAACTGCGTCACCCTCGTCACCAGCCGCGACCGGCTCGGCGGTCTCGTGGCCTCGGACGCCGCCCGTCCCGTTGCGATCGGCGAACTCCCGGCCGCGCAGTCCGCCGCGCTGCTCGCCGCCGTCCTGGGCCCGGACCTGGTCGCGGCCGAGCCGGAGGCCGCCGTACGGCTCGCCGACCTGTGCGACGGTCTGCCCCTGGCCCTGCGCGTCGCGGCTGCTCGTCTCGCCACCCGCCCGCACCACGGCCTGGCCGCCTTCGCCGGCGAACTCGCCGACGAGCAGAACAGGCTGGACCTCCTGAACACCGGGGACACCGGCGTCTCAGCCGCCCTGGGCCTGAGCGTGCAGCGCCTGCCCGAAGGGGCCCGGCAGATGTTCCACGGCCTCGGCCCGCACACCGGAGCCACCCTCGACGTCTGCACAGCCGCCGCACTCGCCGGCTTCCTGCCCAGCCAGGCGGCCGCCGCCCTGGACCAGCTGGCCGCCGCCCAACTGGTCGTCGAGACGAGCCCGCACTCCTACGTGCTGCACGACCTGGTGCGGCTCTACGCCCGCAGCCTGTCCCCGGGGTACGACCCCGAGGCGCTGCTGCGGCTGCTCGACCACTGGCTGCACACCCTCCACGCGGCGTGCGCCGCCGCAGAACCCGGCAACGAGCCGTGCTGCGCCCTGCCCACCGGGGCCCGGCGGCCGGTCGCGATCCGTACGTTCGCCGACCGCAGGGACGCCCTCGCCTGGTACTCCGCCGAGCGGGAGACGATGCGCGGCGCCGTCGAGGCCGCCGTCTCGGCGGGGATGCACGACCGCGCCTGGCGTCTTGTCCTCCTGCAGTGGCCCCTGATCCTGTGGCAGGTACGCGACGGCTGGGTGCCGCTGCTCGAACAGGGTCTGGCCTCCGCCGAACTCGACGACGACCCCGGCGGCCAGTCGCGGGCGCGGGCCCTGCTGGGCTGGGTGCTGGCCGAAGAGAACAGACCCGAAGAAGCCCTCGTACAGCTGGAGCGCGCCCCCGAACTCGCCGCTCTTGCCGGAGACACGGCCGGGGAGGCGATCGCCCGGATCAACCTCGCCGTGGCACTCATGCGCCACGGCGACCGGGAACGGCCCCGGGCCCTTCTCGTCCGGGCCCTCACCCTGGCCGAGCGGGCCGGTCGCACCGACACGGCCGCCCTCGCCCACCAACACCTCACGCAGCACCTCCTCGCCGTCGGCATCCCCGACGCGGCCGTCGACCACGCCGCCCGGGGCCTGGCCCTCGCCGCACCGCCCCTTGCGGCCCCCCGGCGCGTACTGCTGCGCACGCTCTACGGTGAGGCACTCGCGGCGACGGGCCGTACCCCGCGAGGCCGTACGCCAGCTCGGCGACGCCATTCACGAGGCGCGGGAGCACGCGTACGAGGAGGGCGAAACCGCGGCGCGCGCCGCGCTGGCAGCGCTGGCGGAGCGCTAGGGGGCGGGGCGGGCACGAGCACCCATGGACGCCCACACCCGGTTCCCGAAGCTGAGCCCTGCTGTCACCGCACGTCTGGACACAGCGATCCGGCAGGTGATGCGCGAAACCTCCGTGCCCGGGGTCATCGTGGGCCTTTCGGCTCCCGGCAGGGGCAATTACGTACGGGCCTTCGGCGTTGCCGACAAGGCGAACAGAACCCCCATGAGCCCCGGTCTCCACATGCGGATCGGCAGCGAGACCAAGACCTTCACCGTGACCGCCCTGCTCGAACTGGTCGACGACGGCAAGGTGAAGCTGGACGACCCGATCGGCCGGTACATCAAGGGCGTTCCCAATGGCCACCGCATCACCCTGCGCAACCTGGCCGGCATGCGCAGCGGCCTGTTCAACTACTCGGAGGACCCGGGCTTCTTCAAGGCCCTCACCTCCAATCCGTACCGGCCCTTCTCTCCGCAGGAGTTGCTCGGCTACTCCTTCAAGCATCCGGTGCAGTTCCGGCCCGGTGAGAAGTTCGAGTACTCCAACACCAATCTGATCCTGCTGGGCCTTGTCGTGGAGAAGGCCGGCGGCCGTCCACTCGGCAAGTTCATCCATGACCGGGTCCTGAAGCCGGCCGGCCTGCGCCACACCCTGTTCCCGACGGGCGCCGAGTTCCCCAGGCCCCACGCCCACGGATACACCGACCAGACGGCCTCGGGCGCGGTCGAGGACGCCACGTACTGGAATCCGTCCTGGGGCTGGGCCGCCGGCGCGATGAGCTCCAACCTGCAGGATCTGCGGACCTGGGCGCGTGTCGTCGCCACCGGCTCCCTGCTGCGTCCCAAGACGCAGGCAGAGCGCCTGAAGACTCTTCCGACACCCATTTCCGGTGTCGGGTACGGTCTGGGAATCTTCAACGTCCAGGGCTGGATCGGCCACAACGGCTCGCTGCCCGGGCTACGAATCGCTGACGATCTACCTGCCGGAGGAGCGGGCGACGCTGGTCGTCCTGCTCAACACGGACATCCTGCACGGCCGGACGGAGCCCAGCACCCTCTTCGGCCAGGCGATCACCAAGATCGTCACCCCGGGGCACGTGTTCAACCTGCCCGTCCCCCAGGGGGTGCGGCCGACGTCCGGCGGCAGCCCCATCGGCTGACCGCGCGGATGGGAGGCGGGCCGGGACCGTGCGGCCGGAGCCGGGATGCGGGGATCGTGGCCGCACCCCGGCAAAGCCGCCGGCGGTCCGGCACGCCTAGGACGCGACCCAGGTGCCGGTGACGGCCACCGTGGTGACCCCGGGGCCGAAGGCGATGACCAGCCCCGCTCCCCCGGTGCGCGGTGGGGCGGCGAAGGTCTGCTCCAGGACGTCGAAGACCACGGCGCTCGCGGTGTTGCCGCGCAGGGCCAGGGAGTTCTCGCTGAGCTTGAACATGGCCGGCGGTATGCCCAGCCCCTTGCTGACCTCGTACATGATGCGCGGCCCGCCCGTGTGGCTGATGAGGAAGTCCGGCTGCGGCGCGAGCACGGGCGTCTCCTCCTCGAGCCAGCGCCTGAGTCCGGGCATCGCGTCCGCGACCACGCGGGATATCCGGGGGTTGGTGTCGAAGTGGAAGCCGAGCTCGTCGACCTCGTAGGAGATGTGCCCGAGGGTGTCCGGTGCGAGCTCCTCGTACGAGGCGTCGAGCCGCAGACCGGGCCGGTCGTCCCGGACGACGCAGGCGGCGGCCGCGTCGCCGAAGAGCGCGGTCGAGACGAACGAGGCGATCCTGTCGTCGCCGGGCTGGTACGACAGCGAGCACAGTTCGACTGCGACGATCAGGGTGACGGACCCGGGGCGGACGGCGGACAGCTCGCGGGCGCGCGCCAGGGCGTAGGCACCTCCGGCGCAGCCCACCTGGCCGAATGACAGCCTGCGGACGTCCCTGCGCAGGCCCAGGCGGCCCGCGATGTGCGCGTCGAGCCCCGGCAGGAGGTACCCGGTGCACGAGACCAGCACGAGGTGGTCCACCTCGTGCACGGTGGTGTCGGCGGCCGCCAGGGCGCCCTCTGCGGCACGTGCCCCTAATGCGGTACCGGCTTCGGCGTAACGGCGCATGCGCTCGCCGAAGGTCCGGAATCGTGTGACCTCCGCGAAGGGGTCGACGAGCGATCTGGTGCCCACCGAGGTGTTGCGCATCAAGCGCAGGGCCGTGCCGACCCTCGGATGGTTCGCGTGCAGCTCCCCCATGTGGGAGACGGCTTCGTCGAGGGTCACGGTGTGATCAGGCAGGCAGAGCACGGGACGGCATGCTGTGGACACGGCGCTCCTTGAGGAAAGCATGACAGAACGGCGAGATGATCTTTAGACATCTATGCGGCTCGTGTCGAGGCCTGGCGCTCGCCCCCGGGTGCTGAGCCCGGGTACTCGGCTTGGACGCTCGGCCCCGGGCGCTCCAGGCCGGGGCTCGGGGCGCCGCCCTCCGACGGCGGTGCACAGCAGCGAAGGGCGGTGGCGCCCCGTTGCGGGGTGCCACCGCCCTTCGCGGTGTTGACGGTGTTCAACTGCGACAGTCGTCAGCCGGTCAGTAGGCGGAGTTGACGTTGTCCATCGAGCCGTACTTGTCGGCGGCGTAGTTGCACGCGGCGGTGATGTTGGCGACCGGGTCGTAGATGTCCCAGGACGTGCCCTCGACGTGGTACGCCTTGAAGGTCGGGTCGATCACCTGGAGCAGGCCCTTGGAGGGGACGCCGTTCACAGCGTTGACGTCCCAGTCGTTGATCGCACGCGGGTTACCGGTCGACTCGCGCATGATGTTGCGCTTGATGCCGTCGTACGAAGCCGGAATGCCCTTCGCCCGCAGAATGTCCAGCGACTCGCTGATCCAGCCCTCGAGGTTGTCGGCGTAAGCCTTCTTCGCCGGGGCGGCGGGCTTGGCCGGGGCAGCCGGGGCGGCAGGCTTGGCCTCGACCGGCTTGCGCTCGGTCGAACGGTTCGCGGCCTGCTTCTCGGCGCGCTCCTTGTCCGCCTGAGCCTTGACGACGGCACCGGCGGCGTCGGCCTTGGCGTCCGTGGCAGCGGCACGGGTGCGCTGGTCCAGCTCGTCCTGGCCGGTCTCGCCGAAGGCGTCGGCGCTCCAGGCCGTCGGCTTCACCGCGATGGCGGCGGTGTCCGTGTCTGCGGCGAAGGCGCCGGGGGCGACGGCCACCGCGATGACGGCGGCACCGGTCGCGGCAATACCGGCGACGGAGAACTTGTGGATCTTCGGCAGGCGGGTATAAGCGGAGACGGTGGAGCGCATAACTGAGCTGAACCTTCCAATCGCGGGGTGTCGCCCGGCCCTGAAGCGGCGCAAATAACGAAGCGCCGTTTCTCGGTCGACGGCGCCCAGCGACTCCGCAATTGTTAGCGGCGGCGAAAACGCCTGACAAGGTCTGTGACCTACTACGCTCCTTCATTGGCGGCCCGCGATTAATCCGCCCTTTCCCCGTATTTCCCCGCGACTGTTCACTATCGGAATTCGTAAGTGATCCGGGCCTCATGGGCGGCCTCACACGCGCCGCCCCCGAATGTCACCCGCTGCGAGCGCGCGGATACGGGGTGCCCGCCGCTGTCGCCGGCGCAGGACCGTGCTGCCGTTCAGTCCGCCGCGGGCGGCCAGGCGGTCGGGGAGAGCAGGCCGAGCACGTAGGCGCGGGCCACCAGAGCGGTGCGGTTGGAGGCGTCCAGGCGGCGGCACAGACGGGCGAGGTGGTAGTTGACTCCGTCGCCGCTGAGCCCGACCGTGCGGGCGACCACGGCCGTGGTGCGCCCCTCGGCGACCAGGGCGAGGATGCGGGACTCCAGTGCGGTGAGCGCGACCGGGTCGGCGGCCTCTTCCCGGCCGTCCGCGGCGGGGCCCGGCTCGTCCGCACGGAGGATGGCCAGCAGGGGCGGGGGCTCGCCCGCCGGGTCACTCACCGGCTCGACGGTCAGCTCCCCCTCGTAGGACGATCCGGCAGCGGTCCAGCGGACGCGGAAGGGGTAGCGCGAACGCCGTCCCCCGCGCATGGCGCTCTCGAACTTGATCAGCCTGCGGGGGTCGGCAGGGGTGAACAGGTCGAGCAGGTGGCGGCCCGTCAGGCGGCCCGGGGTGAGGTTCCACAGTGCCGCCAGGGCAGGGTTTGCGCCGGTGATCACGCCGTCGGCGGTGCTGACCGCGGTCGGGACCGGCGTGCGGTCGAGCAGGTTGAGGAAGCGGGTGCGCCACACCGCCGGATCCGACTCCGGGTCGTACACGGTCACGTGCTCCTCTGCTGTCAGTTCCCTGCCCGCCCGTCCTCCGCCCCCTCCGGACCACGGAGCACGCAGCACGGACCACGGACCGCGAACCACACAGGCCACGGGCCACGGGCCACAGGCCACAGGCCACAGACAGGCGTGCCGCTTAGCACAGTCGAGCCGCAGCACACACGCCGCGACACGACCAAGACGCTACAAGAAGTCGTAGTTCCGGCGGCCGGCCGGCCCGCGTGCGGCGGAATCGTGGACGCACCGGTCGGGACCATCGCCCACCGGAGGCCGGACTATCACCCGCCAGAGGAGAGAGCCCATGGAGCCCATGCGTGACCTGCCCGTCGTCGACGTGTCGGATACGGGCCTGACCGACAGGCCCGTCCAACAGGCCATGGCCTTCGCCCGCGAGTTCGGCCCCGCCTTCCGGCGCCGGTTCCACAGCCGCGAGACGGTACTGATCTCCTCGTACGAACTCGTCGACGAGCTCTCGGACGAGACACGGTTCGCCAAGGTCATCGGCCCCGCGCTGGAGAACGTCCGCGAGGTCGCCGCCGACGGCCTGTTCACCGCCTACAACGACGAGCCCAACTGGGCCAAGGCCCACGACATCCTGTTGCCCGCCTTCGCCATGGGCTCGATGCGCACCTACCACCCCGTCATGCTCGAAGCCGCGCGGCGGATGATCACCGCCTGGGACACGCACCTCGCCCAGGGCGAACCTGTGGACGTGTCGGCGGACATGACGCGGATGACGCTCGACACCATCGGCCTCGCGGGCTTCGGCTACGACTTCCAGTCCTTCGCCCGCACCGAACCCCACCCCTTCGTACAGGCCCTCGTACGGGCCCTGAGCCACAGCCAGGCCGCTCTGGGGAGGACCCCGGGCCAGGACACCACGGAGGAGGACCGGGCCTTCCGCGCGGACACCGCCTTTCTCGCGCAGGTCGTCGACGAGGTGATAGCCGGACGGCGGACCGCCGGGGAGAGCGGCGCCGCCGACGACCTGCTGGGGCTGATGCTGAACTCACGTCACCCCGGCGACGGCGAACCCCTCGACGAGGCCAACGTCCGCAACCAGGTCATCACCTTCCTGATCGCGGGCCACGAGACCACGTCGGGCACCCTCTCGTTCGCCCTCTACCACTTGATGAAGAACCCGGTCGCCCTGCGCCTGGCACAGGCGGAGGTCGACGCCCTGTGGGGCGACGACGCGGATCCGCAGCCCGCGTTCGAGGACGTCGGCCGGCTGCGCTACGTACGGCAAGTGCTCAGCGAGACGCTGCGACTGTGGCCGACCGCCGCGGCCTTCGAGCGCGCGCCCGTGGCCGACACCGTCATCGGCGGCAGGTACCCGGTCCCGGCCGGCCGGCGGCTGACCGTGCTCACCCCGATGCTGCACCGCGATCCGGTGTGGGGCGACAACGTCGAGGAGTTCGACCCGGACCGCTTCGCACCCGCCGCCGAGGCAGCCCGTCCCGCGAACGCGTACAAGCCCTTCGGCACCGGGGAACGCGCCTGCATCGGGCGGCAGTTCGCCATGCACGAGGCCACCATGCTGCTGGCCCTGCTCGTCCACCGCTACCGCTTCCTCGACCACACCGGCTACACCCTCGACGTCAAGGAGACCCTCACCCTCAAGCCCGACAGCTTCACCCTGGCGCTGGCGCACCGCACCGCCGAAGACCGGGACCGGGTCCGCGAAGCCCTCGGTGGGCTCGTCGGCGGCACCGCGCGCACGGACCGGGGCGAAGAGCAGCCGGAGGCCGGCGCCGCCCTGCCCGCCAGGGTCGCGGCGGGCACCGCCCTGACCGTCGCGTACGGCTCCAACTTCGGCACCTGCCGCGAGTTCGCCGAGGACCTCGCCGGCACGTTCGGCGACCTCGGCTTCGCCACGGAGGCCGTACCCCTCGACAAGATCGCGGGAGCCCTGCCCGCAGGCGCTCCCCTCGTCATCGTGGCCGCCTCCTACAACGGGCAGCCGACCGACGACGCCAAGGCCTTCACCTCCTGGCTGGCCGGCGCGGAACCCGGAGCCGCGGACGCCGTGCACTACGCCGTTCTGGGCGTCGGCGACCGCAACTGGGCGGCCACCTACCAGCACGTGCCCACCGCCATCGACGACCGCCTGGCCGGACTGGGGGCAGCCAGGCTCGTGGAACGGCACGCCGCCGATGCCTCGGGCGACCTCGCCGGGTCGTTCGCACGCTTCACCGGCGCACTGCGCCGCGCCCTGCTCACGGCGTACGGAGACCCGGACGCCGTGGCAGGACGCGAGGATTCCCACGAGGCCCCCACCGGGCACGTCCACGACTACGACTACGACGTCACCGAGATCACCGGTGATCCCCTCGACGCGCTGGCCTCCCGCCACGGCCTGGTCCCGATGACCGTGACCGCGACGGGGGACCTCGCCGACCTGGCCCACCCCCTCGGCCGCTCCAAGAGATTCGTGCGCCTCGCGCTGCCCGAGGGCGTCGCCTACCGCACCGCCGATCACTTGACCGTCCTGCCCGAGAACGACCCCGCCCTGGTCGAACGTGCCATCACCGCTCTCGGCCTCGCCCCCGACGCGGTGCTCGGCATCCGCGCCCGGCAAACCGGCCGTTCCGGCAGTTCCGGCAGTTCCGGCAGTTCCGCTCGTTCCAGCCGTTCCGGCCTGCACCTGGACCGACCGGTCACCGTCCGCGAGCTGCTCACCCACCATGTGGAACTGCAGCAACCCCTCACCGCCGAGCAGGTCGCCCGGCTCGCCGACCTCAATCCCTGCCCGCCCGAGCAGGCGGCCCTGCGGCAGCTGGCCACGGGCCCCGAGCAGCAGTCAACCCCCCGAGCCCTCCGCCACCGGCTGGTCGACCTCGCCGAGCAATACCCGGCGCTGCGCGGCCGAATGGGCTGGCCGCTGCTGCTCGACCTGCTGCCCCCGATGCGTACCCGCCACTACTCCATCTCCTCCTCCCCCGCCACCGGCCCGGGTCACGCGGATCTGATGGTCTCGCAGCTCCGCGCCCCCGCACGCTCCGGCAGCGGCACCTTCGAAGGCACCGGCTCGTCGTACCTGCACCGTGTGCGGAGCGGCGACACGGTGTACGCACGCGTCCAGCCGTGCCGGGACGCCTTCCGCATCCGCCACGACGCGCAGACCCCCGTCATCATGGTCGCCGCCGGCACGGGCCTGGCCCCCTTCCGGGGTGCCATCGCCGACCGCCTGGACCTGGCCCGCCAGGGCGTGCCGCTCGCGCCCGCACTGTGCTACTTCGGCTGCGACCACCCGGACGTGGACTACCTCCACCGCGCCGAACTGGAGGCCGCCGAAGAGGCCGGAGCGGTCTCCATGCGCCCCGTCTTCTCCAAGGCGCCCGAGGAGGGGCGGCTGTTCGTCCAGCACCGGCTCGCAGCGGAGGGCGCGGAGGTGTGGCGGCTGCTGCAGGCCGGCGCGAAGGTGTACGTCTGCGGCGACGGCGGCCGGATGGCCCCCGGTGTGCGGGACGCCTTCCAGCAGCTCCACGCACGGCACACGGGCGGCGATGCCGCCGCGGCGGAGGAGTGGTGGCGAACCGCGGTCGCCGAGGACCGCTACGTCGAGGACGTCTACGTGAGCAACTGACGGGCCTGCGGCACGGCTGCCGGAGAGGCGGGCCTCCGGCAGCCGGGCTCCTGGAGCCGCTCGCGGGACACCGACGGGATTCCGGTCGGTGTCCCGCCCCTGCCCCGGTGACCGTTACCGGCTCAGTCGCGGTCGACGTGCTCACGCTTGACGCTGCCGTCGACCGCGTCCACGTCGTACGTCGTCTTGTTCCAGTCGTCCGTCGTCACGACGTCCACCGACCAGACCAGGCTGCCGTCGTCCATGTCGTCCAGGCCGAGGGACGTGATCGTGCCCTTCTTCCGGCCCAGCGCGGTCGAGGCGGCGTCCTGCCAGGAGACCTTGGCCTTGTTCAGCCGGTCGGCCGTCTCCCGCTTGTCCTCGGCATCCTGATCCGCCTCGGGGCTGGACGAGGTCAACCCGCCCGAGACCGCGTCGACGACGACGTCGCTCTCCGTGCCGTCGGCAACGGCGACCTTCACGTGCCATTCGGGGGCGCCCCCGGCCGAGCGTTTGAGGTCGATGTCCACGAGCTTGCTGCCGGGCACCTTGTCGGTCGCCGACTTGGCCGCCTGGTCGTACCCGACCTTCGCCGCGGGTACCAGCGCCTTGCGCTCGGCCTGGTCGTTCGTCATCCCCGCCGTACCGCCCGGGGAGGGCGACGTCTGCGTACCGGAGGGAGAGGCGGTCGGCGAGGACGGAGGAGCCGCCGACACGGTGGTCGCCGCGCCGCCGCCCCCTCCCCCGTCGCCGTCGTCACCGCACGCGCTCGCCATCGCCGCCGTGACCGCCACCGCGCACACCACGCGCACCGTCCGGCCCCGCCGAACCGCCTGCGTTCCGTTCCTTTTCTTCATGACCGCACCTCATGCCCGTAAAATCCCCAGGCATACCCGCCGGCGGCGGGATCACCCCCCTCCCGCCCGCACCACTGAGCCATCCGGAGCAGGTCCCGGCGAGAGCGCGTTTACCCGCGCCCGCACGAGGAAGGCGCGAAGTGTCCGAACGCCGAGCGCATCTTGGAGGCATCGATGAGTGCCGAGAAGAAGGCGAAGCACGCCGCCCAGAAGATCAAGGGCAAGGCCGAGGAGACCGCAGGCTCCGCCACAGGCAACGACGCCAAGCGGGCCCGGGGCAAGGCGGAGCAGGCCAAGGCGGACGCGAAACTGGCCGGAGAGCACGCGAGGAACGCTCTGCGGCACTGACCAGGGCGGCTGCTCGGGGAGGGCTGCAAAGCGGCCCTCCCCGAGCAGCCCTCCCTGTGGTGCGCCTCCGCGAGCGGCGCGGCGCGGCTGCCACAACGATCGCATGGTCGCAATTGCCGCACGGTCGCCCCCGGCTACGACGCCGATGACCACCGCAGGCGGATCTCGTCCTTCGGGTCCGACGGCATGACCTGCCACCCGCGGAGCCGCGCCGCCTCGATCACGTACCCGCCACCCACGCCACGGTACTTGCGCAGGGGCACCTCGCACTCGACAGGCGGTATCGCGTTCTTCTCGTCCCGAGCAGCCGAGGCCCGCTTCGTCCTGGTGTCGAGACAGGCGTCGACCCGTGCGCGGTAGAAGTTCGAGTCGCCCTCGTGCCGCAGCTCCGGCCAGGTCACGGCCCAGCGGGGCCAGACCACGATTTTGCTCAAGACGGCATCCATCACGCGCTCGGCACCGCGTTCGAAGGCCGGGATCACCGTAAGGATCTCCGCGAAGAGGGCGATGACGAAGGCCACGACGAAGGCGGCCAGAAGCAGCAGCCACCACAGGGGCAGTACGACCACCGTGGCGAGGAACCGCAGCACCAGCTGCCGACGGGGGCGAACCGGTTCGGCGTGCCACTGCTTGAGGCCTTCATTGGTGAACGATGCGTCTCGGTAGGCATACATGGGCGGCATTCTCCGACACCGTCTGTGTGCTCAGCACGGTGGCTGGTAGGCGATGTCCGGGAAGTAGCGGGACCATTCGGGGCGGGTGATGGGCGGGCGGGCGCTCTCGCAGGCGCGGCGGATGGCGTGCCGGGTGTCGGTCTGCCAGATCTGTGCCGTGTGGTCCGCGCTGGCCGTGACGATCCCTCGCCCCTGCGGCAGTACCAGCACGGCGTTGACCGCGCCCACGTGACCGGTGAACGTGGCCCGGTGACCTGCGTGGTGCGGGTCCGTGACGTCCCAGAGGCGGGCGGTGCGGTCGTCGCTGGCCGAGGCCAGGGTGCGGCTGTCCGGGGAGAAGGACAGCGAGGTGACCACATCGGCGTGCCCGGTGAGGACGGACAGGACGGCCGGCCGTCGTGGCGCGGACACGTCCCACAGCCGCACCGTGCGGTCGTCGCTTCCGGAGGCGAGAGTGCGCCCGTCGGGGCTGAAGGCGACCGTGTCGACGAAGTCCTCGTGACCGGTGAGAACGGACAGCCGGACCGGGCGCCGGACATCGCGTACGTCCCACAGCCGCACGGTCCGGTCGTCGCCGGCGGAGGCGAGCGTACGGCCGTCGGGGCTGAAGGCCACGGGTTTGACGTTGAGCGTGTGGTCCGTCAGCGTGGTCGGTCCGGTTTCGCCGGCAGTCGGGTCGGTGATGTCCCACAGCCGCACCGTGTGGTCGTAGCTGCCGGTGGCGAGCGTGCGGCCGTCCGGGGAGAAGACGACGGAGAAGACGGTGTCCCGGTGGCCTGTGAGCGTACGGATCAGTGCCGGGCGGCGGCGGTCGGTGACGTCCCACAGGCGTACGGCCCGGTCGCGGCCGGCCGTCGCCAGCAGACGGCCGGCCGGGCTGAAAGCCACCGACGTCACCGTGTCCGTGTGCCCCGTCACCGTGGCCAGGGCCTGGGGACGGCGGTCGTCGCGCAGCTCCCACAGGCGTACGGTCCTGTCGAAGCTGCCGGTGGCGAGGGTGCGGGCGTCCGGGGCCAGCGCCACCGAGCTCAGCCACTGCGTGTGCCCGGTCAACGAGGTGGTCATGGTGGACAGCAGGCCGTCACGCGCCTGTTCGGTGGGGACGAGCCGGTAGGCGGCCAGCGCCAGCTGGGCGGCCAGTGCGGGACGGGAGTGGCGCAGCGCGACCGCTTCGTCGGCGACCTCCCGTGACAGGGCGGTGTTGCGCTGACGCGCCATCGCGTCCTCGGCCCGCACCGCGTAGACGGCCTCCGCCACCGCCACCAGGAGCAGGGCCGCCAGCAGCACTGCCAAACGGCGCAACCGCGTAGAGGCCCGCCGGGCCCGGGCCGTCTCCGCGGCCTCGGCGGCCAGGCTGGCGTCGAGGAATGCGCGCTCTTGCGAGGTGAGCTCGATGGGCGAGCTGCCGTGGGGTGCGGCGAGGTCGCGGGCCGTGGACAGCCGAACGCCCCGGTACAGGGCCCCCGGGTCTTCGCCGAGGGCCTGCCACTGCTGTGCGGCCTCGGTCAGGCGGCGGTGCAGGCGCAGGTGGTCGCGGTCCTCGGTGAGCCAGCCCCGCAGCCGGGGCCAGCAGCGGATCAGCGCTTCGTGCGTGATCTCCGCCCGGTCCCGGTCGAGGGTGACCAGCCGTGCGCGGGCGGCGCGTTCGAGCACGGTGGCGACGTCCGCCGGGTCGTGGTCCAGCGAGCCGAGTTCCTCGCGCACCAGGCGGCGCTTGGTGTCCTCGGTGCCGTCGCCCAGGGCGGTCAGCCGCAGGAAGATCTGCCTGGCCGCCGCCTGCTGGGGTACGTCGAAGGAGGCGTAGACCTCCTCCGCCGTCTGGGCGAGCGCTCCTTCGATGCCGCCGGCGGCCTGGAAGGCGCCCAGGGTCAGGGTGTTCCCGCGCCGTCGGCGCCAGGTCTCCAGCAGAGCGTGCGACAGCAGCGGCAGGGTGCCCGCCCGGCCCGTGACGTCCGTCATCAGCGCCGCGAGCAGGGCTCCTTCGACACTGAGCCGGGCGCGGGTGGCGGGCCGCAGGATGGCGCTGCGCAGCTCGCCGGCGCTCATGGGGCCGACGGACAGCTGTGCGCCGCCCAGGGCGTCGCACAGGTCCCGGTGGTGGAGGCAGTGGGCGTAGAAGTCGGCGCGTACCCCGATGACCACGCGGCAGCGGCTGTCCGGCGCCGCGGTGCCCGACAGCAGTGCGCTGATGAAGGCCGCCCGTTCCTCCGGGCGCGCGCACTGGGTGAAGATCTCCTCGAACTGATCGACGACCAGCACGATGTCCCTGATGTCCCCGGTACCCCCGGTACCCCCGATATCCCCGATGTCCCTGCCCTCCGGCTGCCGGGCCAGGGCACGGTTCACCGCGTGGTGCAGGCCGAGCGGTTCGGCTGCGAAGGCGCCGGCCAGTTCGCCGGAGGGCGTGCCGGTCAGCTCGGCCAGCCGGCTCGCGCACTCGTGCAGCGGCCGGGAGCCGGGGGTGAACAGCACGGCCGTGTGCGTGGTCTGCCCGGCGCGCAGCCGGGGCAGCAGGCCCGCCCGCAGGACGGAGGACTTGCCGGAGCCGGAGGCGCCGAAGACCGCCACGAACCGCCGGACGGCCAGGCGGGCCGTCAGCTCGTCCACGAGACGTTCCCGGCCGAAGAACCAGTCGGCGTCGTCGGCCTCGAAGGGTGCCAGCCCCGCGTACGGCGGGCGCTCCTCACCCTGCACGGTGCCTCCCTCCCCGGCGGGCGGGGCCGCGGCGGCCAGCTCGGCGGCGAGTTCGGCGGCCACCGTGTGCCAGATGCGTTCCCATTCCTGTGTGTCGCCGTCGCAGGCACGGACGTAGGCGAGGGTCACGGCCAGGGTGGGCAGGACGCGCCCGCCCGCGGCGCTCGACAGGGTGGCGATCGAGTAGTGGGCGCGCTCGCTCAGGGCGCGGTAAGTCGGGTTTCCCGCCTTCTGCCGCAGCCGGCGCAGTTCGGCGGCGAACCGCAGCAGCGGGCTGTCTCCCGCGTCCAGTGGACGCTCCCCACGAGGCACAGGCGGCCACCTCCCCGACCGCCGCCATGTTTCCTCAAGGCCTCCACCGGCACCAGAGTGCCCCGGGACATCCGCTGTCCCGGGGCCGTCGCGTGCCGCTTACGGCCGGGCCCCCGTACCCGTGCCGGGCGTCACGCGTGTCTCCGGTGGTGCCGAGCGACATCGGCTACCTCCGCGCCGGTCGGCTACCTCCACGCGCCGGTCGGCTGCCGGACGGTCGCCGGACCGTCAGAGGTTGGTCCACTGGTGCGAGGAGATGTTGTCATTGAGGTTCTGACCCGCGCCCTTGCCGGTGCCCGCGTCGAAGGTGACGGTCGCCAGGTTGCTGATGGCTACACCGTTGTGCACGCCCCGGCGCGCCTCGGTCCTGTTCGGTGCCCAGTACACCCAGACGTCGTCCAGGTTGCCGGGGAAGCCGTTGTTCCACAGCGAGGAGGCCTGGTTGCGGCACTGCCCCCAGTTGTTGGAGTTTCCGGTCCAACTGCACGAGAAACCGGTGTAGTTGTAGCCCTCGTAGGCGTAGAGCTTGCCGTCGGCGGGCGGGGCCGCCGACGTACCGGTGCCGACGGGTGCCGGGGCGGTGCCGGCGGCGTGGGCCGCGAGCGGCATGGCCGTCACGGTGAGGGCGGCGAGCGCCGCACCTGTCAGGATCGTGCGCAGCTTTCCCATGGTGTGTTTCCTTCCGGTCTTCTGCTGGTTGTTCGACAGGTGTTCCGTGAGGGGTTCTGTGGGACGTGTTCCGTGGGACGTGTTCCGTGTTCCGTGTTCCTTAGGGGTGCTGCCCCTCGCCCGTGCCGATGAGCGTGCGGGCGCGGGGCAGCGCGGCGAGCTGGAGCCGGAGCCCGGTGTTCACAGCGGCCCGGTACCGCCGCCGCAGCTCGGTGTCGTACTTGCCGTCCAGCCGCCGCGCCGTGACGGCCAGTCCCGACTCGCGCGCACAGGTGGCCTCGGCCACGGCCAGCGCGACCTCCCGTTCCCTGGGCAGGGGATGCTCGGGGGGCGGCAGTGCCCTGCGCAGGGCGGCGGGGTCGGCGTAGTCGTGTCCGGCGGCCCGCATGCACCGCGCCCACGGTCGGGCGGCCTCGGCGAATGCGGGGTCGGCGGTCACCCGCCCGGTCCGCAGCTGACGCAGCGCGTCCATGGTCGACCGGGCCTGGAACCACGCCCCGAGGTCCCCGTACAGCCTGCGCTCGGCCTCCGCCCGGCGCCCCTGCGTGCTGCGGGTGAGCCGCAGGCCGTCGGGCGTCTTCACCGTCAGGCCGGTCGGGCGTTCGCCGTTGGCCGCTGCGAGCGCCGCCGCCCGCCGCCCGGCGGGCAGGCTGCGGAAGTACCGCTGATTGGGGTCGTCCCGCCGGATCTCCTCGAGCCGGCGCTCGATGTCGCTCCCGTAGCCGTGCCGGCGTGCCCAGTCGGTGTCGTCGACGACGTACGGGAACTCCCGGGCCTCGGGCACAGGTTGACGTACTGCAGTCCGGTACTCGAAGCCGTGCTCACCCATGCAGTCGCGCAGCAGGCGTTGCTCGGCGTCGTGGAGGACGTCCTTCTCGGCCTCCGTCGGCTCGCGCAGGCGGACGGTGCCGGAGCTGCCGTTGCTCGCGTCCGTCGAGGAGACCTCCTGGACCACGACGGCCGTCGCCGCGGCAGCGCAGACGCACGCTGCGGCAATGAGAACGGCGCGGCGGCGGCCGGGTTTCCGGCGCCGCCGCTCGGGTCCGGTCGGGCCGGGCGGGGTCGCCGACGGCTCGGACATGGGCATCCTCCTTCCGCCGGAGCGGCTGGTGATGCGGCATGTCTAGCGGGATGCGGTTGTTCGGTGCCGGGCGGGAGGTGCCGAACAAAAAATGCCGAACAACCCGGCCGCGTCCGTCGGCAGGCCCTCGCGCCGTACGCTCACAGCCTCCGGCACGCTGACGACGGAGGCACGCCCACGACGGCGGAGGCGCTCACGACGGTGGCACGGACCCCTTCGTGGGGACCGGACGGCGGGACGTCTTGTGAAGCGAGCGCAGGGCCAGGAGCAGGACGCCGATGTCGTCCAGGTAGACGGGGTCGGGGATGAGGTCGAGGGGAGAGATGAGATAGATCAGGGCTCCCCAGAAGACCACCTTGCTGCTCTCGGGTACCCCGGCCTGCTGCAGCAGCCGACGGGCCCGGAAGAGCCGGACCCCCAGGAACACGGCGGCCCCGGCCGCCGCCACCAGCAAGAGGGCGGCTCCACAGATCAGGACCCAGAATTCAAAACTCATACCCGACCGTGTACCACTGTCACCGCCCTTTCGGCACCGAGCACCCAGCTCGTCGGCCAGGTCGTTGTTGCCGACATGGTCATGGTGACCGTGCGTGGTCAGCACCAGGGCCCGGGACCAGTGCCCGACCCGCTCGGTCGCCTCCCGCAGTGCCGTGCGGAAGGCCGCCGCGAACACTCGGGCTTCCTGCAGACGGGGTGGAGAAGCCGCCGCCCGCCCCTGCCTGCGCGGAGCAGATCGACGCACTGCTCGCGGCGGAGTGCCAAGCAGCAGCCCTCACCCGGCCCCGAAGCGCCCACACCTACCTCGACGAGCTCATTACCGGAACCGGTACGGCACTGAACCACGTGACGCCCTGACACGACTAGCACCAGGCCTTCTCCTTTGGAAGGTGCTGACCGAGTGGCGCCGGCGACTGTCAGCCCAGTGACACGTCTCCACCCGCATTGCGAATCATGCGCTGCAGGACCTTCAGAGTGATCAGGTATTCCTCGTCCGGGATACCGGCGTGCACATGTCTCCGGCTGGCCCGTTGCGTCTGGGCTGCGCGCTGATGCATCGCCCTGCCTTCGTCGGTGATCCGGAGCCGGCCGTCGGCGTCCAGGACGAGCAGCATCCGCTCCACCAGAAGGTCGATGTCGGGGGCCAGACCGGCGCCGACGTCCAGATTGGCCTGCTGGGCGCGGATCACCTCGGCTCGGGTGACACCGTTCTCGCTGTGCAGGACTTGGTGCAGCACCCACCACTGGGGCTGTGTGATCCCGATCGCCGCGAGCCGTCCCCTGACGTATGCCGTCAATGTCTTGTTCGCGGCCCATGTCCAGTAGCCGACCGGCTGATTCGCCAGCTCCTCGTCCTCGTGCGAGTACTCCATTACGTTGCCTTCTCTCTCGGTCGGACTCTCTGCCGGACTCTCTGCCGTTGGATCACATGGCCCTCCGTGGCGGAGGTGTCGACGCCCTCTTGCGACGGCTCCTTGCGATGGCTCCATGCGACGGCCCGGTCACTCCGGCCGGAGCCGGTCACCTGCCCGGTCTGCCGTCGACGGCCCTGCCGGGAGCTTGCGCCCGTACGCAAGCAGCAGGAGCTCCTGGGCGGGGCGGCTCACCGTCCGAGTGCCCGTACCGTACGACCAGTCCAGGTCGGTGGCCCGCAGTTCGACGCCTTCGAGGTCTGCCCCGAAGAAGCGAAGCGTCCGGGGGTTGACGGTCCCCAACACGATCCGCAGGCGCTCCTCGGGGACCTGTCGCCCAAGGCCGAGTGCGATGGTGATGTCCAAGCCGTGGATCACGTCGTGACCGAGGGCCGCCGCCCGACCACCCACTGGGGGCTTCCAGGGGTGATGGGCGTTTTCCCGCAGTGCCGCGGCGAGTTCGCGTGGGGAAAGGGCGGCGGCGTCGCGGCGCGCGATCCGGTCGGTCATCCTGTGCAGGTTGCCGCCGGCGCGGGCGAGTTCCAGCGCCGTCCTGCCCAACGAGTACCGGAACCCCATGCTCATGTGGCCGGCGACCTCCCGCACACGCCATCCGCCGCACAGCGTCGGTGAGTCCCAGTGTTCATCGGTCAGTCCATCCAGAAGATCCGCCAGTTCACGCCGCTCGGCCGCAATCGCCGCACGAATCTCCGTCGCCGTACTTTCCATGATCGTCAGCCTGCCGAACCGGCCATCAGAAGTCCAAGAGAGGGTACTTCTCATCACTAGAATCTCTGCTTATGGAGCTCCGTCAGCTGCAGTACTTCCTCGCCGTCGTCGAGGAGGCCAACTTCACCCGCGCCGCCGCCCGCCTCCACCTCGCGCAACCGGGGGTGAGTGCTCAGATCCGACAGCTGGAGCGGGAGCTCGGGCAGCCGCTGCTGGACCGCTCCGGCCGGACGGTGACCACAACCGCCGTCGGCGAAGCGGTCCTTCCCTTCGCGCGGGCGGCACTCGCAGCCGTTGCGGGGCTGCGGCAGACAGTGGACGATTTCGCCGGGCTGGTCCGCGGCCAGGTCGCCATCGGACTGGTGTCGAGCAGGGCCACCGAAGAGTTCGACGTGGCCGCGGTACTGGCCGACTTCCACGACGACCACCCGCAGGTCGAGATCTCCCTCACCGAGGACACATCGGAGCGGATGCTCACCGCCCTGCACCGCGGCGAACTCGACCTCGCCGTGATCGGCCTCGCCCACAGCGATCCCCCGCAGGGCGTCAGCCTCCAGGTCGTCGTCGACACTCCCCTGGTCGCCGCCATGGCTCCTGACGACCCGCTGCTCACCCCCGCCGGCCGCACCGCCCTCCCGCTGGCCGCGCTCGCCGACCGGTCCCTGATCAGCCTCCCGCGCGGCACCGGCTTGCGCGGAGTACTGGAGCATGCCTGTACGCAGGCGGGCTTTCGGCCCCGCATCACCTTCGAGGCCGCCGCGCCACACCTGCTGGCACGCCTCGCCGCCCGCGGCCTCGGCGTGGCCGTCCTCCCCGAGGTCCCGCCCGAGGCGGAAGCCAAGCTGGGCCTCCGCACCCTCCCCATCACCGACCCCGCCCTCCGCGGCCGGATCGCCCTCGCTTGGCCCACGGACGGACCTGCCGCCCCGGCGGCCAACACCCTCCTCGCCCGCATGCGGAAGGCATTCCCAACGGCCCGGCCGTCAGAGGCGTAGCCCCCAGAGGCGTAGGAGTCCCGGGTGGATGATCACCAGCGTCGTCACCGGGCAAGCCACTCATGCGCTCGTCCGTGATCGCATCACCGCTCTGTCCGGGCTCCGCCCTCATTGCCCTGTTGCCCCTGCTGGGCCTGCTGGGCCTGGAGATCGACGGCAGCCTGGCTCCGCCGACATCGCCCGGGGATTCACGTCCGGGTGGACGCGCAGGCACCGTTGCGGCCACTGACCCGATCGGCGGGCACCCCCTGACCGGCCGTGCGACCGCCGACGATGCCTGGGCGAACGCCTACGGTGAGGCCGGCGCGCGGCCGGGCTCGACGACGGCACAGCACATACGGCCCAACCTGGAGAACTCAGGCGGCTGGAGCTTCCGGGTTAACGGCGGCGTCCCTGTCTGCGCCGGCTTCTGGACGGCCGTCAACGACCATCCGAGGGGGTGGCCGCACCCCCTGGAACCTGACACGACAGCCCCGGATAGGCGCCGGCGGGCAGCCGGATGCCGACAGCGGCATCCGGCTTTTCTCGCCCTCCGGAGAGCGCGAGGCGGCCGCACAGGGGAGAGTGGAGGTAGGCCGTCGCCGCGGAGCCGTGCGGGAGGAGGCTGCCTCACTATGTCCGATGACCTGATGGGTGACGAGGTCTACCAGCCTGCCCGGTCCGACCGCCGGGACAACCCTGGTGACCTGGACCTGGAGAACGCCCTCGACGGCGACCTCTACGACCAGGTGCTCGACGCGGGCTACTCGCCCCCGGAGATGCCGCTCGGCGTGGGGCACCACGGCACGACCGCCCGCGAGCAACGCGAGCGTGAAAGCCTCGACCAGAGGCTCGCCGAGGAGGTCCCCGACATCACGGTGTCGAGCGGGGACGGCATTGGCGATCTGCCCGGTGGGGAGGGCGAGCCCATCGACGAGGAGGTCGGTGGCGAGCGCGCCGGGCGCCTGGCCGCCACCATCGACGCCATGCCCCCTCGGCGCAACGACGTCTACGCCCGGGACGTGGGAATCGACGGCGGAGCCGCCTCCGCGGAAGAGGCGGCGATGCACATCGTGCCTGATGAGCCCGTGGTCGAGTCAGGCGATGACCTCAACGCGTGACCACGGTCCCCCACCGCGCCGTCACTCTGTGTGAGCAATGGGCGCAGCCCATGCCACCGGCGGGGCAACCCGTTCGACACCCAGCCGGAACCGTCATCCGAGCGCTCAGCCGGCCAGAGGCAAGACCGCCGCTATAGCGTTGCGCTCCTTGCGGCCGAGCAGCGGGAAGATGATCTTCAAGCCCTGGTCTTCTGCTGGCGAGGAGACGACGAAAGACGAGTTGAGCAGGCGCTCCTTGATCTCCGAACGGACGAGCCCGGCGCGCGGAATCGTCATCAGATGCTCTTCCGGACGAGCGAATGTCGGATTCGCCCGGAAAATAAAGATGCGCCGGTCGGTCATGGCCAGGTACATGGGGATCCGCGCCGGGATCACCGACATGGCGCCACCGCTCATGATCGCCGATGCGGCCGCGAAGACCGCGGTCCGGCGCACGGAGACGGAACTCAGGTTCACGATGGTCGCCACCTCAACCTGCTCGCCGGGCTCCAGCATGGGGTCGGCGGCAGCCAGCAGCAGCCGGCGGCGCTTTCCGTTCACAGGTGGTACTCCTGAAGGGTTTGGGTATGAACCGGACGGCAGGCATAGCCCGTCCGGCACGCGGTAGTCCGCCCCCCAGGCACCGCCGCAAGGTTCCGGCGCCCGAAAACACGCACGCGGCCGGCGCTCTGCGAGCCCGGCCGACGCGAGTCGTCGGCACACCCTGCCACACCCGATCACCAACCCCACTCCGAGCCTGCAAATGGGGCGGACAATGCGACACCAAACCGGTCCAAAAGAGGGGCGACCGAAGGGGTGCGTTGCCTGGATGACGAAGCAGGAGAAGCATCAGATCAGCCGACGCAGGAGCGCAGTCCGGCTCGTGAAGGCATCACGGCGGACCGGATCCCACGGCTGCTGCCGCGCAAGGCGAGGCGATACCGCTTACGGGGCTCCCCGTGCACGCGCACGCTACTGAAGTCGTGCCGGAATGCCGGCTCCATGCCGGCCCGCCCTTCGGATCAAGGGGGCGGCCAGCGCTTGAGGGGCGACGCCCCACCCCTTCCGCGCTGCGGCGCCCAGCAATGCCCGCTCACCGAGTCGGGCAACACGCTTTGGAACAGTCACAGCGCCGGAGGGCCTTTCTCTCCCAGTCAGCGACCGGCGCCTCCCCTTCATCCGGCTCCGGGTGGAAAAGGTGCACGACGCCCTCAATCGCGGCCGCGGCCGCATGAAAGCTTTCGACCGCAACTGGAAAGTGTGCGGCCAGCCCCAGACCGCCCTCCGCCGGCCCGCCGGCCTCCGGGACTTGGGCCGGCAGCCCAAAGGCGACGGGGGCGGGGCCCGCGGTGACAGTGGGTGCGGTGCCGCCGCTCAGGCTCTCACCGAGTACGGATCCAGCGGGCCGCGCCGCCGCGTGGCAGCCCGACCGCTGCTCAGAGAAGTCAGGGGTGATAGAGCGCGCGGGCGCGGGAAATGTCGACGGGCTTGCCTTCGGAGTCAGGCAGCTGGAGGAAGTGTTCCGTCTGCCAGACCTGCGTGCTGCGCGCCTGGCGGTTGGTGGTTGTCACCCACGGCGCATAGACACGGAAGGCCCGCTTCCCGCCGGAACCGTTCGTCGACAAGATGCCTCGCTCGTGGAGCACGTCCCGCGGGAAAACGAACTGCCCGAACCGATCGCCCTCACGGGTACTGATGACGAAAAGATCAACGGGATCTTCAGCGTCAAAGGGCTGGATGGGTCCGCCGGCAGACCTCTTCCAGACCGTGACGAACTGACCGACCTTCGTCGGGGTCGTCTTGGCCACACGGAACCTCACCGAGAGGCCGTCCAGAATGAACCCACAGGCCCCGTACTCGGCACTCTCCGCCTCGGGAACCGGCCGTGAGCACGTGAACCCACCCCGGTCATACACCAGCGTCTTCGCCCTCAGTAGATCACTGGGAACCCCGGGCCCCCACAGCTCATGATCACGAGCGCCGAACCCCGGAGGTACCTCACGTTCCATCGCCATCCCTGCATCCTGCCAGATATCGAACGCGTGAACGAATCTGTCTTTCTTCCTGGGACCACCGCAGGTAACGCCCCGCCGCCCGCCGCCGGGCACCACCGGTCCGTCACCCGGCTGAAGGTGTGCGGTCGCGCGGGACACACCCCGGTGTTTGGCTGAGAGGACCGCGGCTGCCCGAGCGGCCCCGCGTGTCCGAGTCGTCTGTCCGCCCTCGTCTCCGGTTCCAGGTCCGGAGATGAGGGGAGAAGGGTGCGTCCTCATGGCGAACAAGGGGCAGCAGTTCCGGGTCGATTTCGAGGGCATCAGTCTGCCCGACGAGGTGGTGCAACGGATCGATGCCGCCATCCGCAAGGCCGTCCTCACCGAACTGGCCACCGTCGACGTCCAGGCCCGGACCCTCGATCTGCTGGCCGACGACCTGACGATCGGCCGCATCGGAGGAGGCCACACCCAGGGCATCCGCGTGCGGCTGGTCGAGGCCTAGATGGCACCCGCGGGCCCCGGCACCGATCCGGCACCGGCACCGGCACCGACCCGGGGAACCGCGGAACACGGCACACTGTGCCCCAGCTCCACCTGCCACGAGGGAGCGGTGCTCATCGCCGTCCTCGGAGAGGACGGGCGCCTCGGCTATCTGCGTCCCACGATGCGCGTCGACGAGGAGTTCATCGAGGCGTGCGCGGGACACGGCGACCCGGAGTCCCGATTCCGGTTCGCGGACACCTGCGCGCAGGGCGCCTGCGAGCACTGGAGCGGGCGGCACTGTTCCCTGGTCGGCCGCTTGGCCGACGCCCGGCCCGAAGCCGTACCGGAGCCGGGCGACAGCGACAGCGACAGCGACAGCGACAGCGACAGCGAGACCCTGCCGCGTTGCGGAATCCGCGCCGCATGCCGCTGGTTCGCCCAGGAAGGACCGCGCGCCTGCGGGGTCTGCCCACTCGTCGTCTACCGGCCCACCGGAAGCCGGCCATGAGCAACAGCCTGTAGGGTCCCGAGAACTCCCCGAGATGCTGCCCGACTGCGCCGCCGCCCCGTCTCGGCACTGCCATCCACGTTCGCCGACATCGTCCAGGGCGAGGCGATCTGCATCACCATCTGGCCGCGGGTGAAGCGTCCTTCGACCTGATGCTCCGGTTCGCCACGGACAAGGAGCACACTCTGCCCAGCCGACCTGGGCGACCGAGGTCTCGCACGCGATCCATCGGTCGCCGGCGGGTGCTCCAGTGGCGCCGACACCCTGCCCGCGCTCTCGGACCAGGGCGCGGGTTGCTGCGGGCTCTGGCTCTGTCTGGCGCGTGCCCTGCCGTAGCGGGGTCTCGGTGACCGTTGCCTGACGGGCCGGCACCGGCGCGGGGACGAGGAAATACTTCCGGGCAGCGTCACACTGGCCTCATGCGTTTGTTCGCCGCGGTGATCCCTCCTCAGGCCGCCGTCGACGAGCTGGCGGCCGAGGTGGCACAGCTGCGTGCCGCCCTCCCCGAGCGGCACGGCCGGCTGCGCTGGACCCACCCCGCCATGTGGCACTTCACCCTCGCCTTCCTCGGTGAGGTCGACGAGGCCCTGCTCCCTGAACTGGGCGAGTGCCTCGCCCAAGCCGCCCACCGGCATCCGGCGCACGAGCTGAGGTTCGCGGGCGGCGGCCGGTTCGGCGACCGGATCCTGTGGGTCGGGGCGACCGGATCACTGGAGACCCTGACCGGCCTGGCCCGCTCCACCAACGCTGCGGCCCGGCAGGCCGGGGTACGCATGGACGACGCCCGGCCCTTCCGCCCCCACCTCACCCTCGCCCGCGTGACCGGGCACGTGAACCTCAGGCCGTACGCGGAGGAACTGGCCGGGTTCCGGGGCCGCCGGTGGCGCGTCGAGCGCCTGGAACTGGTGTGCAGCCACCTGCCCGAAGCCGGGGCCGGAGCCGTCGGAGAACGCCCCCGGTACGAGACCGTGGCAGCCTGCCCCCTGGGCACCCGACGGGCGCCCTGAGCAGGCCGGGTGCGCACGAAGCCCGCCCAGAGTCGTAACCCTGGGCTTTCACCAGGCCCTCACCGGACCCCACGAGGGCGCTCGCCATGATGCGCGTCACCACCCCAGTGGCCGCGGGGCATGGCCCGACGGCAGCCTGTCGTCCCTGGCCTCAAGCAGAGGCCGGCCCGAACAGCGGCTGCAGCGCCGCACTGTCAGTAGTAGCCCTTACGGCCGTCGAGCAGCTCCCGGATGGCGTCCATGTGGCCGGCGTGACGAGCGGTCTCCTCGACCATATGGATCAGCATCCACCGCAGGCTCGCGCCGGCTGAGCGATAGTCCGGGTGCCGGCCGGTCTCATCGAGTGAATGGGCCGCCACGATCTCGTTCGACACCGCGCACTGCTGCTCGTACTCGCTCAGGAGCTGGGCGAGCGGGATGCCTTCCACCATCATGTCGGCGTCGTCGGACCCCTCGAACCTTGGTCCTTCGGCGGGGCGGCCGAGGAAGAGCACCTCGAACCACAGGTGCTCGACCCAGCGCAGGTGCGAAACGATCCCCGCCATCGTCATCAGGGGCGAGGCAGGCAGTACGGACCGGTGGGCGTCGGCCTCGGACAGCCCCTCGCACTTCCATGGAACGATCGCGCGCTGCGTGTCGAGCCAGCCGAGCAGCTGGGTCCGTTCGTCCGCGGCGAAGGGAGGTCGGATGCGGGGAAGCGTCATGCTCGCGGACGATACTCCCGGGCGATGTGCCGGCGCATCGGAGATTCCTTCACATCACAGGCACCATAGGTCAGTGCTGCGGGAGGCGGCGCGTTCTCGTCTCCCGGCGGCGCCTCTCCACTCATAGCGTCTGCGGCGACGAACACGCGCGCATCCACCTGGAGGCACCTGTGATCACGTCACAACGGCTGGGAACGATGTCGGCAGCGGCAGGACTGGGGCTGGTCAGCCTCTTCGCGACATCGGCCGCGGCATCGACCGCGACACCGACCACAGCGCAGGCCGAGACGAAGGCCGAGACGAAGGCCAACGCGAAGGTCAAGGTCGGCTTCATGATCGCTTCGAACATGAACAACAGATGCCTGGAGATCAGAGCGGGCAATCCCGGCATCGGGGCGCTGGTGGGCATGTGGGACTGCCACGGCGGCTCGAACGAGCGGTGGTACTGGGACGGGCTGACGATCCGCAGCGACCTCAACGGCAAGTGCCTCGACGTGGTCGCGGGAAATGCCGACAACGGCGCCGCCCTGAACATGTGGGACTGCCATGGTGGCGCTCCCCAGCAGTGGGTCTGGGACGGAGCCCGCCTGCGCAACCCCGCCTACAACAGGTGCCTGACCATCGCCAACGGCAACTGGTGGAACGGGGCCTCCGTCCTCACGTGGGACTGCAACCAGGGCAACAACCAGCTGTGGCACACGACCTGAGGAGTGGACTCTGAAGGCAGCCTGGCAGGGGCGGGCCGGCACGGGCCTTGCGGCCCACCGGCGGAATTCATGATTCAGCCAGTGGGCCGCGTCGCCTTCCCAGGAAATCCCTAGGAAGGCCCCAGGAGATCCTCCGGGAAGCCCCTCTACTCTCGGCTGCCGTTCCGACGGCGGTGCGTCGGCCCGCAGCCGGGAAGCGGGGCCGCCGCCCTCGTCGGCCGCGCCTGCCATCCGGACACGTGGTCAGGCGCTCCCGCACGACGGCGGGCGGGTGACCAGCCTCCGGTGCTTGCCTACGAGGACCACGTCCCAGTACCGGTTCTCGTAGCCCATGCCGATCGCCGCCGTGTCCGGGCTCATCAGCGACTTGTAGAACTCGTTGTTCGGGTCCGGGTCCGTGGCCATGTCCGCGAAGTAGCCGTCGTGGTCGTAGCCCTGGAACAGGTACTCGAGGATGTGGGACGAGTACACGTTCGCGTCGCTCAGCCGGGCACGCAGGTCCCGTCCGTCACTCCCGACCTGGGTGAGCCGACCCATCCGGGCCATGTCGTGGGCGTGACGGCGCGCCGCGTCGGAGACGGGGTTCGAGATGAGCAAGGTGGCCAGCCGCCGCTTCGTCCGTTCCTTGTTCACCTCGCATACGATCCGGTCCACGTTCGGGTAGTACACGTGTCGCGCGGCCCCGGACACGCCCCGGTGCGCGGCCGTCGGTCCGGGTGGCAGCGGCGCGGACGGAGCCGCATGTGCAAGGGGCACGGCGGTGAACAGGACAGCGGACAGGGCAGCGGCCAGAGCGGACGCGGTGACACCGACGCGTCGCGCGCCGTGCCTGTTGCTCGATGTGGTCATGCCTGTCACAACGCGTGCCCTGGTTCAGGGTTTCGCCCGGACGGGGGCTGCCTCAGTCCCCGTCGTCCGTGCTTGCCACACCAATGGCCGCGCCGTGCTCGCCTTTTCCCTCGATCCCCTTACTCCCCTCGATCCCCTCGACTCTCTTACTGCCCTCGATCCCCTTGCTGGCCTCGCTTCCGCCGCCGCGCAGGAAGTCCTCGGCGACCGCGCAGTGCAGGGCGACTCCGGCGGCCAGCGCCTCCTCGTCGTAGAGCACGCGGTCGGAGTGGTTGTCCGGAACCTTCCCCGGCACGCCGCCGGGCGGGCAGGCGCCCAGAAACACCATTGCGCCGGGGACACGCTGCAGGACGTACGAGAAGTCCTCGCCGCCCATCGTGGAGTGGGGCAGCTCGTGCACGCGGGAGGGGCCGAGGGCGGTGGCCGCAGCACGACGCACCAGAGCGGTGAAAGCGGGGTCGTTCTGAACCGTGGGGTAACCCTCGGGGAGTTCCACATCGACGGTCATGCCATGGGCAGCGGCCACCCCTTCAGCCACGCGCGCGATGCCCTCGCGCACCGTGCGGCGGCTCGCCTCGGAGAGCGTGCGGTAGGTGCCGGAGAGCTCCGCGGTCTCCGGGATGATGTTGACCGCGCTTCCCGCCCGGATCGTGGTGATCGTCAGGACCGCGGGCTCGGAGATGGCGACCGTCCGGGTGATCATGGTCTGGAGGGCCTGGACGATCTCGCAGGCGACCGGGACCGGATCGAGTACCCGGTGCGGGCCGGCCGCGTGCCCGCTCCGGCCCCTGACGGTGATCCGCACCAGGTCGGCGGCGGCATACTGCGTGCCGGGCCGGACGTGGACGGTGCACGTCTCGTTGCGGGCGTTGATGTGCAGGGCGAACGCCGCGTCGACCGCCGTGCCGTCGGCCAGGGTGAGCAGCCCCTCCTCGATCATGGGCAGGGCTCCGCCGCCGGTCTCCTCGGCGGGCTGGAACATGAAGACCACCCGCCCCGCCAGCCGGTCCCTGCGAGCGCTGAGCAACCGCGCGGCACCTACGAGCATGGCGGTATGCGCGTCGTGCCCGCACGCGTGCATGACGCCGGGTACTTGGGAGGCGAAGGCGAGGCCGGTGTTCTCCTGCTGCAGCAGGGCATCCATGTCCGCGCGCAGCAGCAGCGTCCGTCCGGGCCGTCCGCTGTCGAGCACGGCCACCACCGAGCTCAGCTTCCTGCCGAGGGTCACCGTCAGGCCCAGGCCGTCGACGGCCTCCAGGATCGCCTGCTGGGTACGGGGCAGGTACGCGCCCACTTCCGGCATACGGTGGATCCGGCGCCGCAACGCCACGACATCGGGCAGCAGCTTCCGCGCCTCGGCCAGCAGGCCGGACTCCGGGCGGACAGAACCGGTTCCGTCGATCAGCACGCGCGCCTCCACAACAACGGATCGTCCTCCGGCAGGGGACGATGCGGCAGCGGTCGCCGACGCCATGAGACCACACCTGGTCGATCGCCGACAGAGCGACTCCGCGGCACGGCGTACGGGGAAGGGAGTACGGAGTACGCGGTATGAGGTACGCGGCAATCCGCGTGCCGCAAGTCCCGCCGAACCGGGCGGTAGCCCGTGCTCGGTCACGGACCGTCCGAGGGTGCCGGAAGCATGGGCCTCGCATCCGGACGCGTGATCGAATAGGGGATGACATCGTTTTGGGCTGGTTCACCCAGCTTCACTCGATCAGCGAGCTGTGACCCCCACGGCCACGGTGTCGGATCAGCTGGGTCAGCTGGATCAGCCGGCCTACGCAGCAGCAACCGGCAGCCCTGCGTAGGCACCCTTCCCTTCCCTTCCCTTCCCTTCCCTTCCCTTCCCTGCCTTGCCCTGTCCTGCCCTGCCCTGTCCTGCCCTGTCCTGCCCGCTAGGCAGTTTCTGTTGCCTAGCGGTTCTCGCACAGGGCCGTCGTCACGACCTTGTCCATCTGCGCACCGGGGACGTTGGACGCAAGATGGGCGTTGGTCACCACGGACACGTGGCGGCCGTCCGCGGTGACCATCGTCTGGGTGTAATAGCCGGGCACCATGCCGTTGTGGCCCCAGGCCGAGCCGCCGCAGGGCAGGTCGCGCCTGATCAGCCCGAGCCCGTACCCGCCTCCCTCCATCTCGGCGCCCGTGGTCTTCTCCATCTCGGCCAGGGCGGCCGGAGAGACGACCTTGCCGCCGATCAGCGCCTGGTAGAACTTCGTGAGGTCCTCCTCCGTCGAGATCATCGCTCCGGCGCTGCTGAAGGCGGACGGGTCGTAGTCGAGGACCCGCGACCAGAAGTAGAACCCGCCGATCCGCACACCGTGGTACCCGCGTACGGCGGGGGTGGGCAGAGAGTGATCGCCTGGGGCCGGGAAAACGGTCCGGGACAGGCCGAGCGGCGTGATGATCCGGTTCGTGACGGCCTCGTGCACCGCCGTCCCCGTGATCTTCTCGACGAGCATGCCGAGGATCAGGTAGTTGGTGTTGGAGTACAGGAACGCGGCGCCGGGCGCGGAGGCGGGGGCGCGCTTCAGCCCTTCCCGGACCAGCGCCTCGAGGGAGAACGAGCCGTCCGGATTGCTGGGCGGCAGCCCGAAGAGCGGCTCGTAGGCCGCGACGCCGCTGGTGTGGTGGAGCAGCTGCCGCACCGTGATGGCGTTGCCGTCGTAGCCGTTGCCGTCGACGACGCCGGGCAGGTACTTCTCGATCGGCGCGTCCAGCGAGACCTTGCCCTCGTCGACGAGCTGCAGGACCGTGGCCGCGGTGAAGGTCTTGGTCTGGCTGCCGATCCGGTAGTGCTCGTTCGGCTGTATCGGGGCGTTGGTGTTGATGGTGCCGGTACCGACGGAGAGGCTCCAGGAGTTCGTGGCGTCCCCCGCGTAGACACCGGCGCCCGGGCCCGCGGCCGACTGGAACGTCTTCAGAGCCGCCAACGTGTCGGCGTGGGGATCGGCGGCTGCGGGCGCGGCCGCCTGCGCCGCCGAAGGGAACACGATCAGCATCGCGCTCGCCGCGCCGAGTGCGGCCGCCAGTCTTGCCCGGCCAAACTTCCCTGCCATGACTCCTCCTTGAGATGATCAAGCGAGCCGAACGATCCGCAAGGTAGTCATGGCGCACAGGGCTGGGCACCCGGAACGTTCCAGATGGACGGCGGGCCGGTCCCGACGGCGCGGCGGCCCGCGCCTCCCCCTCTTGGAAGTGGATCTCATCAGGTGGCGAGGGGAAGTTCCAGGAGTTCCTCCGGAGGCTGGAAACCGAAGCGCTGATAGAGCGGAGTGCTGCGCTCCGACGGCCAGACGATCAAGCCTTCGAGGCAGGCGCTGCGTGAGTGCTGCTTCAGCGCCTGCAGGAGCGCCGAGCCGACTCCTTTATTCCGTTGTGACGGCATGACGAAGAAGTTCGTGACATAGCCGACCGGGTTGTTGTCCTTGTAGGGGTCCGGCATCCGCTCCACCAGGCAGAGGAAGACGTGACCGCAGATCTCATCTTTGGCCTCCGCGACCCAGGCCAACCAGCGACCGTCGCTGAGCCGGTCACCGATCCAGTGCTCGGCCTCTTCCAGGTGCCGAAGCGGAGCCGGCGGTTGCCCTTCGTAGTCCTCCTGCTTGAACGTCCAACGCAGTTCGGCCAAGGTCCGGGCATCGGCCGACCGGGCCGGACGCACGATGAGATCTGTTGTCATGGGAGCGAGCTTCGCCCCTGCAGCACGGTGAAGCGAACTGATTTCCGTGGCGGCCGCGGCCGCCGACCGGGCGGTCAAGGCGCCTCCTTGGGCGTGCTCGCCACGGCGCCCGCCACGTGGGATGAAGGGAAGCACGTGCCCGGCGGGTCGGCGTTCTCCATGAGCCACGCCTGGAGCAGGGCGGCCTCGGCGGGCTTGCCCCTGTGGGCTCAGCAGCTGTAGTGCTGCACGACTCCGGCAATCTCGTTGAAGATGGACGAGTCGTAGATGAACTCCCGTGACCAGTGGTACAGCGGCGGCGGGTTCCCGTCGTCCATCTCCGGGCTGTCGAACGTGGGCGTCTCGAACAGGGTCAGCCCTCCGGCGTTGCGGACCGTGAACCGGGCGTGCCAGATGTCACCGGTGCTCGTCGAGAACGTCCGGGTCGTACAGCTCCACGTCCCCGAGTCGTCCGTCCGGAACTCGATGCGCCCGTTGCTCTGTTCGCAGTCACCGGCCCGCAGGACTCCCCAGACGAACGCCCTCGACGCGAAGTCCCCCGGAGGATTCTCGACAGGCTCCCCCGCAGCACTCGACCCGATGCACTCCCCCATGCCATCCCCCTCTCCCGCCCCACGCCGATGGCAACGGGACGTGACGACGACGTCACTCCGGACGTCACTCCAGAGGCTACTCCGGGCAACGGAAAAGAGAAGATACATCGGAAGAAAATCGCATTCACGGGATACATCCGCTTATGTGACTTACCGTGAATCCAGGACGAACCGGGATCAATCGGATGACACAACACGTGGGCCGCGCCGGGCGCTGGAAGCCGTGGGTACAGCGCGGGTGGACGTCGTCGTCGAGCATGGCCCGGCGCGGCAGTGCCCGCCGGGGGCATCAGTGGCCGTGATACCGCCGGCGGGCATGGCGCAACCAGCTATCAGGCTCCGTGGACGATCCGGCCGTCGAAGACGGTCATGTCCACGGGCACGCCGGTGATCTCGTCCGGGGACGTGGTGCGCAGGTTGCCGCCGAGCACGCACAGGTCGGCCACCTTGCCCACGCTCACCGAGCCCTTCCAGCTCTCGGCGAAGTCCTGCCAGGCGCCGGCGGTGGTGTAGGCGGCCAGTGCCTGCTCCAGGGTCAGACGCTGCTCCGGACCGTGCACGTCGCCGCAGGCACCGCGCCGGGTCATCAGGGCCTGGATGCCCGCGCGCCAGTTCGGCGCGTTCACCGGGGCGTCCGAACTGCCGAGGAGCGGCACACCGGCGTCCACCGCCGAGCGCCACGGCAGGAAGGAGTCGCCGGCCGGTCCCTGTGCCGCTCGGTGGATCGCGTTGGCCCAGCTCTGCGCCTGCGGCCCGAGGCCGATGCGGTACCTGGCCATGGTGGGCAGGAGGCTCTCGGGGACGAACGCGCCGTGCATCGCGATGTGCCGGGCGTCGGCTCGCGGGTGGCGGCGCAGGGCGGCGGTGAACGCGTCCACGACGGTGGGGACCCACCGGTAGCAGTGCACCCCTACCTGGTAACCGGCGGCATGGGCGATCCGGACCATCTCGGCGAGTTCGGCCGCCCGCTCCTCGTTCGTGTTCCCGGCGACCAGCAGGTCACCACCGCTGTCGGAGAACAGCTTGACGCCGCGCACCGCGAACCGGCGGGGGTCGACGCCGGTCGGCGGCGTGAACTCGCGCAACGCCTTGTCGACCGCGGCGGCGGATCCGCCGGACTGGGAGCAGGGCAGGAACAGCGCGCTCACCCGCGCGTCGAGGGTGCCGGCCCGGGCCAGGTCCACGTAGGCGTTCAGGGTCTCGATGCCCTGGGTTCCTCCGCCGAGTCCGTCGCCGCCGGGTCCGAGGCCGGGGTCGGTGAAGCTGGTGATGCCCTCCGCCCGCAGGCGGGTGAGCGCGTCCTGGATCGCCTGCTTGCGCTGCTCCCGGGTGCGGGGCGGGAGCAGCAGCTGGACCAGGGCCTGCCCTCCGTAGCGCAGTACGCCGGTGGGGCGCCCGTTGGCGTCGTAGTCGACGCCGGGCTTCCTGGTCCCGTTCGGCCCGACGTCGGTGATCCCGGCGATTTCGAGGGCGCGGGAGTTGACCGCGCTGACGTGGTAGCCGCTGTCCTGGAGGAACACCGGGTGGTCAGGCGACACGCGGTCGAGGTCGTCGCGGTTCGGCTCCCGGTTCTCGGCCAGCCGGCCGGGGTTCCATCCGGCGCCCCGGATCCACTCCCCCGCCGGGGTGCGTCCGGCCTCGGCTGCCACGGCGGCGACGATGTCCGCGACGGACTTCGCTGCGGCCGGGCCGAGATCGAGCGCGTACGGCGGGAGGTTCAGCCGGTACACCGCTGCGTGCAGGTGGGTGTCGTTGATGCCGGGGGTCAGCGTCCGGCCCCGCAGGTCCACCGTCTCGGTGCCCCTGCCGGCGAACGCCCGGGCGCCGGAGTCGGAGCCCACGTAGGCGATCCTGCCCGCCCGGACGGCCACGGCCGTCGCTCTCGGCCGCCTCGGGTCCATCGTGATCACATCGCCGTTGTGGAACACCAGGTCCGCCGCGCCCGATTCGGACGCGGCGGCCCGCCCCGTACCACCGAGCAGCGAGGCGGCCGCAGCGGCTCCTAAGAGCCGTCCGACGCCTCGCCGGGACATCGTCGTGGACGGGCGTATGCCAGGTGAAGTCATGGGCAATTCTCCTGTTTTATTGCTATTTGAATAAAGAGCTGGAGACAAACGGAGGATCTTCCTGTGAAGGGAGATACGTCAAGTGGCCAAGCGCGGAGGCCCCTTCGCAACGGCAAGGGGGCTCTCCGGTGACCCGGCAGCGGGTGACCGGCAGGTGTTCTTCCTGGCAAACCGACCGACGACCTTCGCGACCGTCACGCGGAGGGGGAGAGCTGCTCGCGCACCCAGTCAGGATCGGGGTTGACGTGCGGCCGGCCCGCCGCGACGACGGTCGGCACGGTCTCATTGCCATCGTTGGCCGCCCTCACCGCTGCCGCGCCGACCGGGTCACGCCAGATGTCGACCCAATGCAACTGGCGCGCGCTACGGCCCAACCGGATGCGCAGGCGCAGGCAGTACTTGCAGCCCGACCGCCAGAAGACGACCGGCCGACCGTCGACCGCGCTGCGGCGTTGTGCCTCCAGCGCACCGATCGACTTCGGGAAAACCAGAGGGGAGTGCACGCCTGCGAGCAGCACGAACAGCAGCAGGAGCGCCGTGGCTGCGCCGGGTCTTCCCGTGAAGATCAGCCCAGTCGCAACGACCGACCCGCAGAGCACAAGCAGCAACGGCAAGATCCAAGCGCGCATCATGAAGACGCAGGCTATCGACGAGCCGAAATACAGCATGAACCGGGCCGCTCGCAGGATGCCCGGGCCGATGCTCCGTCAGGGCGGTCTCATGTGCGGCACGTCAGGGGATCCGGGCGCGGTTGGTCAACTACCGCCCGTGGCAGGAGCCACCTGCGCCGGCCTCGCCTCACTCGTTCCGCGGGCGGGGCCGTGGCAAGGCCCTCATCACCTCGTCGGCGTTCAGACGACATCTCCCGCGTAGACGCCGCCCCTCGCCCGCTTCTGCCCCAGGTCGATGAGGGCGGGCAGCCGCTCGCCGAACCACAGGGGCAGGAACCGCAGTCCGGTGAGCTTGTCCACCGGCATCCACTCGACGCCGGTCTGCACCGTGTCCGGCTCGGTGCCGCCGAGGACCTCGGGCTCGTCGACGAGCTCGCACCAGAAGAGCATCTCCACGCGGTGGCTGCGGCTGCCGGGGAAGGGCCCGTCGGGGTGGTTGGTGGGGATGTTCTCGCGGACGAGGAGGAGTTCCGCGGCCCGGACGCGGACGCCGGTCTCCTCCCAGACCTCACGCTCGGCGCACGCCGACAGGGTCTCCCCCGGTTCCTGGCCGCCGCCCGGCAGCCAGAAGGTGTCCGGTTGCGGCCAGTCGCCGCGCAGGAGCAGTACGTGCCCGTCGCGGACGACGAGGCCACTGGCCGAGTTCCGGATCCTCATGCGCATCCCTCTCGCTGGTGCGGGACCTTCGTCGTCCCGGTGGTCGTGGTGGCGTACTGGGAGGCCTGGAGTTCGTACAGGCCCCGGTAGTGGCCGTCCTTGATGGCCATCAGCCGGCCGTGGGTACCCGACTCGATCACCCGCCCCTCGTGCAGAACATAGATCACGTCCGCGGTGGCGGTGGCGGCGAGGCGGTGGGTGATGAGCAGGACGGAGGTGACGCCGTCGCCGGTCAGCTCGTGCAGCGACTCGAACATCTCGATCTCCGCCCGGGGATCGAGGGCGGCCGTGGGCTCGTCCACGATGTTCAGCTCCCGGCCCCGGTACAGCGCCCGCGCGACGCCGACGCGCTGCCACTGCCCGCCGGAGAGCTTCACCCCGCGCTCGAAGCCCTTGAGCGCGATCGAGTCCCACCCGTGGGGCAGTTCCTCGACGACCGTGCGGACGTCGGCCCGCTCGGCGGCCGCCTCCACCTCCCGGTGCACCAGCGGTCTGCTGCCGTCGCCGATGTGCACGTTGGCCTTCACGGTCATCGGCCACGCCTGTACGTTCTGGGACAGCAGTGCGACCCTGCCGAAGACGCTCTCGCGGTCGGCGTCGCGGACCTCCACGCCGTTGTACGAGACCCGGCCGGACGTCGGCAGGTACAACCCGGCCACGAGCGCGGCCAGCGTGGTCTTTCCGGAGCCGTTCTCCCCCACCAGCGCGACGACCTTGCCCGGCGGAATCGTCAGCGACACCTCGCACAGCGCGTCCTTCTCCGCGCCCGGGTAGCGGAACGACACGTCCTCGAGGACGACCCGCACACCGTCGCCGGGCACGGGGCTGCCGCCGGTGGGGATGGCGTGCTCCTGGCCGAGCTTGATCGCGTTGTTCATGTCGGTCAGGTACAGCGACTCCTCGAACATGTGGTTCATCTGGTTGACGACCGTGTTGAGGTAGCCGGTGGCGTTGCGGATGGCGAAGACGGCCGTCCCGGCGGCGGCCAGCGGCATCCCCCCGGCGACGAGCAGCCACCACAGCAGCGCGTAGGCGAGGACGCGGGCGGTGCCGGACATGGTCGCGGCGATGATCTCGGTGACGGCCTCGGCGCTGCCCAGCCGCTCCTTCTCCTTGGCAGCCGTGGCACCCATGTCCTGGGACGCGTCGGCCAGGACGCGCCCGGCGCCGTGGACACGCAGCTCCGGCGTCGCGTCGGCCCGCGTGATCGGGTAGGTCAGGACGTCCACGGCCCGGGTGTGGTCGATCCACGCGTGGCGGGAGGCGTACGCCCGCCGCATGACGACGACCGCGCCCCACCAGCGGGGTGCCGCGATCAGCGCGAGCGCGCCGACGAGGAACACGTGCAGCGAGGCGAGGACGACGGCGGCGGCCGTCAGACTCATCAGACCACTGACGACCCACACCGAGCTGTCGAGCATCCGGCGGACGCTGTCCGTGCCGTAGTAGCCCATGGACAGCTTGCGCTGGATGTCCTTGTCCTCCATCGCGGACATCTCGACGCGCGCCATCATCTCGAAGTAGGCGGTCCTGCACGCCAGCTCGATCTTCGGATACAGACGTGCCTCGACCTTCACGATCAGACACCCCAGGAGCACGGAGGCGCTGGACGCCGCGCCGCCGGACAGCAGCGCCGGAAGGGCGTCCCGGAGCTTGTCCGTCGTCGGGCCGTCGGAGAACAGGGCGACCAGGACGCCGTTGATGGAGACGAGCAGGAACGCGGTCATGACGCCGGAGGCGAGCTGTGCTCCGACGAGGACGGCGAGGGCTCGGGGGTCCTCGCGCCGGGCGATGCGGGCGATCACGGCGAGCATGGCGGGGAACTGCTTGGCCATGGACCAGAAGCTCATGCGCAGCAGCGGGTCTGCGTACTGGGCCCACGCCTTGTCGTGGCGCAGGTGGCCGCTGAACAGCAGCTGTTCGGACTTCGAGACGGGGGGTTGGGTCGTGGTCGGCTTTCGGAGCAACTTCACCGCGCCTCCGGAGTGAGGGGTCGGATGGGCACGTGCATGCAGGTGGTCTGCGGAACCTGGCCGGCGGAGGTGACCGCTACGCCCTCCGCCGGCAATGTGTCGCCAGGACGTCGCCAAGCATTCGCTAAGCCCCGCCATGGTCACCAGAGGTCCCGGTTCGACCGGCGACCGGGAAAGCCCCAGACGCCAGACGGGCCCCATCCGCCGCCCGGACGCGGTAGCCGCTTCGGGGGCTGCGCACGACCTCTTGGGGGGCGTCCGCGCACGACCTCGTAATACCCCGCACAGGTGGTTCGAAAATGCCGCCACGCCACCGAAGTCCAGGTGCGTCTTCAAGCGCGGACGGCACGTCATGCCACTTCGCGTGTCACTTGCGAACACCATCCTTTCAGCGACCGGCCGGGGAACACAGGCGCAGTTGACGGTTCCTTCGTCCATGGATTCGATGTGCCGTGGCGGACATCAGAGCGACGGATATGGCCGCCGGGCCGCCTTCGCTTGTGGCCGCGCCGTCGAAGAACGGTCCGTGAACGGCTTGCGTGCCAAAGGAGAGGAAAACTGTGTCGTTCCTGCCAAACATTGTCGGCGCGCACCTGGTGTTCGAGGACGAGGGACGCGTCCTGTTGGGGTTGCGGCCGCCCGACGCCCTGTTCGCTGCAAATGTCTGGCATGTTCCGGCAGGGCATGTGGAGCGGGAGAGCGCGCGGGCCTGTGCCGTACGGGAGGCCGGCGAGGAGCTCGGCATCACCGTCGCCGAGCCCGACCTCGAGCTCGTGCACATCGTGCACCTGCTCGACGCCGACGACGCCGTACCGCGGTTGCAACTGTTCTTCCGCGTGCACCGATGGCACGGCGAACCGCAGCTGATGGAGCCGGACCGGTGCGTGGAGTGGCGATGGTGGCCGTTGCACGCTCTGCCCGACCCGACGGTGGAGTACACGGTCGCGGCGCTGGAGGGCATGACGCACGGCCGGCCGTACACGGACCTTGGCTGGCTCCGGTGACCCCACCCCCAGTACCACCGGCAGCGAACCGCGTCTGGACGAAGGGATGTCGCCCATGACCCTGCACCGACGGGTGTGCTGCTGCCCGGCGGCGCCGTCGGCGGCCATCGCGCGCGAGGTCCGCGAGGAACTCGGCCTCGCCCGCCGCTTCTCCCGCGTCCTGGTCGTCGACTGGGTGCCGCCCAGCGCCCCCGGCTACCCCGCAGACTTCCCCGGCGAGATGAACTACGTCTTCGACGGCGGAGCGCTGACCGAGGACGACTTCGCCCGGATCCGCCTGCCGGAACGGGAAGTCGCCGGCGTCCGCCGTGCCGGGCTGCCGGTCACGCAGGCCTGGGGCTGGCTGTTCGCCGGGGACGGCCGGGTCCTCGTCCTCATCGGCCAGGACACCGGATCCGCCTGCCTGCCCGGCGGCACGGTCGAATCGGCTGATCACGGCAGTCCAGTGCGAACTCTCCGACGCGAGGCTTGGGAGAAGGCCCGGGTGCGCCTCGGCGAGCCGCTCCACCTCGGCTACCTCGACGACAACACCGACAACCGGCGCTGTGCCCGAGCCCGGTACGCGGCCGCGATCACCAGCTGGGAACCGCCCGCGCTTGATGAGGCCACGGGCCAGACGTACGCGCGGCTCCTGGCGACGCCCGAGCAAACCGCCCAGCTCTTCGACTGGGGAGCCGAGGCAGCCGCCCAGATCGCCGCCGTTCACACCGCCCGGGAGAAGCTCGGCCTGCCGGCCCCGGACCGGCAACCGCTCACCGAACTCCCGCCTGCACCGCCCCATAGCCCCATGACTCAGTAGCACGGCCTGACCGGAACCAATAACACCGCGTCCTTGCGGCAGACCGCGTACCGGTCGTGGCCGAGGACCTCGGTCACGAGGGTGTGGAAGCGGTCGGCCATGGATACATGGTTCTCGCGCCCGTTCGTCACCGGGGGAAGCCGAAGCCGGGCAGCGACGGCATTACCAGAACGGTGCTGCTCAAGTTCTAGGCTTCGCTGCGAGAGGTCACCTTGGCGGCCCGGGCCGGGGTGCTGTGCCCAGTGAACGCCCACAACACGAGCCCGAGGCAGCTGAACGCGGCACCCAGTGCGCATACGGCGCCCCAGCCGGCCACCGTGCAGAGGGAGGTCGCGGCGATGGCGCCGGTGGCACTGCCGATCGAGTAGAAGACCATGTATCCGCCGATCAGCCGGCTGCCCGCGTCCGGGTGCAGCGCGTAGATCAGGGTCTGGTTGGTGACATGGACCGCCTGCACGGCGAGGTCGAGAAGGACCACCCCGACGACCAGCGCCCAGAGCGAGCTGCGGGTGAAGGCCAAGGGCAGCCACGAGGCGGCGAGCAGTGCCAGGGCGATGCCGGTGGTCCGGCGGGAAAGCCCGCGGTCGTTCAGGCGGCCTGCCACGGTCGCGGCCAGGGCGCCGGCGACACCGATCAGCCCCAGTGCCCCGATCGCGCTGTGGGACAGGAGGTACGGGGCCTCGCTGAGCGGCAGCGCGACGCTGCTCCACAGAGTGCTGAAGGCGGCGAAGATCAGCAGACCGAACAGGGCCCGGAGCCGCAGCAGTCGTTCCCGTGCGAACAGGCTGATCGTGGAGCGCAGGAGCTGTCCGTAGCGCAGGCTCGTCGGCGGAGCGTCACTGTGCTGCGGCAGCACGCGGTACAGGACCAGGGCGAGCAGAGCGGTGAGCGCCGCCGAGGCGAGGTATACGGAGCGCCATCCCGCGAGATCGGCCATGAGGCCGGATGCCGTGCGGGCGAGCAGGATCCCGATGACCACGCCGCTGGTGACCAGACCGACGACCCGTCCGCGCCCGGCGGGAGGGGCCAAGGATGCCGCGAAGGCCACCAGCGTCTGCGTGACGACTGCGAGTAGCCCTGTCGCAGCCATGCCTACGAGCAGGATCGCCGCCGTGTGGGCGGCGGCTATCACGGTCAGCGCCATCACCAGGAGCAGCAACTGGGCCACGACGAGCCGTCTGCGGTCGACCACGTCGCCCAGCGGCACGAGGAAGAAGAGTCCCAGCCCGTATCCGACATGCGTGAGGGCGACCACGCTGCCGACAAGGGCCGGGCTCATGGCGAGGTCGTGCCCCATGGTCACGAGGAGTGGCTGGGAAAAGTAGACGTTGGCCACCGCGGCCCCGCATGCCACGGCGAACAGTACGACGACGCCTCGGGACAGGACGAACGCGGGACCCTCCCCGCTTCGGGCCTCGGTCGGTCGGGTCACAGCCTCACCGTTGCCGGGCATCAGCACTCACTCCCCTGGAGATCTGGTTTCAACTTGCCACCAATGCTGACGGCGACGGTAGCCCTGTTGGTAGCATGTTGCAACCGATGCGAGAGTGAGGGACGCCATGGTGACCAGGACGCGTTTCGACGACAGCGAATGTCCCGTCGCCCGGTCGGTGGACGCGATCGGCGACTGGTGGTCCCTGCTGATCGTGCGGGACGCCTTCGACGGAAGCCGGCGCTTCGGCGAGTTCCAGCGCAGCCTCGGCGTGGCGAAGAACATCCTCACCGCGCGTCTGCGCACGCTGGTCGCCGGCGGTGTCCTCGAATCCGTCCCCGCCTCGGACGGCAGCGCCTACCGCGAGTACGTACTGACTCCGAAGGGCAAGGCGCTCTTCCCCGTCATCGTGGCACTGCGGCAGTGGGGCGAGCAGAACTTCTTCGCCCCCGGCGAACCGCACTCGGAGCTGGTCGACCGCCGACAGGGACATCCCCTCCGCGCACTGGAAGTGCTGTCTGCGGACGGGCGCCTGCTGACCCCCGACGACACCACCGTCCACAAGGTCTCCACCCAGTGATCACGTTAGGTGCTGAGCGGTGGGTGCCGAGCGGTGGTGCAGGAAGGCGGGATGCGTGGTCCGCGCATGCGTGTGAGCCTGAAAACAGAGGGTGAAGGACGAGAGAGACGAGGTTCGCGTCATGGCCTGGCTGACGAGGAGAAAGCACAAAGAGGCCCATGCCGCTGAAGAGAAGCGCAAGCAGCAGGACAGAGCGGCAGGGGCCGGGAAAGCGCGGGAGGAGACCAAGGACGACGACGTCTACAAGACCCCACCCGAACAGGACGTCCTCGGCTGGGGACACCGTCACGACTATCCACCCGACTGATCCGCCCGGCTCGCGCGTTCCGGTTGCCCATGGCAACGAGCGCATGCCGGCCCGGGGAGGTCCGGGCCGGCCCGCCCCTGCCGAAGGGGTTCGAGGCCCGTCGGCAGGTCGGGGCCTGGACACCGGCGGCCTGCCCCTCACCTCTGGGGCAGGCCGCCGACGGCGCCTGACGGAGCCGGGTTACAGCGCCCGCTCCAGACGGTCCGCCATCAGCTTGACGAACCGGGCCGGTTCCTTCGGCTGACCGCCCTCGGCGAGCACCGCCAGGCCGTGCAGGAGCTCGGCGGTCTCGGCGAGCGCCGAGCGGTCCTCGCGCTCGTTGTACGCCTGATTGAGGCCCTTCACCAGGCGGTGGTCCGGGTTGAGCTCCAGGATCCGCTTGGCACTGGGCACCTCCTGGCCCATCGCGCGGTACATGTTCTCCAGGGCCGGGGTCAGGTCGTGCGCATCGGAGACGACGCAGGCGGGGGAAACGGTGAGGCGGGAGGACAGGCGCACCTCCTTGATGTCCCCGTCCAGCTGCTCCTTCATCCAGCCGAGCAGCCCGGCGTACTCCTCGGTCTGCTTCTCCCGCTCGCCGCCGGAGGTGTCCTCGTCCTCGGCGTCGAGGTCGATCCGGCCCTTGGCGACGGACCGCAGCTTCTTGCCCTCGTACTCGCCGACCGCGTCGGCCCACACCTCGTCGACGGCGTCGGTGAGCAGCAGCACCTCGATGCCCCGGTCCCGGAAGGCCTCCATGTGCGGGGAGTTCTCGATGCTCTGCCGGGACTCGCCGGCCAGGTAGTAGATGTCGTCCTGCCCGTCCTTCATCCGCTCCACGTACTGCTTGAGCGTGGTCGGCTCGGTGTCGTGGTGCGTGCTCGCGAACGACGCGACGGAGAGGAGGACGTCACGGTTCTCCGGGTCGGTGACCAGTCCCTCCTTCAGGACCGTGCCGAACTCCCGCCAGAACGTGGCGTAGCGGTCCTGGTCCTTGGTCATCATTTCCTTGACCGTGGACAGGACCTTCTTCGTCAGCCGTCGCCGCATCATCTCGATGTGACGGTCCTGCTGGAGGATCTCGCGGGACACGTTGAGCGAGAGGTCCGCCGCGTCGACGACGCCCTTGACGAAGCGGAGGTACGGCGGCAGCAGCGCCTCGCAGTCGTCCATGATGAACACGCGCTTGACGTACAGCTGCACGCCGCGCTTGGAGTCCCGCGCGAACAGGTCGTGGGGTGCGTGGGCGGGGAGGAACAGCAGGGCCTGGTACTCGAAGGTGCCCTCCGCCTGGAGCCGGATCGTCTCCAGCGGGTCGCGCCAGTCGTGGCCGATGTGCTTGTACAGCTCGTGGTACTCGTCGTCGGACACCTCGCCGCGCGGGCGGGCCCACAGTGCCTTCATCGAGTTGAGCGTCTCGGCCTCGGGCGCCTCGGCTTCGGATCCCTCGGCCGCGGACGCCTCGTCGCTCTTGCCGGCCGTGGCTGAACCCTCGGCCACCACCATCCGGATGGGCCAGGTGATGAAGTCCGAGTACCGCTTGATGATCTCCCTGATCTTCCACGGGGAGGTGTAGTCGTGGAGCTGGTTCTCCGGGTCGGCCGGCTTGAGGTGAAGCGTGACCGAGGTGCCCTGCGGAGCGTCGTCGACGGTCTCCAGCGTGTACGTGCCCTCGCCGCGCGACGTCCAGCGGGTGCCCTGGCTCTCGCCGGCGCGCCGGGTCACCAGGGTGACCTCGTCCGCCACCATGAAGCCGGCGTAGAACCCGACGCCGAACTGGCCGATGAGCCCCTCGGCCCCGGCCGCGTCCTTGGCTTCCTGAAGCTCCTGGAGGAACTTGGCGGTGCCCGAGTTGGCGATCGTGCCGATGAGCCGCCCGACCTCGTCGTACGACATGCCGATGCCGTTGTCCTGCACCGTGAGGGTGCGGGCGTCCGTGTCGACGTCGATGTCGATGTGCAGATCGGACACGTCGGCGTCGAGCGAGTCGTCCCACAGCTTCTCGAGGCGCAGCTTGTCCAGCGCGTCGGAGGCGTTGGAGACGAGCTCCCGCAAGAAGACATCTTTGTTCGAGTAGACCGAGTGGATCATCAGCTGCAGCAGCTGACGGGCCTCTACCTGAAACTCAAAGGTTTCAGTCGACATGTTCGCGAATACCTCACAGGTCCTGTCGCCAGATCTGACGGAAGCCACTGTAAAACACCACTTCAGGGCAGTGACTGGAATGTGGTGGCAGTGGCCGGTTCCGCACCGCGCGTCCACGCTCGGGGCGATCGCCGTCCGGCTGCCGGCTCCTCCCCCGCGCGGGTCCCGCGGCCGGGGTACCGGGCCGTTCGGGTCAGCGCGGCGTCAACGGGCAGGGGCTGATGGTCCCGGTCTTCGGGGTGCGCCGGGGACCGGGCGGCCCCTCCTGCCGGGGCGTTGGTCCCCGATCTTCCGTGCACCCGCCCACCCTGCCCGCCGTCGCCAGGGAGCTGGACCGGATCACCACCCGCTTCTACGCGACGATGTTCACCGAGCATCCCGAGCTGCTGGACGGCATGTTCAACCGCGGCAACCAGGCCGGCGGTGCGCAGCGGCGGGCGCTGGCAGGGGCCTTCGCCGCCATCGCAGAGGTGCTCGGCGAGGCGGTCACCCCTGACGTCGCGGCCGCCTTGGACGAGGTCTACCGGCTGATGGCCGGGGCCCTGATCGCCCAGGAGGCCCGTCTCTGCCTCGAAGCGCAGGTGCGGCCCGGGCATCCCTGGCGGCAGTGGACCGTCCTGGAGCGGCGGGAGGAGACCACCGACACCGTCTCCTTCCTGCTGCGCCCGGCCGACGGCGGCCCGGCGCCGCGGGCCCGTGCGGGGCAGTACGTCAGCATGCGGGTGAAGATGCCCGACGGCGTTCACCAGTTGCGCCAGTACAGTCCGTCCTCGGCGCCCGGCGACCAGGTCCGCCGGATCACCGTCAAGCGCGTCCACGGTGACGGTGCTCCCGAGGGCGAGTGTCGAACCTGCTGCACCGCACCCTGCAGGCCGACGACGAACTCACCGTCTCGGCTCCCTTCGGCGACGTAGTGCTCGACGAGAGCAACGGGCCGTTGGTGCTCGTCTCCGCGGGCATCGGCTGCACCCCGATGACCGGCATGCTGGAGCACCTCGCGGCCACCGCGTCCACCCGCTCCGTCAGGGTCCTGCACGCCGACCGCTCCCCCGCCGATCACGCCCTGCGCGGTGACATGACCCGGCTGGTCGACGTACTGCCCGCCGCGCGGGCCACGTTCTGGTACGAGCGGCCCACGCCGGCGGTGCCGGGTTCCCGGACGGGGCTGATGAACCTCGACGGGCTGGGCCTGCCGGCCGACGCGCGTGTGTACCTGTGCGGCCCGCTGCCCTTCATGAGGGAGATCAGGTCGCAGCTGCTCCGTGGCGGGATCGCTGCCCGCAACATCCGCTACGAGGTCTTCGGCCCGGACCTGTGGCTGGCCGACGCCGCCGCCTGACCGGACGCCCCCGAGCGCGTTCCGTCAACGGCCCGGCGGGCGTTGAGCCGGGCGGCCTGGCGGGTCAGGTGGTCGCGCTCGGCGAGGTTGGGTGCCTTGGGGGCCGCCTCGGCGTACAGGCGTGCCGCTGTCGCCAGGTCGCCGTTGCGCTCGTGGAGGTACGCCGCCACCGCGGTGTGGCGGGGCAGTGAGTCGTCCAGCGCCGCGAGCGCCGCCAGGCCGGCGCGTGGTCCGTCGGCCTCGCCGACGGCCACGGCGCGGTTGAGCCGGACGACCGGGCTGTCGGTCAGGCGCGCGAGCTCGTCGTACCACTCGACGATCTGCACCCAGTCGGTCTCTTCGGCGGTGGGCGCGTCGGCGTGGAGTGCGGCGACGGCGGCCTGGGCCTGGTACTCGCCGAGCCGGTCGCGGGCGAGGGCCGCCTGCAGGATCCCGACTCCCTCGGCGATCGACTCGGTGTCCCACAGGCCGCGGTCCTGTTCGGCGAGCGGCACCAGGCTGCCGTCGGGCGCGGTCCGGGCGGCGCGCCGGGCGTGGTGGAGCAGCATGAGGGCGAGCAGCCCCGCCACCTCCGGGTGGTCGATCGCGGCCGCGAGCTGCCGGGTGAGCCGGATGGCCTCGGCGGCGAGGTCGACGTCGCCGGAGTAGCCCTCGTTGAAGACCAGGTAGAGGACGCGCAGCACGGTGGCGACATCGCCGGGCCGGTCGAACCGCACGCCGGAGACGGTGCGCTTGGCCCGGCTGATGCGCTGCGCCATGGTGGCTTCGGGCACCAGGTAGGCCCGGGCGATCTGGCGGGTGGTCAGCCCGCCGACGGCGCGCAGGGTGAGCGCGACCGCGGACGAGGGCGTCAGCGAGGGGTGGGCGCACAGGAAGTAGAGCTGGAGCGTGTCGTCCACCGCGGACACGGGCCCGGGTGCCGGCTCCTCGTCGACGAGGTCCTCGCGCCGGCGGCGGGAGGCGTCCGCGCGGGTCGCGTCGAGGAAACGGCGCCAGGCCACGGTGATCAGCCAGCCCTTCGGGTCCTGCGGCGGGCCGGCGGGCCAGACGCGGACCGCCTCGACCAGCGCGTCCTGCACGGCGTCCTCGGCCGCCGCGAAGTCGGCTCCGCGGCGGACGAGGATCCCGAGCACGCTCGGCGTGAGGCTCCGGAGCAGGGCCTCGTTCACCTGGGACGTCACTCGTCGTCACTCCGTGATGGTGGGCGGGGCGGTCAGGAACGGGCGCACCTCGAGCCACTCGTGGATGGGTTTTCCGCCGGCCCCGGGGGCGGCCGACAGTTCCCCGGCCAGCTCGACGGCGCGCTCGTAGCTGTCGACGTCGATGATCATCCAGCCGGCGATGAGGTCCTTGGTCTCGGCGAACGGGCCGTCGGTGACCGGCGGGCGTCCCTCGCCGTCGTAGCGGACCCACGCTCCTTCGGGGGCGAGCGCCTGACCGTCGACGAACTCGCCGGTTCCCTCGAGCCGGGCCGCGAAGTCCTGCATGTACTGCACGTGGGCCGAGATCTCTTCCGGCGTCCACTGGTCCATGGGCACGTCGTTGACCGGAGCCGGGGCGCCGCGGTAGTGCTTGAGCAGCAAGTACTTGGCCATCGTGTTCTCCTCGGTGCTGGCGCGGCCCATTGTGGCCGCATTCACTGCGGGGACGGAGCCGGTCACGGGTTCTCGACATCGCCGTGGGAAATTCTTTGTGGTGTCAGTCGGCGACTGCCTCGTTGTGCCGGTCGGCGTCCTCGCTCCTTTCTACGAGGAGCATCGCCACGTCGTCCGCCAGGCTGCCCCCGGTGTACCGGAGGAGCCCCTGGTGCAGGTGATCGAGGAACTCCTGCGGGGTGGTGTCCGGGTGGACCGCTTCCACGGCTTCGGCCAGGGGGAAGAAGGCGTCGTCGCGGTTGCGGGCTTCGATCACGCCGTCGGTGTACAGCAGGAGGCGGTCGCCGGGGGCGAACGGGAAGGTCTCCGCCTCGGAGAGTCCGATGACGACGTCCTCGAGCCCCAGGGGCGGCTGCGGGGACGTGGGCATGAGCATCCGGGCCTCGCCCCCGTGCAGTACCAGTGGGGGCGGGTGGCCGCGGTTGACCACGTCGACGACGGGCCCGTCCGGCACCTGGGCCACGAGTGCGGTGACGAAGCCCTCGACCAGGGATTCCTCGGCGAAGGCGCCCGGTACGGCGCGCTCCCGCCTCAGTGAGGCCATGCAGTGGTCCATGACCTCGGCCAGGTCGTGTTCGTAGTGGACGGCCTCCCGGAAAGCGCCGAGTACGGCCGCGGCCGCGCGCACGGCGGGCAGTCCCTTGCCCCGGACGTCCCCCACGAGCAGCCGGACCCCGTACCGGGTCTGCACGGCTTCGTACAGGTCGCCGCCGATCTGTGCGCCCTTCTCGGCCGCGAGGTACATGCTGGCCGACCGGAGGGAGCCCAGCCGCTCGGGTACGGGCCGGAGGACGACCTCCTGCGCGGCGGCGGCGATGCGGCGGACCTGATCGAGCTCGTGCTGCCTGCGCGTACGTACGGCGCTGCTCGTCGTGATGCTCGCCGCGGACACCAGGAAAAGGGCGAGGAAGTTGGTGTGGACCTGCTGGCTGCCCCACGCCTGGTTGTAGGTCGCGGTGCACACGCTGACGGCCGTGGCGACTGCCGCTGCCGCGACGGTGCCCTTGGGGCCCATCGTGACCGCCGCCAGCGCCGGCGTCGCAGTGAGCACAGGGCCGGTGTACAGGAAGTGCGCGGGTGAGAACTCGATGCCGATCACGAGCAGGGCGAGCATGAACGGTAGGCATTGCCCCAGCCTGAACAGGCCCCTGCTGTGGGCGCCCGTTCCTGGTCGAGGGGGCGAGCGGAAGAGCCACCGCATGTCTACAGGCTCCCCCGTGGAGCGTCAGCAGTCCACTTCGACGGTCAGCTCACGCGGCCGGCAGGGGCTGTCACTGAGGTGAGGGCGCGGAGGACGCGGAGGACAGAAGCGCGGCCCAGTCCTGGCCGGCGGCCCAGTCGGAGAAGCTGTGCCAGCCGGCTTCGGGGTAGTCGCGGCGCAGCCCGGCGACATCGACGTCGAGGCCGGAGGTGGTGAAGTACTCGAACATGGCTGCCAGGTCGGTGGAGCGGGTCCGGACGTGGGCGAGGGGGACTTCGTGGTGAGCGACCGGGCGGCCGATGGCTTCCCCGAGGGATTGCGCGATCTGGGCGGGGGTGCGTTCGTCGGAGGCGATGTCGATGCGCTGGGCGCTGAACTCCTCGCGGCGCTGGAGGACCAGTGCGGCGAAGGCGCCGATGTCGGCGGCGGGGATGAGGGTTAGCGGCCGGTCGGCGGGCATGGGCCAGGCGAAGGCGCCGTCGCGCAGTCCGTCGAGGGTCCAGCCACCGGCGTAGTTGTCCATGAAGGCCGCCGGGGCGATCACCGTCCAGGGCACGCGGGATGTGCGCAGGTGCTGCTCGATGCGGCGCTTGCTCTCGTAGTGCGGGACGCCGGTGCTGCGGTCGGCGTGGGCCGCCGAGGTGAACACGACGTGCCCGAGGCGGGCTGCTGCCGCAGCGTCGATGAGGGCCTTGCCCTGCCGGGTTTCGGTGGCGGTGCCGGTGCCGAAGGGGGTGGTGACCGCGAAGAGGGAGTCGGCGCCGGCGAGGGCGGCCTCAAGGGTGGTGGGATCGTCGAGGTCGGCGTGGTGCACGTCGGCTCCCAGGCGGCGCAGGGTGTCGGCGGCGGGCGAGGCGGGCCGGCGGGTGAGGGCCCGCACCCGTTGGCCGGCGGCCAGTAGCGCGCGGGCGGTGGCTCCGCCCTGGGCTCCGGTGGCCCCGGTGACGGCGGCGGTGAGCATGGTTCTCCCCGAGAAGTAGAATAACTGCGCGGCGCATCAACTGCGCCATGCAGAAGACTATGAGATATCGCTGCGTCACGCAGCGATTGGGAGTGTGATCCATGTGACGGACTCGCGCCGGTCCCGGCTCTACGAGGAGTTGTCGACGGAGTCCCGCCGCTACCTGGCGGCGTACGCGCTGTTCAACCAGGCTGTCGCCGATCACCTCGACCTGCATCCGACGGACGTGCAGTGCCTGAGCCTGCTGACGGCCGAGCCCGAGCCGCTCACCGTAAGACAGATCGCCGACCTGACCGGTCTGACCACGGGCTCGGCCACCCGGCTGGTGGACCGGCTCGAACGGGGCGGCTACGTGGCCCGCACACCCGACAGCCAGGACCGCCGCAGGGTCCTGGTCACCCCGGTGCCCGAGCGCATCGCCCGGGTCGCCGCGGTGTGGGACGACCTCGCTCCGGCATGGCATGCGCTTCTCGACAGCCACACCGAGGACGAGCTCGAAATCATCACCCGGCACATGCGACGGGCGCACGACCTCAGCCACGCCCAGATGCGTCACCTGCGCTCGCGGCCGAAGCCGGACTGAGTGGGCGCCTGGCGAGCGGCCGGGCCGGCCGGGGCCCGGCCCCGGAAGCGGCCCGTGGGGCGGGCGCCCGGGGCGAGGAACCAGGCGGGCTCAGCCGTTGACGAAAGTCAGGCTCGTCGCGTCGTAGCGGGTGCCCGCGACCTGCTCGGCCGGGGCTGCGGCCTCGATGGCGGCGAGGTCCTCCGGGGACAGCTCGACGGCCACGGCCGCGAGGTTCTCCTCCAGGTAGCGCTGCCGCCGGGTGCCGGGGATCGGCACCACGTCGTCGCCCCGGTGCTGCACCCAGGCCAGGGCGAGCTGACCGGCGGTGACGCCCTTCTGGGCGGCCAGCTCGTTCAGCTTCGCGACGATCGCCAGGTTCCGTTCGAGGTTGCCGTCGGCGAAGCGCGGCTGGCTGCGCCGCACGTCGGTCTCGGCCAGCCCCTCGACCGAGTTGTACCGGCCGGTCAGGAAGCCGCGTCCGAGCGGGGAGAACGGGACCAGGCCGATGCCGAGTTCGCGGCAGACCGGGGCGATCCCGGCCTCCAGGTCGCGGGTCCACAGCGACCACTCGCTCTGCAGTGCGGCGATCGGGTGCACCGCGTGCGCCCGCCGGATGGTCTGCGCGCCGGCCTCGGACAGCCCGAGATGACGCACCTTGCCGGCCTGCACCAGCTCGGCCATGGCGCCGACGGTCTCCTCGATCGGCACCTGCGGATCGACCCGGTGCTGGTAGTAGAGGTCGATGTGGTCGACCCCGAGCCGGCGCAGCGACGCCTCGCAGGCCTGCCGCACGTAGGCGGCGTCGCCGCGGACCAGGGTGGGCTCGCCCAGCCGGTTGGCGAAGCCGAACTTCGTGGCCAGCACCACCTCGTCGCGGCGCCCGGCGACGGCCCGCCCGATCAGCTCCTCGTTGTGCCCGGTGCCGTAGAAGTCGGAGGTGTCCCAGAAGGTCACCCCGAGGTCGAGCGCATGGCGCAGCGTCGCGATCGACTGGTCGTCGTCCGCGGCACCGTAGCCGTGGCTCATGCCCATGCACCCCAGGCCCTGTGCAGAGACTGCCAGTTCGCCGAGGTGGCGGGTGGGGACGTTGTTCATGGTGTTGCCTCCTGAGCTCTGAACCATCTGCCCAGGAAGCTAGGTGTTGGAGCGCACTCCATGTCAACCAGCCATCAACGACGCCGCTGCGGCCCGCGAACCCAGTCAACCGAACGTTTGGTCCTTGAATGCGCCACCATTGTCATGGGCCTCAGGGGCTGTGCGCAGCGCGGTGGCGGTGCGAGACTGGACGGAGAGGAGCGTGCCGCGTGGCGGTACGAGGCGTGAGCATTCGGGCGAGGCGCTGAATCCGCTCCTTCCCTCCGCACAGCCCCCGCTTGAGGGGGCGGTCAGCAGCATCGGCGCGCGGCAGGCCGGGCACGTCAGCTGCGCGGCGCGCGGGCCGACGCGTGGATCGCGTCCTGCGCCGCCGGGAAGGCGGACCGATGAACGAGCGGAACAGGCACGCCCTCGTCGTAGTCACCGGCACTTACGGCGACGCGGGACTGGGCGCCCTGAGGGCACCCGCACAGGATGCGGCAGAGCTCGCCGACGTGCTCGGCGACGAGACCATCGGCGACTTCGACGTCGAAGTCCTTTCCGATCCGACCGCCCAGCGCCTGCGCACAGCAGTGGAGGACTTCTTCGCAGAAAGATCCCCCAAGGACACGCTGCTGCTCCACTTCTCCTGCCACGGAGTCAAGAACAGCGCGGGCAAGCTCTTCCTCGCCGCTACCGACACCAACCGGGCCCGGCTCGCGTCGACCGCCGTACCCGCCGAGTTCGTGAGCGAGCAGATGCTCGACAGCCGCGCCCAGTGCGCAGTGGTCTTCCTGGACTGCTGCTACGCCGGCGCGTTCGAGCGCGGCATGTTCGCCCGGGCGGGCACGGACGCGCACGTCGAGGAGAGCTTCACCGACCTGCAGCGCACGAAGGAGAGGCGGGGGCGAGCCGTCTTCACCGCCTCCAGTGCGGTGGAGTACGCCTTCGAGGGCGACCAGCCCGTGGCCGGCAAGCCCGGCGCTGCGAGAGGGCCGTCGATGTTCACGGGCGCGCTGGTACACGGGCTGCGCAGTGGGGAGGCGGATCGCGACGGGGACGGCAGCATCGGCCTGTCCGAGCTGGCGGACTACGTGAGCGAACGCCTGGACGCGCTGGCCTGCCGCCAGACCCCGCAGCTGTGGCTCTTCGGTGGCCACGGAAACCTCCCCATCGCCCGTGCGAAGCTGCGTGCCACCCGGGCCTCCCCCTTGCCCGAGGGACTGGCCGCGGCTGTCGGGTCCGACAGCCGCGAACAGAAGTTGTGGGCCGTGAACGACCTGAGCACCCTGCTGCAAGGCTCCGATCTGGGCCTCGCGCTCGCAGCACACAGGGCGCTGTCCCAGCTGGAGAGCGACGACAGCCGCCGGGTGGCGGACAACGCCGCCCGGGCACTTCAACGGGCTCGACCCAGACCGGTGACCTCCGCCGTCGACCTGGGGCAGGTGCCGGTGGGCAAGCAGGGGAAGCCGGCGCACCTCGCGGTGGAGGGCCCGCCGGTCGTACTCGCCACTTTGCAGGCGAGTGCGGAGCCCTGGCTGACGACACGGTCCACAGCCGATGGGCTCGAGCTGACCGCGAAGGTGCAGGAGCACGGGGCGCACACAGGCACGCTGACCCTGCAGGCGGTGACCGGTCAGGTCGACGTCCGAGTCCAGGTCCAGGGCATGAGGGCGGGGAGGCGAGGTGTCGCCGGCGCGACGGAACCTTCGGCTGCGAAAACTACATCAGCGAAGAAGCCTGAACCGGAACCGGAGCCGGAGCCGAAACCGGTGGAGCAGCCGCGGGACAAGCCCCAGGCTGCCCCTGCAGTCGTGCACGCCCGGCCGTTCTTCTGGGCAGCGGCGCTGTTGTCCCTCTCATTTGTGATACCACCGGGCATACGCAGCAGCGGCTACTTGCTCTGGCAGCCGATCGGTTCCGTAGCCCTTGCACTGGCCGTGGTCAGCGTCATCAGCTGCGTGGTGACGGGCACCCTCATCGTCCGCGGGTCTGCTCGCGTTCGTCGGCGCCGATTGCGTCAATGGTGCGGTGCGGTAGCGTTGCTGACGGCGTTGGCAGTGCTATACCTCGTCAGCGTCCTGTCCTCACTCGGCGCGACGCCCCGCCCTACGGTGGGGACCCTGTGCCTCGTCTCCGGCACGGTACTCCAGGTCACCGCGGCGGTACGACTGCACCGGTCGTTGGTCGTGACCCCCTCGCCGGACGCAGCCCTGGAGTCGACTCAGCTCTACGCCCGGCCGTTCCTCTGTGCGGCAGTGCTGATGGCCCTCGCTCTGTTGTTGCCGATCTACGACGGCCAGGTGTGGCTCTTCCATCTGCCCGGTAATTACATCCTGACGCCGGCCATCGGCTCTGTGGTGGTACTCGTCTCACTCGTAAGCACAAGCACGTGCGGACTCATGTGCGCTCTCACGTGGGCGGACCCCCGACCCGTCCGCCGCAGGTGGGTGCGTGCTTGGTGTGCCGCAGTGGCACTGCTGACCCTCGCAGCGGCAGCCACCCTCTTCCTGACGAAACAGCTGCAACCGGGCCTGCTGGCCTTCACTGCCGGAGCGATCGTCCAGGGCTGGATCGCCGTGCAGATGTGGCGGAAGCATCGCACGGCCGGCTGAACCACCCGGCTGCGGTGCAACGGCGGGTCACCCCGCCGTTGCACCGCGGCCATGCGCCACCACGGCGCGTCCCGGCTAGGGGTTCTCCTGCAAGGTCAGGCCGTAGTAGGTGACGTGGTAGTCCCCCACCTGCTGCGCGTGATCCGTCAAGCTCAGGTCCTTCGGGGAGGAGACGCCCAGGTCACGCAGGGTGTCGACCATCATGCGGGACAGTCGGCGGCCGTTCACCTCGCCGATTCCGAAGTCCCCGGAGTGGTAGGGGGCTTCGTGCCAGTGGTCCAGGGCGGCCGGGCGGGTGGTGTGGGGGATCCAGCCGAAGGAGGCCGGGTCGGTGATGCCCTCTCCGAGCCGCTCGGGGTCGTAGATGATCTCCAGTCGTTCGCCGCAGAGGAGGTTGAACAGGATCGGGCCGTAGGTGCCGGGCACCAGGGCGTGGAAGCCGAAGTCCAGCTCGATGCCGAGGGCGTGGGTCTCGGCCGGGAGGGTGTCGAGGAAGTCGCCGAGGGTATTGGAGAAGACGTCCCAGTCGTCGGTGCGCCAGCGGCCCGGGAAGCCCAGGCCCGCGTTCGAGGAGTCGCGGCGGGATCCGAAGAACCCGCCGAGGGCGTAGTGCTCGCCGTGTCCCTGCCGCCAGAACCAGTTCTCCGCCGGATCGGTCGGCTGGAGCAGCAGTTCAGGGCCGTGCTCGCCGGCGTGCAGCTCCAGCGTGTTCTCCCGCTCACGCCAGCGGCGGAACGGGCTGCCCCACAGCGGGGCTGAATCGTAGAACGGGCCGGGGTCACCGTATGCGCCCATGATGGAGGCGGGGCCGAACTCTTCCGTCAGCGCCTCGCCGACCGTCCGGAAGGCCGCGGCCTTCTCCGCGGCTCCGCCCTCCGGCAGCGCGACGGGCACATACAGCCCGACGTACTCCTCGCCGCCGTGCACGTAGTCCTTCTCGAAGCGGCCCACCGGGCGCAGCCGGGGCGTCCAGTGCGGGGACGCGTCCGGCTGCGTACCCGTAACCAGCCGCGGACCGGCGGCGCCGTCGTGCCATTGCCATCCGAGGGCTTCCACCACCGCCCGCAGCTCCGGCCCGCTCCAGCCGCCGGTCTCCGCCGCCCTCAGCTGCCGTGCCAGCTCCACTACGCGCGCCTTGTCCCAGGCCCCCGTCATCCTGAACTCCTTGTTCCGTTCCGTGCTCGTGCGACAGACCTTGTCATACGGCACTGACAAGAGCGCGCCCGCCTGGCCTCGGGCGACAGAACGCCTCAGTCCGATGGCTTGCGCCGGCCGACGAAGGTGTGGGTGCGGGTGTGCGTGGTGAAGCCCATGGATTCGTAGAGCCGCTTGGGGACGGGATAGGCGGCATCGCCTCGCGAGCAGACGATGGCGCGCCGGCCGCCGACACGGGCGAAGGCATGCAGCACCGCGGTGCAGACGGCCCGGGCCAGGCCCAGACGGCGGTGGTCGGGATGGGTGCCGACCGGTTCGAAGGCACCGGTTGCGTTGACCTCGTCGTACCAGCCCTGGCAGTAGGCCACGACGTCTCCGGCGGGCGCCGTCACAACGAGATCGAGTTCGGGGCGATAGGGCCAGGCGTCCCTCATGCGGGCATGGCGTTCGGTGGTGACTCGGGTCGATCCGAAGGCCGCACGGTGTGCGGCCGCACGGCCGGCCACGTCGGTGTCGTCATGCTGGGCCCGGATCGCATAGCCGTCCGGCAGACGGGGAACCTCCGGCAGTTCGGTGAGGGCACGGTCGAGGCATGCCATGAACGGGCCGTCGACAGCGCGCGTGTATCCCCGCTTTTCCAGCGCTTCGACCAGGTGTGATTCAGTGCCGGCCACCTCGACGTGCAGCGGGCGGCCGACTGCCGCTCGTTCGGCCCAGGCGAGGACGTCGTGGGCCAGTTCCGGATGGTCCGGGTCGACTTGGAGCATCAGGCTGTCCGGTGGATCCAGCCAGCCCCAGGCCAGCGTTCGGCCGCCTTCGGTCCAGACCGCCGTCGGGCATTCGTCGTCGCGGTCGAGGGACAGACACCAATTCCAGGTGAGGTCACCTATGTGCCGGTAGCCGGTCGCCGGGAAGGTGCGGGTGGCCAGGTCCTGCATGGCGCGTAGCGCCATGGGTCCGGCATGTTCATGGCGTTGCATGGGCGCCATGCTGCCGAACAGCTTTCGATCGAGCAACGGAGTATCCGGCAAGCCGCATACCGCCGGCACCTGGCCGACCGAGCCGACCGACCGACGACTTCAAGCGAGAGGAAGGGACCGACGTCAGGCACACCACTCGGGGGTGCGCCTGCCGTCCGGCCACCAAGCCCTCGTCGGGCGTACGGGCGGGCGTACGTCCTATCGCGGCGCCTTGACCAGCTTGAACTCCATCACGTTGAGGTCACCGCTTCCGTACCGGTCCTGCCAGTAGAGCGTCTTGTCGCCCGGGAAGGTCGGGGACGCCGCGAGGTACAGGTAGGAACCGTCCCACCGGGTCTTCAGGCGGAACGCGTCCCCGCTGGGTTCCAGCATCCAGGGATTCTGCCGGCAGCTGTCCATCAGGGCGATCCAACGGTAGTAAGTGTGGCAGAGCATGGTGGCGCTGCCCCGGCGCTGCAGGCGTATCTGATAGCCCTCGCCCCACGTGGTGTTGGTGTCCTTCTCGAAGACTACGGGTATTCCCTGGTCCCCGGCTCGTTCCGTGTAGTGGACCAGGTCCCCGTACTCACTGGTTCTTCCGGCCGTGATGCCCCGGTCGAGCTTCGTGGCCACCAGGTAGTAGGGGACGCCGGGCTCGACGGGGCCGGCCGCCTGGGCACCGCCGGCAGCGTGTGCCGCCGAGGAGGGAACGATTACTGCCACCAGGGCGAGGAACCCGGCCAGGGCGGACAACCGGACTCTCCAGAGACTTCCTCGAGCGTGCTTCATGGGCTTGCTCTCCCTTCGGGGCTTCAAAGACTTCCGGTGTTGTCGCGGGGAGCGGGAGCCACTCCCGGTCGTCCCCGTCACAATCCGCCGCTCATAGTCCCTGACAACAGGCCCCAACGAAAAGGGTTTTCACCAACAGGTCGGCCGACTCACGCCGGGGACACCATCGCGTGGGCCCTCGACGGAGGCGGGTGCTCCGTCAGCCGGTCAGCGGGGGTTGCCCGCCCGAACGAGGCTTGCGCCGGAGCCACTGCCCAGGCGTGCGTCGCGGATGGCGAGCCACGATGTCACCGCCGGTCGACCTGCCGGACAACACCACGCGCAGCCGTACCGGGCCCTCCTCCGGCCCGGGAAGCGGGTGGACCTTGATCTCACCGCGGCTGTAGGTGACGTCGTCGGCATCGACCACGATCCCCGGTCCGGTCACCAGGGTGAGATTTCCGCCGATGCGCAGATCGACCTCGATGTGGAGGACGTCGTGGGTGATCACGGCCTCGGTGAAGTCGAGCTTCAGGTCAGTGAACTTCAGCCGGATCTCCATCCGGCGTGGAACCAGCCAGCGACCGGTGCGCTTGCCTTCTCCGAAGCGCTGGTCTATCCGGATCACCTCGCGGGCCTGCGGCGGCATCCCCTCAAGGGGGAGATCAGCGGTCAGCACCGCGAGGTCGGAGGCGGTGCGTGCCGCCATCGCCGCTTCGACGCGCTCGTCCAGCTCGGCGATCGTCAACCGGCCGTCACCGGCCGCGACCCGGAGGATCTCCACGGCCTGGTCCCGGTCCCGGTGGGATACCCGCTGCTCGGACACATGACGACGGAGTGAAGAGTCAACTGTTCTGGAGAGATCGCCTGCCATGGCTCCAGTCTGCTGACGGATGCAGGGGACCGGCAACATCCGATCGAGGAAATGGGGGATTACCCCGACGGATCTCAGGGGGGCCGGTTCTCCGGCATGCGCGACCCTCAGTCCACCGTCGTCACGATGACGAACCGCACGTCCGGCTGCTCGGCCGGGACGAGGACGTGGCTGGTGACCTGGGTCTCCGCACCCCCGTGGCAGGGCAGGCGCAGGCGGAGGCGGTGGCCTCCGGGGTGTTCGACCACGGCGTGCTGCTCGGCCCAGATGCGGCGGCAGGTGCCGTTGGTGTCGAGGATCTCGTCGATCAGGGCCCGGATCTCCGCGTTCTTCGGGGCACCGTGACTGGCGACGCGGAGCATGGGGAGGTAGGTGCGGGCGCAGGTGTCCTCCCAGTCCAGGATCTGTTCGCGGGCCTCGGCCGAGGTCAGGGCCCAGCGCATGAGGTTGGGCCGGGGGCCGAGGGCGAAGGGGAACCACTCGGTCATGGGCGAGTTGGCGGCGAGGATGTTCCAGGCGGCGTCGGAGAGGTAGGCCGGGTGCGGGGCCTGGTGCTCCAGGAGGGCGACGGTGGCCGGGTCGGCGGTCGGCAGGCCGTCGTGCGTGCCGGAGACGGGCGGGCGGCGGCCCGAGACGCCGAGGAAGAGGGTGAGGGTCTCGGTCTCGCTCAGCTGCAGCGCCTCGGCGACCCGGAGCAGGAAGGCGTCCGAGAATTCGCGGGGTGCCCCGGTCTCCAGGGCGCGGTACCAGCCTTCGCTCACGCCGGTGAGTCTGGCCACGTCGGCCTGTGACATCCGCGTTCCGGACCGGTGTCCCCAGCGGCGCAGTTCGGGTATGCGTCGCCGGTCGACGCGTTCCCTCCAAGCGCGCAGCAGCCGGCTGACGGATTGGGCGTGCGGGGCGCACGTGACCGTCGCCGGGCGCTCGGGACGCTGGTCCTGATTTTCCATGGATTCACGGGCCTGTCTTGAAAACGATCATTGCTCTGCCCGTTTCTACCTGATCTGGGTGACGTTGACCAGCCCTTGTCATCCGCCTTTTCTTCGAGGCGAGTTCATTCCGCGTTTTCGCTTCCCGGCCGGTTCACGCCACGACCGCGCCCCGACCCCCGCCCGCACCACCACTGGAACTCACGACACTGCGAGTGGCGGATTACGTGATGCAGACTCTGGGAGCGAAGCAGGCGTCGCGGTGAGTGCGTCCCGTGGCGTCCGGTGCCGTCTGTCCGTATGCCCGTGTGTCCACGGTCCGTGTGTCCGGATTCTGGATACCTATAAGCCATCATTGGGGGTGTCAGAATATGCGCTTTCAGGTTCTCGGCCCGTTACGGATCGCCGACGGGCCCGAGGTGGTCGTCCTCCCGCCGTCCAAGCCCACGATTCTGCTCGCCTCTCTGCTCCTGCACCCGGACGCGGTGGTCCCGACGGACTTCCTGCGGCAGGCGATCTGGGGTGACGACGAACCGTCGTCCGCCAAGGCGGCCCTGCACACGTGCGTGCTGCGGCTGCGCAAGACCTTCATCAAGTACGGGATCGCCGAGGCGGTCATCGAGTCCGTGCCCGGCGGCTACCGGGTCGTGGTCGAGGACGGCGCCCTGGACCTGGTGCGCTTCCGGGAACTGCGGGCCGGTGCGCGGGCCGCGCAGGATCCCGAGGCCGAGTTGTACCTGCTCAGGGAGGCGCTCTCACTGTGGCAGGGCGCGCCGCTGTCCAACGTCCCCTCGGACTTCCTGCGCCGGGACGAGCTGCCGGGGCTCGTCGAGGAGCGGTTGTCGGTCGTCGAGCGGGCCTGCGACATCGAGCTGCTGCTGGGCCGCTGCGGCCAGGCCCTCGTGGAACTGCGGGCCGTTTCCCGGGCGCACCCCGGTCACGAGCGGTTCCGGGAACAGCTCATCGAGGCGCTCTACCGCAGTGGACGGAAGGCCGATGCCCTGGCCGAGTACCGCGAGGTCAAGCGGTATCTGCGTGAGGAACTCGGGGTGGACCCCGGCCCCGCGCTGCAGCGCCTGGAGCTGCGCATCCTGCGCGGTGATGTCCTGGGGTCCCCGCCCGGACCACCGCCAGGACCTCCGCCAACCGCCGCCCCCGCTCCCGCCGCAGTCACCCCACCGCCCCTTCCTCCGGCGTCCGGCCCTCCCCTCCCGCTGCCCTCTCCCCTCCCCATCACCGCCGTCTCCTCCTTCACCGGGCGGACGGCCGAGAGCACCGCGATCGCGGCCCGTCTCACCTCCGACCGCTCGGGCCCCGCGCTGGTGGTGGTGTCGGGTGCCCCAGGCATCGGCAAGACGGCACTCGCTCTGCACGTGGCCCAGCTCGTGGGTCACCACTTTCCCGACGGCCGGTTCGCGGTCCGCATGACGCGGACGGACGGCACGCCGCGCACGTCGGCGGAAGTCGCCGCCGAGCTGGAGGACATGGCGGCGGCGAGCGGCGCAGCAAGTGCCTGCGGTGCGGACCGCCGAGTGCTGCTGATCCTGGACGACGTGGCGGACCCCGCCCTCGTCCGGCCGCTGCTGCCGACCGGCACGGGCAGTGCCGCGGTCCTCACCAGCAGGCTCGGCCTGGCCGGGCTGGTGGCGGCGCACGGTGGCTGGGCCACGCGCCTGGACGCCCTCGCCGAGGACGAGTCGTGCCAACTGCTGTCGGCCGCCCTCGGGGACGTCCGGGCCGGGGCGGAGCCGGAGGCCGTCCGCGAACTGGCAGGCGCTTGCGGTCACTTTCCTCTCGCTCTGCGGATCGCGGCCGCCCGGCTTCTCACCCGCCCGCGCCTGGCCGTCGCCGACTGCGTGGCCTGGCTGCGCGAGGACCCGATGCGCCGGCTGTCCTTGCCCGACGATCCGCGGATGTCGGTGCCCCGGGTCCTGGGCGACGCCCTGCAGCGGCTGGATCCCCGCCTCGCGGACGCGTTCCTCCGCGTCGGCGGCGCCCCGCCGTCCCCGCTTTCGGTCGCCGGCGCCGCGCGCCTTCTGCGGATACCGCCGTTGCCTGCGGAGGAAATCCTGGAGCGGCTGGCGGACGCGGGCCTGCTCGAAGAGGAGGCTGCCGGTCACTTCCGCATGCACGAACTGCTCCGGACATTCGCCCGGTGCGCCACCGGATACCGGGACGACTCCCTCGCATTGCCGTCGCGGCAGTGAATTCGTCTCCGCACCTTTACGAGTCCACGAACCTTCACCTCCATCACGTTTCCGATTTCAACAATCAACGTCACGATTCCACGAGTCCATGAGGTGTGCACACATGCTGGAAGCCCACGAAGAGCGCGCAGAGCACGAAGAGCACGAAGAGCACAAGGAGTACGCAGCGATTGCCGGGACACGGCCCCGCATCCGCCGTGACGTCCTTTTCACCCGGACCCCGGACGGCGTGCTGTTCCACAACGCCCACGGCGGGTTCCACGTCAACTCCCCGTCCGCGTACCGCTTCGCCACCCTCCTCGTGCCGCACCTGAACGGGAAGCACCGGGTCGCGGACCTCTGCGAGGGGCTCGGTGACGGGCAGCGGGCCATGGTCGGCAGCCTGGTTAGCACGCTGTACGAGCGGGAGTTCGCCCGTGACACGCCCGCCCCCGGCATCTCGGCTCCTCCCGCGTTCCCCCCCGAGGTCGCGGAGCGCTTCGCGCCGCAGATCGCCTACGTCGACCACTACGCCGACGACGCGGAACGACGCTTCCACGACTTCCGTACGGCCCGGGTGGCCGTACTCGGCGACGATGCCGTCGCGGCCTGGTGCGCGCTCAGCCTGGTCCGCAACGGCATCGCCTCCGTCGGCCACCGAGCTGGTGCGGAAGAACGTTTCGCCCCCGCATACGAGGAGGCGGAGAGCCTCCGCGCCGCCGGATGCCCCGTCTCCCTGGAGCCGATCGAAGCGACGGGCTCCGCAGCGCGGCAAGCCGCCGACGGGACGGTGGCGGTGTCCTGGAGCGACCTCGCCGCGTACGACATCGTCGTCGTCACCGGCGGCACGGACGGCCCGCGCCCGCTCTTCCGCCTGCTCGAAGCAGGAGTGCCGGAGGGCAAGTCGCTCGTACCGGCGGCCATGTTCGGCAGCCGCGCGGTCGTCGGCCCGCTCATGACGCACGGGAGCACCGGCTGCTGGGCCTGTGCCGTGCTGCGCCTCGGCGCCCAGGGCGAAGCCGCGGCCGCGGCCGACCTGTGGAGCGGCATCTGCCTGCCCGCGGCAGGAGAGCCCCTCGCGCAGCAGCCCGGCCGCAGCCTCTCGGCGATGATCGGCAACCTCCTGGGCTACGAGGTCTTCCGGCTCGCCACGGGCGCGCTGCCCGCCGAGACGCGCGGGCAGGTGATCATCCAGGACACCGAGTCGTTCGACGTGGTCGCCGAGCCCCTGCTCGCGCACCCCCGCTGCCCGTTCTGCCGTACGACCGGCGCCGCGACGACCGGCCCGGCGCCGGCCGTCGCCCCGGTCGCCCTGCCGGACGTCCCCGCGCCGGCGACCGGCACCGACGCCCCCGCCATCGACTCGGACGCACTCCTCGCCGAACTCAACAGCCGCCGGATACTCGTCCGGCCGCACACGGGCGTCTTCGAGCGGTTCACGGACGAGCCGTGGACCCAGACCCCCCTCAAGGCCGGCACGGTGCGCCTGCCCCTGGGGCACGGGAGAAGCCGCGAGATCGCCGCGTTCGACCTGCACACCGTCGCCGGCGCCCGGCTCACGGCCCTGGACACCGCGGCCTGCGTCTACGCCGAGCACGTCGTGCCCCTGGGAGGCGTGCTCGGCGGGGACGCCGTCCGCCCCGACCGGGCACCCGGCAGTCCCCGCGTCCTCGGTCCCGAACTGCTCACCGTCGCCAGCGGCCTGCCCGCCCGCGCCGAAGACGTCACCGCCTGGGTACGCGCCTCCTCCCTCACGGGCGCGGGCCCGGCGCTCGTGCCCGCGGGCGCGGTCCGCACCTTCGGCCCGTACAACCACGACCGGCTCCACACCCCCACGTCCGCCGGCACCGGCGCCGGCCGTACGGCCGCCGAGGCCACGGCCCGGGGACTGCTCTCCGCGCTGTGCCACGACGCCCTGGAACGCACCCTGCGCCGTACCGGCGGGGCGGCCCTGATCGCCCCGGACGCCCACGGGGACGATCCGGAGCTCACCTTCCTGGTCAGCTCGGCCCGCAACCTCGGCATCGAGGAGTACGAGCTCCTCGACCTCGGCGAGGCGGAACGCTCCTCCGCCCACGTCCTGTTCGCCCGGGCACTCCTCCCCCACTCAGGCCAGTGGGCCTGGGCGGTGGCAGGCGCCACGGACCGGCGGCAGGCCGCGGCGGCGGCCCTGCGCGACCTGCTGGGACAGGAACAGCTCGGCCGCGAACTCGCCGGATCCGACCGCAGTGGCGGCCTCCCCTCCGTCGACCTGGGCGATCCGCTGCTGGGCGATCTCGCCCCCGAGACCCTCACCACCATGGGAACGAGCGCCGGCCGCCTGGACGCCTCCGATGCCACGACGTACGCCGCGGTGCTGGACAGGCTGCGTGCCGCAGGACGTGACGCGCTCGTCGTGCCCACCGGCTCGGCCGACCTGCTCGCGGGCGGCATCAGCACGGTCCGCGTGCTGCTCACGCGCGACGGCTCCGCCGGGAACGCTCCCGAGGGCTCCGATGACTCCCACTGACAGCGGCACCGCCCGCTACCCCGGCGTCGCCCGCCCGGACCTTCCCGGCACCACCCGCGTCCCCGGCACCGTCCGCCCTTCCGGCGCCGCCCACGACCCCGGCCTCGCCGCCGACGGCACCGGCCTCTCCCCCGCCCCGCCCGAGTGGGAACACGCCTGCCGCGACATCGCCGCGCTCCTGCGCGCATCACCCGCGGGTACGGGCACCCCGACCGAAGTGGCACCGCTGGGTGTACGCGACGAACTGGCCCAGGAGGCCCTCCCCCAGGGTGACCTCGCGCCGCGCGTCCACCTCTACGGGCACCACGCGCTCGTCGGCCCCTTCCCCCGGCCGGACGGCACGCGCCCTGGCGACGGCGGCGTTCCCTGCCCCCGCTGCCTGGCCCGCCGCTGGCAGTCCGTGCGCGGCCGGGCCCTGCGCGACGCACTGGAGCTGGGGTCGGACACGCGGGCGGCCGGGCGGCCTCCTTACGCCGTACCGTTCCTGACGGACGCGTTGGCCGCGCTGACAGCCGCCCGTACCGCCGTCAGCACCTCACACGGCCCCGCCACAAACCCCACCGCAGATACCGCCGCAAACCCCGCCGACGAAGGCGGCCCCTTCGCCACCGTCCACCTCCTCGACCTCGAAACCCTGCGCGTCAGCAGCCACTTGCTCGTCCCGGACGCGGAGTGCCCCGACTGCGGACGCCGGGTCCCCGACAGCGCGGAGGCCGCGGAGCTCACCCTGCAACCGGCGCCCAAGCACCGGCCCGGCTCGTTCCGGGTGCGGGCGGTCTCGCAGTACGAGCTGCCGGTGACGGCGTTCGCCGGTCCGGTGTGCGGGGCGCTCGGCCCCGGTGTCGTGCACGACGTCACCTCGGCGTCGACATCGGCCACGATCGGCTGCTTCGAGCTGCGCTCGGGCGAGTACCTGCGCGAGACGTTCTGGGGCGGCCACGCCGACTCCTACGCCGACAGCGAGCGCATCGGCGTCCTGGAGGGCCTCGAACGCGCGGCGGGCATGCGGGCCCGCGGCCGGTCCCCGCAGGTGCGGGCGTCCCTCGCCGCCCTCGGTGGCGACGCGCTCGACCCGCGCGCGTGCGGCCTGTACGCGGAGGAGTTCCACCGGGCCAACCCGCGCGTGGTGCCGTTCTCCCCCGACCGGGAGATCCCCTGGGTGTGGGGCTACTCCCTGCGGGACCACCGGCCACTGCTCGTACCGGAGATCCTCACCTACTACAGCACGCCCGGCCTGGAGAACCGGTTCGTCCAGGAGAGCTCCAACGGCTGCGCCTCGGGCGGCTCCGTGGAGGAGGCCGTCTACCACGGGCTGATGGAGGTGATCGAGCGGGACGCCTTCCTGCTCGCCTGGTACGGGCGGGCCGCGCTGCCCGAGATCGACCCGCGGACGAGCACGGACCCGCGGACGCGGCAGATGGTCGACCGGCTGGCGATGTACGGCTACGAGGCGCGGTTCTTCGACACCCGGGTCACCTTCCCGGTGCCGGTGGTGACCGCGGTGGCGGTCCGCACCGACGGGGGCACCGGCACGCTGTGCTTCGGCGCGGGAGCCGGCCTCGACCCGGAGGCCGCGCTGGCCGGCGGGCTGTGCGAAATCGCGACCGACGCGGTGAACATCCGGGGCCGGGCCGAGCGCGACGGCGAACGGCTGCGCGCCATGGCGGCGGACTTCGACAAGGTGCTGGCCCTGCACGACCATCCGCTGGTCTACGGCCTCCCGGAGATGGCCCCGCACGCCTCGTTCCTGCTCGGCCACCGCGGGCCGAAGCTGCCCATGACGGAGCTGTACGCACCGGGCGAGCGCATGCTGCCCGTCGCGGACGACCTCCGGGACGACGTCGAACGGTGCGTGGCCGCAGTGACGGGCGCGGGCTTCGACGTGATCGTCGTCGATCAGACCCTGCCCGAGCAGCGCGACCTGGGTCTGCACACGGTCTGCGTGTTCGTGCCCGGTCTGCTGCCGATCGACTTCGGCTGGCAGCGGCAGCGGGCGCTGCGGATGCCGCGGATGCTGACGGCGCTGCATGCGGCCGGTCTGCGCGAGCGCGAGCTACGGGCGGACGAGCTCAACCCGGCTCCGCATCCGTTCCCTTGATCGCTCCCTTCCCCCTCCAGTTGCCGAACCGAACACGTCACGACGTCACGTAAGGAGAACCAGTGGGTTTCGCCCATGAATACGCGACTGCGATCATGCATCGCGGCAGGATCCCCATGGAGCCCGTCGGATTCGCTCCCGACTGGTCGGACCGGCCGCGCAAAGGGAAGTTCTACACGGGCGCGGAGTCCTTCCCGCTGCCGGACGGCGACGACGCAGCGCCCGGGCCCGCGGCCACCGTGCAGGAAGGGGTGTTCGGCAACGCCGACCCCAAGGAGAGGTGCTTCTCCCTGCCGCTGCTGGGCGGGATGCTGCTCGACTCGTACGGCCGCACCGGGCGCCGGCTGGGCGTCCAGGCCAACACCGACCTGCCGTCCCTGCCCCTCTACACCGACGCCAACTGGTCGCGGGGAACGGCCTCGGGCGGCGGCCTCTACCCGGCGACGGTCTACTGGGTGAACGGACCCGGCGGGCCCCTGGCGCCTGGGGTCCACCACTACTCCACGACGCACCACGCCATGCAGCGGCTGCTGACCGGCGACGTCTCGGCGGAGGTGCGCGAGGCCGCCGGCCTGGGACCGGGCCCCTGCCCGGACATGACGACCGACCAGTTCCTGGTGCTGGGCGTCAAGTTCTGGCAGAACGCCTTCAAGTACAACAGCTTCTGCATGCACGCGGTCAGCATGGACGTCGGCGCCCTGCTGCAGACCTGGCGGATGTGGGCACGCGCCCGGGGCCTGCGCATCGAGCCCGCCCTGTGGTTCGACGAGGAGCGCATCGCCCGGCTGCTCGGACTCGACGTCCTGGACGAGGGCGTTTTCGCGGTGGTCCCGCTCACCTGGGAACGCACGGCACCCCCGTCCACGGGGCACACCGCCGGACCCGCGGCCCGGGTGCGCCGCACCGAGAGCGAGCGCTCCCGCCGCGTGATCCCCTTCGAGACCGTCCGGCGGATCCAGGCAGCGACCCTCGAGAAGGCCACCGCCCGCCCGGAGCCCGGGGCGCTCGTTCCGGCGGCCGTTTCCCCGGAGCCGCCGAGCAGCGCGCCGGGGGCGGCCCTCGTGGCCCTGCCGGAGCCCGCGCCGCTGGGCCTGGGCGTGCGGGAGGCGCTGCGCCGGCGGCGCAGCAGCTTCGGCCGGTTCGACGCCCGGCGGGCGCTCGCCGCCGATCAGCTGGCCGCGACGCTGGCGGCCGCCGCATCGGCGTCCGTCGGCGGCGACGCGACCGGGCGGGAGGGGCTGTTCGGGCAGGACGGTCCGGACGGGCAGGACGGGCAGGACGGACACGTCAGGCACGTCAGGCAGGACACACCTCGGCTCACCCGGCTGTACGTCTTCGTCAACCACGTCGAGGGGATCGCTCCCGGCGCGTACGCCTACGAGCCGGGCAGCGCGCACGGGCTGCGGCTGGTCAAGGCGGGGCCGCCGGGCGACTTCCTCCAGCGGAACTACTTCCTGTCCAACTACAACCTGGAACAGGCCGCGGCCGTCGTCGTGCCCGCCGTGCGCACCGCCGCCGTGCTCGACGCGGTCGGCGACCGCGGCTACCGGCTGGTCAACGCCACGGTCGGGGCGGTCGCGCAGACCTTCTACACCGCGGCGACCGCGCTCGGTGTGGGCAGCGGGGTCGCGCTGGGCTTCGACACCGTGTCGTTCGTCGAGGAGCTGGAGCTCGCGGAGAGCGGCGAGGCACCGCTGCTGATCATGCTCGTCGGCCACGAACGCCCCGGCTCCGCCGACTTCCGCTACGAGATCGCCTGAGTGCGCGGGGACACCATGACCGACACGACATCTTCCCCGGCCCACAGGATCGGGGCCGGATCCGGGACCGGGACCGGGGCCGAGGCCGGGGCCGGCCACTGGTCGCTGAGCCCGTACTTCATGCTGCGGGTGGCCGGGCTGCCCGTCGAGTCCGTACAGGCCCTGCGCTGCCCGGCCACCGTGCGCTGGGCGGAGCGCGTACTCCGCGAGGAGGAGCGGCTGCGCTCGCGCGGAGCCGCGCTCAGCGACCGCCTGCACCCTCTGGTCAAGGCGGCGGAGGACGACGGGGCCCGGCGGCTGCTGCTGCGGCTGCGGCGGGACGTGTTCAACGGCAGGCTGCCCGGCGCGCCCGAGCGGGCACTCGCCCTGCTCGCCGCCGCCGACACGGGGGCCGCCGAGGATGCGGCGCGCTGGGTGCGCGACCGGCGGGCGCTGGACGGGTTGCTCACCGAGGGCGCCCCGCTCCTGGCCGCGGAAACCACCCGCACCCGCACCGCACTGCGCGGCCTGCTCGCCGAGGAACGGCTGCGGCTGGGCCTGCTGCTGGCATCGCCCGAGCTGGAGGAGCGGCTGGACGCGTACATCGGCGCGGACCCGGGACGCCGCCCGGACAAGCGGCTGCGCAAGGCCGAGCGCTCCGCCCTCGCCTACCTCTACCGCACGGCCTGCAAGACCAGCCCGTTCAGTACCTTCACCGCCGTCGCCCTCGGCCGCTTCACCGAGGGCACCGACGGCGGCGAAGGCACCGACGGCGGCAGAAGCGCGGAGGGCGGCGAGGGCACGGAGGGCGCCCCCGGCGTCGTCCGCGTTCCGGAAGAGTGGACCGGCCACCCCCGGCTGAACGTGGTGGTCCTGGCCCGGCTCGCCGAGCTCGTAGCCGCCGACCCCGGGCGGCGCGGCGACCTCCCCGTCACCCTGTCCTCCGGATGGAGGCACGACGAGGACCGGATCCGCTACGTCCGCCGCTCGGTGACCGCGGGCGACGACGGCGCGGCGGTCACCTTCGACGCCGCCCGCGACCGGCTGTTCTTCCTCCGCCGCAGCGGCACGCTGGAGAAGCTGCTGGCGCTGTTCGGCGAGCGGCCGCAGCTGCGCTACGGGGACCTCGCGCGCTGGCTGGCCGAGGAGCGGGGCGCCGGCCCGGACGAGTGCGAACGCTATCTGACGGCCCTGCTGGACCTGGGCATGGTGCAGATCCCGTGCCTGCGCACCGACGTCCACGACGCCGACCCGCTGCGCGCCTTCCGCGACGCCCTGCGCGCCCTGGACAGGCCGTGGGCGGCACGGCTCGCGGAGGGACTGGAGCGGCCGGTCGACTGCGTCGGCCGCTACGCCGCCGCCGGGCCGAAGCTGCGCCGGGAGCTGCTGTCCGAGCTGCGGCAGTCCCTCACCGGCATCCAGCGCGAACTCGGGGCGGCGGAGCCGACGCTGCCGCGGACCCTGCTGTACGAGGACGTACGGGCGGCCGGGAGCGGCAACGAGGACGGGGACACCGGCGTCGTCTGCGACCTGCGGCCCTGGAGCAACACGGTCACGGCCGCGGGCGAAGGCCCTCTGGAGACCCTGCGTTCGCTCGAACGCATCCTGCCCGCCTTCGACCTGACCCTGCCGCAGCGCATCACGCTCAAGGGCTTCTTCGTCGCGCGGTACGGCAAGGGCGGCCGCTGCGAGGACCTCCTGAAGCTCGTGCACGACTTCCACGAGGACTTCTACGACCAGTACCTGACGTTCACCGCTCGCCGTACGCCCTTCGACGCGCAGGGCGACTACGTCCCCGAGCCGAACTGGCTGGGCCTGCCCGGCATCACGGCCGTGGACGCGGCCCGCCGGGAGTGGACGTCCCGGATGCGCCGCCTCTGGGACACCGCGCGGGGCGCCGAGGAGATCCGCGTGCATCCCGAGACGGTCGAGGCCGTCGCCGGGCGGCTCGCCGGCGTCGCGCCGCGCTTCGCGCCGCAGAGCCACTTCCTGCAGCTGGTGCGCCGCGACGGCGAACCTCTGGCGGTACTCAACCAGTCCTACGGCGGGTTCGCCTTCCCCTTCAGCCGCTTCACCCACTGCTTCGACGGCGCGGGCGGCGAAGCAGTGGGTGAAGGCGGCGAGAACGGTGGTGTCGGTGGTGAGGCGCTCTCCGCCCGGATCCGGCGCACCGCGGCCGGCACACCCCCCGAGGGCAGCGTCTTCGCCGAGATCACCGGCGGGGCCGTCACCAGCAACCTCAATCTGCACGGGCGCCTGACGGACTACCGCATCGTCTGCCCGGGCGAGGACGGCGGCGTGCCGGAGGAGGGCCGGATCGCTCTCGACGACCTGTACGTGGAGCACGACGTACGGGCCGACCGCCTGGTGTTGCGCTCCCGGCGGCTGGACCGCGAGGTCGTCCCCGTCTACCTCGGTTATCTCGTCCCTCTGGCGCTCCCCGAGATTCCCCGCACTCTGCTGCTCCTGTCCCCCACGTCCATGGCACCGCTCGACGTGTGGGGCGGCGTGCCGGAGGGCGAATCCGACGACGGCGTGACGTCCCGGCCGCGGGTGCGCTGCGGCGGTCTCGTCCTCAGCCGTCGCAGCTGGACCGCCCCCGCCGCCGCGCTGCCCGCCCCCGGCGGACCCGGCGGGAGCGGCATGGGCGGCGGGAGCGGCGGGAGCGGCGACGCTGCCCTGTTCCTGCAGTGGCAGCGGTGGCGCGTGCGGCACGGACTGCCGCGTCGCGTCTTCGCCACCGTCACCCCGGCCGCGGCCGTCCTTGGGGCGGACCGGGCGAAGCCTCAGTACGTCGACTTCGACAGCCTGCTGTCCCTCACCGCCCTGGAGGGCCTGCTCAAGGACCCGGCCGACCGGGTCGTGCTCCGCGAGGCCCTGCCCGGTGAGGACGAGCTGCACGCCGTCTCCGCACGCGGCACCCATATGGCCGAGCTGGCCGTCGAAACCCTCCGCACGCCCCGTCACGACCGCGAAGGAACCGGTGCGCCGACATGACCGAACCCGCCCTCGCCACGCCCGGCGCCTGGCAGGCCCTGCACATCCACTACGCCGCCAACCCCCAGCCCCTGATGACCCGGTGCATCGGCCCGCTCCTTGCGGAGCTCACCGCCGAAGGCCTGCTGGCGGGTCACTTCTTCATCAACTACTGGCTGGAGGGTCCGCACGTCCGGCTGCGGCTCAAGCCCTCGTCCGAGGCCGTCGCACACGAGGTCGCCGGGCGCGCCGAGCAGGCCGTCGCCGCCTTCCTGCGGGAGCGGCCCGCGCTCTACGAGGTGGACTCCTCGGGCTTCCTCAACGAGTTCTACAACACCCTCTTCGAGCTGGAGTTCCCCGAGGACGAGCGCGGCGGCTTCCTCGACGCCGACGGGCGGATGCGGCTGCGGCCGAACAACACCGTCAGCCGGGAGCCGTACGAGCCCGAGTACGGCAAGTACGGCGGCCCGGCGGGCGTGGAGCTCGCGGAGTGGCACTTCCGGCACTCCAGCGACCTGGTCATCGAGGCCGTCCGCACCATGAACCTCCATCTGCGGACCGTCCGCCTGGGCACGTCCGCCCAGCTGATGATGGTGATGGCCGGTACGTTCCTGCCCGGCCGGGAGGAGCTCGCGGAGTACCTGGACCGCTATCACGTGTTCTGGCAGAAGGCTTTCTCCGGGACGAACTTCATCGGCTCGGACGAGTACGACCGCGCCTACGCCACCATGGGACCGGAGCTGGCGCGGCGCTTCGACGCCGTCCTCGGCGCCCTGGCCGGAGGAGGCGCCGCGGGCCTCACCGAGCTCCCCCGCTTCCTGCGCGGCTGGGCCGAGCACTGTGCCGAGCTGCGCGACCGGGCCACCGCGCTGGCCGTCCGTGGCGACCTCGTCTTCCGTTCGTGGGACGGCACGGCCGACGAGCAGGTCACCGACCCGGCGGTCGCCCTGCCCCTGCTGCTGTCGCCGTACATGCACATGACCAACAACCGGCTGCACGTGACCATCCGCGACGAGGCGTACCTGTCGTACGTCCTCGGGCGCGCCTTGCGCGAGGCGGACCCCCGATGACTCCGCAGACGTCTCCCTCGACGCCTCCCCCGGCGCGCCAGGGGCTGCTGGAACAGCGGCCCGCCCTGCGCCCGGAGATCCTGCGCAGCTCGGCGCTACGGCGCGGACCGGCAGTCGTCCACCTGGTGAAGGATCCGCGCAGCGGGCAGTCCTTCGAGGTCGGGGTCAAGGAGCACTTCCTGATGTCCCGCCTGGACGGCTCCCGCACGCTCGGTGAGGTCGGCGAGGAGTACGCGGCGCGCTTCGGGCGGCGGCTGGGCGAGGCCCACTGGCAGCAGCTGCTGAAGCTGCTGTGGGAGCGGCGGCTGCTGAACGGGGCCGGGAGTGCCGAATCTGCCGGGAACGGCGGGGGCGCCGGGTCCTCCGGGCCCGCTGTCTCCGGGCAGCCGGCCGGGGCCGCGCCGCGCAAGCCGGTCACCGGCACCCTCCTCAAGGGCACGCTGCGGCTGGCCGCGGATGCCACGGCCACCACCGACCGGCTGTACAGGGCCGTCGGCTTCGCACTGGCGCCGGTGGTCGTGGTGCCCGTCCTGCTGCTGGTGCTCGGCATGGAGACGTACATCGCCGTGCACGCAGGGGCGTTCCTGGACGACACCGTGCTCCTGTTCCGGCAGCCGGGGGCGCTGCTCGCCGCGTTCACCCTGTTGTGGGCGAGCACGGCCCTGCACGAGCTGGCCCACGGGGTCGTCGCCCGGCACTTCGGCGGGACCGTCGGCGAGATCGGGCTGCGCTGGCACCTGCCCATGGTCTTCATGTACTGCACCGTCGAGAACTACCCCTACCTGCCCACGCGCCGGGCACGGGTCGCCACCGCTGCCGCCGGAACGGTCATGAACCTGGCCTTCCTGCTGCCCTTCTGGCTGTTGTGGTCCCTCCTGCCCGGCGGCGACGCGTCCCGCGGCCCGCTGGCCGGCCTGCTGTTCACCGGCTCGGTGCTGGCACTCACCAATCTGGTGCCGCTGCCGCCGCTGGACGGCTACAAGATGCTCGGCCACGCCCTGGGGATGGCCGACTACGCGACCGAGAGCCGCCGCTTCCTGCGGCTGCTGGGCGCGCGGGCCGTACGGCGGGGCGACGGCGTCGCCGCCTACCCGCGGGCGGCCCGGATCGCGTACACCGCCTACGGCCTGGGGGCGGTGCTCCTCGTCGGCGGCAGCGGGGCGGGCCTCGTCCTGCTGTGCCACCACCTGGCCGGGGACCGCTACGGCGCGTGGGCCGCCGCCGTACCGGCCCTGCTGGTCGCCGCGCTGGTGGCCGTGACGGGGCCGTGGGCCCGGCGGGGCGACCGGCACACGCCGACTTCATCCACACCACCTGACGCATAACGCGTGACGCGCAGCAGGTAACACGCAAGACCTGACACGCGACACACCCCCGCAAGAAGAACTGAGGAACGATGACAGACACGAAGCCGTCCGCACGCGCGGCGGCCCCCGCCCTGGTACTGGACGGCGTACGCAAGCGCTACGGCGACAAACAGGCCGTGGACGGGATCTCCCTGACCGTGGAGCGCGGCGAGTTCTTCGGCGTGCTCGGACCGAACGGCGCGGGCAAGACCACGCTCGTGGAGATCATGGAGGGGCTGCGCAAGGCCGACGCGGGCAGCGTCTCGGTCCTGGGCGCCTCCCCCTGGCCCCGGAACCTCGCCCTGCTGCCGCGCATGGGCGTGCAGACCCAGACCTCGGCCTTCTTCACCCGGCTGACGGCACGTGAACACCTGGCGACCGTCGCGGCCCTCTACGGCTCCGACCCCGCCGGAGTCGACCGCACCCTGGCCCTCGTCGGACTGGCCGAGCAGGGCGACGTGCGCGTCGACGTCCTCTCCGGAGGGCAGCGGCAGCGGCTCGCCATCGCCTCCGCGCTCGTCCACGGCCCGGAACTGATCTTCCTCGACGAGCCGACCGCGGCCCTCGACCCGCAGGCGCGCCGCGCCCTGTGGCAGGTGCTGCGCGCGCTCAAGAGCGAGGGACGCACGATCGTCTACACGACCCATCACCTGGACGAGGCCGAGGCGCTGTGCGACCGCGTGGCCATCGTCGTCGCGGGACGGGTGGTGGCGCTCGACAGCCCGGACCGGCTGGTCGGCGCCGCGCAGGCGCCGACCCGGCTGCTGGTGCCGGCGGACCGGATCACCGTGGAGCGGGCGCAGGCCTTCGAGGGCGCCGAACGCGTCACCGCCGAGGGCGGCTCGGTCGTCATCGAAACCCGGTCGGCGGGACCTCTGCTGGCCGCCCTCGGCGCGGACGTCGGCCTCGACGGCATCCGCACCCGCACCGCCACCCTCGAAGACGTCTACCTGGAGCTCACGGGCGAGCTCACCGGAACGGAGCAGCACGCATGAGCGCCTACACCGCACTGACCGGGGCGAGTTACCGGGCCGCCGTCCGCGACCGGACCACCGTCTTCTTCACCTTCGCCTTCCCCCTGATCTTCCTCGTCGTCTTCGGGCTGATCTTCCGCGGCAAGACGGTGGAGCAGAGCGGGCGCGGCTACATCGACTACATCGCCCCCGGCGTCCTGTCGTGGGGCGTGGGCAACGCGGCCGTCTTCGGAGTGGCGTTCACGCTGATGCAGTGGCGCCGCGACGACCTGCTGCGGCTGATCCGGCTGACGCCCACCCCGCTCGGCTCGGTGCTCGCCTCGCGGTACGTCATCGCCCTGGCCATCGGGGCCGTGCAGGCCTTGCTGTTCATCGGCGTGGCCCTGCTGCCGGTCTTCGGGCTGCACGTGGACGCCACGTGGCCGTGGGCCGTGCCGGTCCTGGTGAGCGGCATCACCGCGTTCCTCGCGATCGGCATGGTGATCGGCTCGCGGGCCGACACCCCGGAAGCCGTGGCGGCCGTGGCCAACTGCGTCATGGTGCCGATGGCGTTCCTGTCCGGGGCGTTCTACCCCCTGGACGCGATGCCCTCCTGGCTGCAGACCGCGGCCAAAGTGCTGCCGCTGCACTATCTCAACGACGGCATATCGCGGGCGGTCTCCGGGCGCGCCGACCTCGCCTCCACCGCCGTGGCCTGCGGAGGGCTGGCTCTCTTCGCGCTGGTCTTCGGCGGGATCGCGGTGAAGACCTTCCGCTGGAGCAACGCGTCATGAGCACCGCCGCCACGACCACGACTACCGCCACAACCACGACCACGACTGCGACCACCACAACTGCGCCGGCCACCGGCCCCATGGCCGCGGCGAGCCGGCGGCTCCAGCAGGCCCTCTCCGAACGGTTCCGGTCCTCGGGGCTGCAGGCTCCCGGCCGTCAGGCGCCTCTCGTCGTCCCGGTGGGCGCGGCCGACGCCTTCCGGCCCGCTGCGGACCCGTACGGCGCACTGCGCCCCCGCGCCACCGTGCACCTGACCGCGCAAGCGGCGCTGATCGGCCCCTGGGGCGCGCAGGAGGATGCCCCTGCGGCGTGCGGCGGTTGTCTCGCGCGGCGCTGGCAGCGGCTGCGCTCACGCTCCGAGCGGGACGCGCTCGAAGTGGGCACGGACATGACCGGGGCGGGCCCGTGGCCCGTACTGCCCGACCACGCCGTGGACGCGATCTGGAGCGTGTACGAAGCGGTCCTGCTCTCCGGGCGCCCGGCCGGGGCAGGCCGGCCGGACGGCGAGTGGCACACGCCCGCGGACCTCCCGCTGCCCCAGGTCACGCGCGTCGACCTGGCCACCTTGCGGGTGACGACGCTGCCACTGCTCGGCGATCCGCTGTGCCCCGCGTGCGGCCCCCTTCCGGGCCCGTACGCCCCGCCGCGGCTCGTCGCGCGGCCGAAGCCCGGACCCGGCGCGTCCCGGCTGCGGCCGGCCGGCTCGTACCCGCTGCCGCAAGGAGCCCTGGCCAACCCCGTGTGCGGCGCGCTCGGCGAGGGGACCTGGCTCAACGTCGCCTCCCCCACGACCTCCCCGGTGGCGGGGAGCGTCTTCGTCCGGACGTACGCGGGCCTGTCCGACGTCACCTGGAGCGGCCAGGCCAACTCCTTCGCCGCCAGCCGGACCCTGGCGTACCTGGAGGGGCTCGAACGGTACGCGGGCATCCACCGCCGCCACCGGGGCGAACCGCTCGTCGCCGCCTACGACGACGTGCGGGACGAGGCCGTCGACCCGCGCACCTGCGGCACGTACGCGCCCGAGGTCTACCGCACCGACCCGATGCTCGCGCCATTCGACCCCGCACGGCCCATCCCCTGGGTGCAGGGGTACTCCCTGGGCGACAACCGCACGGTCCTGGTGCCCCAGCGGGCGGTCCACTACGGCGCCGGCCGCGACAGCGACAACTTCGTCTTCGAGAGCTCCAACGGCTGCGCCACCGGCAGCTGCCTGGAGGAGGCCGTCCTGTTCGGGCTGCTGGAACTCGTCGAACGGGACGCGTTCCTGCTCGGCTGGTACGGGCGGGCCCGGCTCGCCGGCATCGACCTGGCGTCGTGCCGCGGCGGCGCGGTGCGGGCCATGGCCGACCGTGCGGCGCTCCAGGGCTACGACGTCCACGCCTTCGACAACCGCGTCGACCTGGCCGTGCCCGTGGTGACCGCCGTGGCCGTACGCCGTGACGGCGGGCCCGGCACGCTCTCCTTCGCTGCGGGCGCCCGGCTGGACCCTGAGGAGGCGGTGGAAGCGGCGCTGTCCGAGGTGCTCACGTACCTGCCGCATTTGGACCGGCAGGTGGCCGAGCACCGGCCCGCGCTGGAGGCCATGGCCGACGACTTCTCCCTGGTGCGGGAACTCACCCACCACGCCCGGCTGTACGGCCTGCCGCGGATGGCGCAGCACGCGCGCGAGTACCTGGAGCCGGAGTCCGTCCGGCCGCTGGCAGAGCTCTACGGGGACTGGCAGCGGCAGCGGCCCGCCACGGGCGATCTCCTGGACGATCTGCTGTTGTGCCGCGACGAGCTGACGGGCGCCGGCTTCGACGTGATCGTCGTCGACCAGACCTCCCCGGAGCAGGAGCGGATGGGGCTGTGCACCGTCTCGACGGTGGTGCCCGGGCTGGTGCCCATCGACTTCGGCTGGGGCCGGCAGCGGGTCCTGGGCATGGACCGGCTGCGGACGGCCTTCCGGCGTGCGGGGTGGCGGTCGACGGACCTGCGGGAGGAGGAGATCAGGCGGGTGCCGCACCCGTTCCCGTGAGCGTCGTCCCTGAAGATGACGCGCCGGAAGCCCTCGGCCGGGGCGGGGACGAGGGCTTCCGGTTCGCCGGACGTACGGACGCCGGGCGGCTGCGCTGCCTGGGATCAGGCGGAGCAGCTGGTGGTGCTGGTGGTGCTGGAGCAGGTGCTCGTGGAGCTGGAGCTGGTGGAACCGGCGAGGACGACCTCGCTCGCGTCCGAGTAGTCCGAGATCTCGAAGGTCTCCGACTCCAGCTCCAGGATCTCCTGGGCGAGCGTGGCGAGTTCGGCCTGCTGAGCCATGGTGCGTCTCCTTGCGTCGTTGCTGCGGCCGGTGCGCACGGCCGGCGATCCGCCGTCCGTACGTCCGTTCTTGCCCCATCAGTCCAGCAGGACCCGCTCACAGATCTCTGTGCATGCCGCTGACACCTGGTGTCAGCGGCATGCACGGCCTGACCAACCGGCCAACCGACCAACTGGCCAACTGGCCAACTGGCCAACCTGCCACCCGATCGGCCCGAAAGGCGCATCAGCCCATGTCCACGCTCCCGCGCGACCTCCTCCAGGCCGTCACCACGCTCTACCTCGACCTGCACGCGCACCCCGAGCTCTCCGGGGAGGAGTCCCGCACGGCGGCCCGCTTCGCGGACTGGCTGACCCGGGCCGGCTACCGGGTGACCACGGGCGTCGGAGGCCATGGTGTCGTCGGCCTGCTGGAGAACGGCAAGGGGCCGCTGGTCATGCTGCGCGCCGAACTCGACGCCCTGCCCGTCCAGGAGCGCACCGGCCTGCCCTACGCGAGCCGCGTGAGTGCCCCGGTGCCGGTGATGCACGCGTGCGGGCACGATCTCCATCTCGCGGCGACCGCGGGCGCGGCGCGCGTGCTCGCCGGGGAGCGGGGGCTGTGGCGGGGCACGGTGATGGTCGTCGGGCAACCCGCGGAGGAGACGCTGAGCGGCGCGCAGGCCATGCTCGACGACGGGCTCCACGACCGGTTCGGCCGGCCCGACGCCGTACTGGCCCAGCACGCCGCGCCCCTGCCGGCGGGCATGGTCGCCCATGGCACGGGCCCCATGACGGCGGGCAGCGTCTCCCTCGACGTCGTCGTCCACGGGCGCGGCGGACACGTCGCGACGCCGCACCTGGCCGTCGATCCGGTGGTGACCGCCGCCGCGGTGGTCCTGCGCCTGCAGACCGTGGTCGCCGCCGAGACGGCACCGGCCGAACAGGTCGTCCTGACCGTCGGCCGCCTGCAGGCGGGCACCCGCGGCAACGTCATCCCGGACCGCGCCGAACTCGGCCTCACCGTCCGCGGCTTCTCCGGCTCCGCGCTGGACCGGGTCGTGACGGCCGTGCACCGGATCGTCCGCGCGGAATGCGACGCCTCGGGCTGCCCGGTGCCGCCGGGGATCTCCGTCACTGCGCGCTCTCCCGTCAACCATCCTGATCCGCGGCTCACGGCGGCCGTCCGGGACGCGCACGCGGCGGCCTTCGGCGAGGCCCGCGTCACCGGCTGGCCGCCGTCCATGGCCACCGAGGACTTCCCGCTCCTCGCGCCGGACGGCGTGCCTACGGTCTACTGGATGCTGGGCACGGCCGGCCCGCGCCAGTGGGCTGCCGCCCCGGGCACCACCGCCGCCGAAAAGCTGGCCGCCCTCCCGCCCAACCACTCCCCCCTCTTCGCCCCGAGCCCGCGTCTCGCCCTGCCGACCGGGATCACGGCCATGGTCACGGCGGCGCGGGCCGCACTGGGCGGGCGCTCGCCGGGCTCCCCCTCGTGATGTGCCTGCGACGGCTCGGCTGCCGGGCCCCTCCGGCCTACTGCTGTTCGTACTCCGGCAGTCTGCGGACTTCCCCCGTGCCCAGCGCGATCACGGCCCGGGGCCGCATGGGCCCGTCGCCGCGCCGGGAGAGCAGGACCACGTCCTCGACCACGGCCGGCTGCGCGCCGAGCCGGGCGGCGCACTCGGCGGCCAGCTGCCGCGGCTCCTGCGTGCGGCCGAGGGACAAGTGCGGGGTGAAGCGGCCGCCGCGCCCGCGGCAGAGCGGGAACCGCGAGCCCAGCGCCTGCTGGAGGCGGGCCCACGGGGCCGGGCCGGCCGCGGCCGGATCGAGCCACACGGTGGCGTAATGCCGGTGGCGGAAGTAGCGGACCCCGGACAGGCGCGCCGTGAACGCCGCGTTCTCCGCCGCCCCGGCGGCCAGCAGCGGCACGGCCCGTGCGAACTCCTCCTCCGGTACGAAGCCGAACAGCAGGTTCACATGCGGCGGCCACCGCCGGACCTGCGGATCGTGCTCCCACCGGATCTCCTGGATCGCCGGCCAGAGCTCCTGCGGCGGCATCCACGCCACCGCCGTCCGAGCCGTCGGCACCACCTCGAGCGCACTCAACGGCTCGGCCCCGCCGAAATCCTGGTTCCCGTCCACACCGCCATGCTCCCGGACAGCGCCCGAACCACACGAGGCGCCCGGCGCCAAGCGGCACCGGCATCAGCCGGGCGGGTGAACGACCCGCCCCGGCGTCGCGGCCGACCGGCCGGAGGCGAGCATCAGGGGTGCCTCAGGGTTGCCTCAGGGCTGCTTCCGGGTTCGTTCAGGGGCGCGGCCGACGGAAGACCGTCAACCTCCCGTAGGGCTCAGAAGTCCTCCTGAGTACCACAGCGCCCAACCGGAGACGGAGAAAGCCCACATGGCCACGAACGCCTTATCTCGCACTCTGGTCACCCTGGCACTGGCCGGAGCGGTCGCCGCAGCCGCGGTCGCTCCGGCCTCCGCTGCACCGCGCTCCACCTCCCGCTCCTCCCCTCACCCTGCTGACGCCGCGCGCTCCGCTCACTCCGCAACGCAGGGCGCTCTCGACGCGATCACGCGCGCGGGAACCCCCGGTGTCCTGGCCCGGGTCGACCGTGCGGGCGAGACCTGGCGCGGCACTTCCGGCGTGGCGGACCTCCGCACCGGCCGCCCGCGTCTTCCGCAGGACCGCTTCCGTATCGGCAGCCTGACCAAGCCCTTCATCGCCACCGTCCTGCTGCAGCTCGCCGCCGAACCCGGGCACGGCCTGTCGACCGACGACACGGTCGACAAGTGGCTGCCCGGCCTGGTGCGCGGCCACGGCAACGACGGCCGCCGGATCACTCTGCGCCAGCTGCTCCAGCACACCAGCGGCCTCTACGACTACATCGACGACGACGGACTCCGCGCCAGGTTCACCGGCAAGGCGTTCCTCGCCCACCGGTACGACAGCGCCACGCCGGAGGAACTGGTACGGATCGGCCTCGCCCACGAGCCGCTCTTCGAGCCCGGCAAGGGCTGGTCCTACTCCAACACCAACTACATCCTGGCCGGCATGGTCATCGAGAAGGCCACGGGCCACAGCTACGCCTCCGAAGTGGAACGGCGCGTCATCAGACCTCTCGGCCTGCACGGGACCACGGTCCCCGGCTCGTCGCCATCGGTGCCCGGCCCGCACGGGCGGCACTATTCCAAGCTCTACGTGGACGACCCTGCCGCACGGAGCTACGACGTCACCGACTTCAACCCCTCGTTCTCCGGCGCCTCCGGCGAGATGATCTCCACCGCCCGCGACCTGAACGTCTTCGTCCGAGCCCTCGTGCGCGGCAAGCTCCTTCCTCCCGCCCAGCAGAAGGAGATGTTCACCGGCCACGATCTGGGCGGCGGCAGGTCCTACGGCCTCGGGATCAGGTCACAGACACTCGCGGCATGCGGTGTGCAGGTCTGGGGGCACAGCAGCGAAATCACCGGCTCACTGACCCGGCCGGCCGCCACCGCCGACGGCGAGCACGTCGTCACCGTCAACCGCAACAGCGACTGGGGCGATCCCGCGCTCGAGCAGGCGGCCCTGGAAGCGGAATTCTGCCGGAGACCTGACCAACGACCCTGGGAGCGACTGACTTCGGGCCGTGCCGGCCCGCCGGCTCGGTGAGAGCGTGCATCTGGAATCCTTCTCCTCATGAGCACACCACCCGACGGATTGCCCATCTACCGAGTCCTCACCGGACCGGACGACGCCTCGTTCTGCCGACGTGTGAGCGAAGCGATCGGCCTTGGCTACGAACTGCACGAAGGCCCCGCCGTCACCTTCAACGGTGAGAGCGTCATCGTCGCCCAGGCGCTGCTCTGGCCGGCCCGGTCGTAGGAACACTGCGACAAGCGGTGATCGCAATCGGCCCGTGAGGGTCAGCGAGTTGCAGCCGTACCGATAGCGTGTGCCGCGTCGTCAACGGGGAGGGAAGCACACGGTGGTTGAGCGGATATGGCTGGACGTCCCGTACGCACAGAAGGACGAGGCGAAGCGGGCGGGGGCCCGCTGGGATCCGGCCGCCAGGCGCTGGTACGCGCCCCGCGCGGGGATGGCTGCCCTCACCCCCTGGGCGGCGGCCGCCGACGTCCCCGATCTGCTGCCCGGTGAGGACCGTACGCTCGGCAGCGGGCTGTTCGTCGACCTGGTGCCCAGCAGCTGCTGGTTCACCAACGTCCGTTCCTGCGTCACCCGGCAGGACTGGGAACGGCTGCGCCGCATGATCACCCGCCGGGCGGGCATGCGCTGCGAGGCCTGCGGAGCAGGTGAGGACCGGCAGGCCAAGAGGTGGTTGGAGGCGCACGAGCGGTGGGTGTACGACGGGGCCCGCCGCGTGCAGACGCTCAAGCGGCTGATCTGCCTGTGCACCGATTGCCACACCGTCACGCACTTCGGCTACGCCCAGGTCCGCGGCCTGGAGGCCCAGGCCTTCGCCCACCTGGTCAAGGTCACCGGGATGGCTCCGGACCAGGCCCGCCGGCACGTCGCCGCGGCCTTCGCGCTGTGGCAGCAACGCTCCGCCACGACCTGGAGCCTGGACCTGAGCATCCTCACCGGGGCCGGTGTCACCGTCACACCGCCGCCGGACGCACGCGACCGCCCCGGCATCGCCGCCACGACCCTGGCCTCCGAAAGCCAGGTGTGACGGCGTATCGCCCTATGCCCGACGCGGCTCGCCGCCCGCGACGTGCGCCAAGGTCTCCGCTGATCGGGACTTGTGATCAGGAATCGGCGATCACCGGTCGCCCTCCAGAGGCCGACCGGTCGCCTTCGCCCAGTCCTGGGCACCGCCGACGAGCACTGCGAGGTCCCGGCTGCCTCGGCGGGCGAGGAGGCTGGCGGCGGTCATCGCCCGTTCGCCGTGCCCGCACATCACCACTGCACCGTCGCGTACCTCGTGGCCGTCGGCAGCCAGGTCACCGAGCTCGGTGTGCGCGGCGCCGGGGAGGTGCCCGGCGGTGAACTCCTCGTCCTGACGTACGTCCAGGACCGGACGGTCTCCGATCCGGTCGGCCGTCACCAGCCCGATGGTCCCGATCGGGCCGCCGTCGGCGCGCCAGGCGTCCATGCCGCCGTCCAGCTGCCCGGCGAGCCGGTCGTAGCCGATCTTCGCTGCCTGACAGGCGAGTTCGGCCGGGTCCTGCCCGGCTTCTAGGACGAAGGCGAGCGGCACGTCCGGGGGCAGCAGCCAGCCGGTCCAGGTCGCGAACGCCGGCCGCAGCGGATTCGAGACGGCACCGGGGATGTGCCCGGCGGCGAACTCGGTGACCGGGCGGGCGTCGACCAGGCACGCGCCGTCAGCGAGCAGAGCCCGGAGCCGGGCCGGGGTGAGCGGCTTCAAGCCGGGGGTGCCGGTCAGGAGGGCGGGGCCGCGGCGGTTGAGTTCGGCGAGGCGGGCGAAGTAGGCGGGGTAGGAACCCAGTGAGCCGAGCAGGCGGGCGACGAACGCGTCCTCGTCCGGCGCGGCCAGGAGGTCGTTCGCCCGCTTCTGGGCGCCGATGGTGGTGGTCCGCTCGATGCCGGACGGGGTGGAGCAGAACGACCCCGCGCCGTGGGTGGGCCACACCTCGGTCGCGTCCGGCAGCTCGGCCAGGCGGCGCAGCGAGCGGTACTGGGCGCGGGCCAGTTCCTCGGCCCGGTCCGAGCCCTGGAGGTCGGTGCGGGCGGCGGAGCCGACGATCAGCGACCCGCCGGTGAACACGCCGAGTTCCCGGGAACCGTCGAGGAGCAGGAAGGACAGGTGCTCGTCCGTGTGGCCGGGTGTGGCGAGCGCCCGCAGGGTCAGCCCTCCCAGGTCCACCTCGTCGCCGTCGCCGAGTGCCGTGTGGGGGAAGGCGCGGTGGCCGGCGGCAGAGGCCAGCACGGTGGCGCCGTCGTCGGCCGCGAGCTGGAGCGCGCCGGTGAGGAAGTCGGCGTGCAGGTGGGTGTCGGCGGCGAACGCCACCGTGAGGCCGCGCCGGCCGGCGGCTTCGCGCAGGGCCCGGAGATCCCGGGTGGCGTCCACGGCCAGGGCGCGGCCGTCACCCAGATCGACCAGGTAGGCGCTGTTGCCCAGCCCGGCGTCGACCAGGGGCGTCAGATGCTCGTCGGCGAAGCCCATGCCCATGGCGTCCTCCAGCATCGTGGCGGTGCGGCGGCATCCCGATCCCGGCTTTTCATACAATATTCCACATTTTTATGGCGGATGCCATGGCAGCCCCCGTCCGCGAGGCCGCCCTGTTCTCGCGGCTCTGCCCGTCGGGACCGGCACGGCATGACCGGGATCCGCGGGCGGGTTCTACACCGCGCCGGGCAGCAGTTCGGGCTCGACGGCCGCTGACGGGTGCAGGCTCATGCGGCAGGGCACCTGCCCGTCCGTCATCAGGACGTCGGGCACCGTGGACTCGTAGAAACGCAGATATCCGATGGGGCCCGGCGTCGACGTCCGCGCGGCCAGCCACACCAGAAGGGCTTCGAGCGCAGGGAACTCGTCGGGGTGCACCTCCTGGCGCGCGGTGAGGGCCCAGCCTCGCGGGCCTCGGCAGAGTTCACCGACCAGAGCGCCGCCGATGCGCCATGCCGGGCCCCGGGAAGCCAGCAGAGGGTACGTCTCGGGGCCGCCTGCCTCCTCATCGGGCTCATCGCGGTCGGCGTCGCCGCCGGCGTAGCCGCCCTCATCGGACAGGTGCCGGCCGAGCACGGCAATGTCTGTCTCCGGCAGGGTATCCGGGAGGTCGAGGGCCAGTTGCAGTTCGTATATGTCGCTCACACCGGAAGAGTACGGCCCGGTACAAGGCGGGCTCCGGGGCGGCTCCGGGGCGGGCGGGGAGCACGGAGGCGCCGGTGGGCGAGCCCGCGCTTCGGAGTGAGGGAACCGGGGCGTGGCCGCGGTGTGTCTGTCCCGGCGTCGATGCCGCCTCACAGGGGGCGGGCAGCCGAAGACGGGGGGATCCGATGCGTACGGCAAAGGGTATTGGGCGTCGCATACTGACGGGGACGGCGGTCATGGTGGCGACTGCCGCCTCAGCAGTGGTGACCGCTCCGGCAGCGGCGGCCGAGGACTTCGGACCCGACACGTGCCTCCAGGGCTTCGTGTGGCGGGAGGCCCGGCCCAGCGACCACGTCTGCGTCACGCCGGAGACGCGGACCCGGGCGCGCCAGGACAACAGCCGGGCGGCCGGGCGGCGCGACCCGGGCCACGGAGGGTACGGGCCGAACGCCTGCCGCGAGGGCTACGTGTGGCGCGAGGCGTACGCGGGCGACGTGGTGTGCGTCGAGCCGGCGACGCGCACGCAGGCCCGGCGGGACAATCAGCTCGCCGACTCCCGCAAGGTGTCCGCACGGCTGTGGAAGACCAGTTGGTCCGCGGACCCGAAGTGTGACGGCGACATCTGCACCGCGCCCATCGGAAACCCGGCCATCAAGATCAATGGCGATCACTACAACCACGGCCAGGTACGGGTGTACGTCCGGCGCACCTCCGACAACCGTCTCCTGTGGTCCGGCACCGTCACGGCCCGGGCCCAGCAGGGCCACGCAGGCGGCTCCTTCGGCCTCCGGACCAGCCTCAACGACTGCACCCGCAGGGGGCAGCAGCCGAACAGCTACGCCCAGGCACTCGACGTCGTCTCGGGCCGCTGGTCTGCGCGTATCCCGGTCACGACCGGCTGCACAGTGCTCTGAACTTCTGGAGGAGGTCGCTCCCCCTGCTCGCTCAGGATCGCACCGGGGACATGCGAAAGGGCGCAGCCCCTTACGGGTGCTGCGCCCTTCATACGTCCCCACGCTGCATGCTGTCCGTGGCCGGATCAGTATGCGGAGTTGACGTTGTCCATGGAGCCGTACTTGTCGGCGGCGTAGTTGCAGGACGCGGTGATGTTGGCGACCGGGTCGTAGATGTCCCAGGACGTGCCCTCGACGTGGTAGGCCTTGAAGGTCGGGTCGATGATCTGCAGCAGGCCCTTGGAGGGGACGCCGTTGACGGCGTTGATGTCCCAGTCGTTGATCGCACGCGGGTTGCCGGTCGACTCGCGCATGATGTTGCGCTTGATGCCCTCGTAGGAGGCCGGGATGCCCTTGGCCTGCAGGACGTCCAGGGACTCCTTGATCCAGCCGTCCAGGTTGTCCGCGTAGGCCTTCTCGGCGGGGGCGGCGGGCTTGGCGGCGGGGGCGGGCTGGAGGGCCTTGCGCTCGGTGGAACGGTTGGCGCGCTCGGCATCGGCCTTCGCCTTGGCGGCGGTCTCGGTGGCGGCCTTGGCGTCGGCGCCGGCCTTGACGGCGGCGGCGTCGGTGGCCTTGGCCAGCTCGACGTCGTGCGTCGCACCGAACTCCTGGGCACTCTGCGCCACGGGCTTCACACCGACGCTGGAGACGGCGTCGGCGGCGGAGGCCTGCGGCACCAGCGCGAACGTCAGAGCGGCGGCACCGGCGACGGTGACGAGACCGGCGGCGGAGAACTTGTGAGCCTTGGGCAGAGCGGTATAGCCGGAGATGGTGGAGCGCATGACTGAGCTGAACCTCTTCCAATCGGGGACGTCGCACCGGCCTCTTCGGCACGGGAAAGGCGCCGCGTCTCGAACGACGGCGCCCAGCGACTCAGCCATTGTTAGCGGCGCGAAACCCGCCTGACAAAGGGTGTGACCTACGACGTAACGGCGCAGGACACACACCCCAAGTGGCCGGAATGCCCGATTTTGCACCCTTGGCGCTACGACCTGGCATCGTATGTGACCGGGCCCACGTGCGTGCCCTCACGCTCCGGACCCCGTTCGCCGACTCACCGCGACCGGCCGATTACACCCGCGGAGGGCGCGGAGGGGCCGCCCCGCGGGCACGGAGGGGCCGCTCCGCGGGCACAAAGGGGCCACTCTGCGCACCGCTCACGCACCGTGCACGAGCGGTGCCACTGCCCCTCTCTCCCCCCGAAATCGGCTGTGCCGCCTCCCGGCCCGCGCCCTACGCACTGCGCGTGGCCCCCATCGCCCTCGCCTGCGTCGCGCTGCCCGTCACCGCCTTCGGCCCCACCGCCGGCCCCGACGCGCGACCTCGGCTGCCTGGGCGCCTCCGGGGTGCTGCTCCTCGTCATGGAGATCTCGTTCACCTGCGCCGCACTGCTCGACAGCGCACCCCGCGGACCGGAGCAGTGGGCAGCCGCCGCTGCCACGGCACTCGCGCTGGTCGCGCAGATCGTCTGGCTCGGCCTCTATGACGGGCAGCGCGACGCGGCCGGCTCGCGCGACCCGCTCGCCGAGCGGCCGGCACGGACGGGCCTGCACCCTGCGCTCGCCGAGCTCGCATCGCAGGATCCGGAGAGCGCCGCCCGGCTGCGGACCAGCCGTATGCGAACCCGCCGCACCCGGAACCGGGGCCGGCCACGCCGCCGCGGTACCGCCACCGGAGCCGAAGTCTGATCCCACCTCCCACCGCGCGGCCATGAGTGGGTCTGACGGCCGAAAAGCGGCTACCGAACCAGTGATTCCTATCGGACGATCAGGCGGTTTCGTCCACCGCATGATCCGAACGCACGGAGGCCCTCATGTCCATCGGCTCACGGTTCCGTCGTGCCGCAACCGCCGGAGCGGGCGCGATGGTTCTCGCATCCGGGCTCGTGGCCGCAACGGCCGGGCAGGCCCAGGCAGCCACCCCGATCTGCACCAAGACCGTGACGAAGTGGTACGAGGACTTCTCGGGGCCCGTGGCCGCGGCGTCCAACGGCTCCCTGAACTGTCAGCTGGGCCCGGGCAACAGCGGCTCTGCGGTCAGGGCGCTCCAGAACTCCCTCAAACGTTGCAGCCCGGCGAACCCCGGCACCGTCGACGGCATCTACGGCTCCGACACCAAGGCGGCTGTCGCCAAGCTGCAGCGGAGCAAGAACGTTTCACCAGCCGACGGTCTCTACGGCCCGAAGACCAGGAGTGTCTTCGAGTGGATCGTGACGGGGCCCAGGGGTGCAGCCTGCGCGATCTTCTGATCGGAACCACCCCGCGAACAGCCGCACGCCGAGACGCCTGGGACCGCGCCGGCCCGGGCCAGCGGCCTACTTGCTGTGCACGATCTGGATCAGATTGCCGCAGGTGTCGTCCAGAACCGCAGTGGTGACCGTGCCCATCTCCAGCGGCTCCTGAGTGAAGCGCACGCCGAGTTTGCGCAGCCGCTCGAACTCCGCTTGTACGTCGTCCACGGCGAAAGAGGTGGCCGGGATGCCGTCCTGGACCAGTGCCGTCTTGTACGGCTGCACCGCGGGATGGCCGGAGGGCTCAAGCAGCAGTTCGGTCCCGTCGGGATCTTCCGGCGAGACCACGGTCAGCCACCGGTCCACGCCCAACGGGATGTCGTGCTTCTTCACGAAGCCCAGCACATCGGTGTAGAAGCGCAGGGCTTTGCCCTGGTCGTCGACGAAAACGCTGGAGAGGTGGATCTTCATGAGGTGCTCTCCGGTGCATCGGGCCTGAGCCATCGGTCGCGATGTGCTCGAGGGGTTCGGTGTTCGGATCGTGGAACTCGTAGCGGCCCTGGCACCACCGCGAGAGAGCCTGAGCAGCGGATTCCGTACCGCCAGGTGGGCCAGGCGGGCCGGCTGATCGCCTGGCGGCGCGACGGCCCCAGGCCGTGCTTCGTCACCAGCCGTGGGCACATGTTAGGAGCTCCTGCACCGCCTGATCGACGAGACGCGCCCTGACGCGTGGCCACGGCCCGGGAGGGGCCCGAACGGCCGAGCCCTTCGCTTCGCCGGGGCGATGCTGCCTCAGCGTCGATCACCGCTGCGGGGCTGCTGACGACCGGTCAGCCGAGGACGAGTGGGAGCTTCGCGGCCAGCTTCCCCAGGCCGGCCTTCTCCTCTTCGGTCGGGGCGCGCCGTCCGGTGCCGATCAGTAGCGCGTCCTTGTCGGAGAGCGACGAGGGGAACGCCGCACCGGCGATCTTCTCCAGCAGCCCGCGTGCTCCCGCGAGACCCTCGGCAGGCGGGTCCGCCGCGTCCGGAAGGTGCGCGATCAGGTCGAGGTGGTGCAGCGTCCATTCCAGGACGTACACGGAAAGGTAGTCGGCCACGGTGAGGACCTCGTCGCGAGTGCCGACCCGGAGGGCGGGATCCGCGAGTCCGGCGGCGCGGCCGGCGGCCGACCCGAGGTCGTCGAGGTGGAACTTCAGCAGCCAAGGCTCTTCGTAGGCGGCGGCCAGACGGACGGTCAGGGCGTCGAGCGGGTCCTCGCCGGTCGGCGGCCGGTCCTCGACGTTCCAGTAGGTCACCGCGTCCCGGGTCGGTTCCCCTTCGGCGGGCGTGACCAGGGTGATCAGGACGTCCTGGGCATCGATGATCAGGTGGCACACCAGGTCCCGCACCAGCCAGCCGGTGCAGCCGGACGGCCGCGCGAAGTCCTCGTCGGGGAGTTCGGCGACCGCTGTGCGCAGTGCCGTCCAAGAGCGTGAGAAGAGATCCACGGCCGCAAGCTAGCAGTGCCCGGTCCCCGTTGCGACCGGTTTTCTCCGCACACAAGTGCGGAACAGAGCCCTCCGGAAAGGCGAGACGAACCCGTTCGGAAATTTTTGTTATCGGGTCCCGGTCGCGCCGTCTCCTGAGTGTTGGACCAGCACTCAGTGACACCGCACCGGAAGTGATCCGCATGAATCGTGATTTCGAGACCCCGATGACCGACCCGGCGTCCGACGGCACCTCGGGCCCGCGTCGGCGCCGGGCCCGAGGCAAGCGCCCCCGGCGGGCGCTGGTCATAGGCGGGACGGTAGGGCTGATAGCCGTCGTGGGCGGCGGGTACGGCGTGGCCCAGTCGCTGTCGGGCGGCGGGGAGACCCGTACGGACGCCGCGGCGCCGTCCGCGTCGGCCACGGACCGGTCCACCGAGCCGTTGAAGGAACACCCCTCCGTGGCGGCGGCCGCTTCGTCTGCTCCCAGTGCGAGCAACAGCGCGTCCCCGAGCGCCGGCGCGAGCGCGTCGGCGGCCGCGGGCAAGGACGGGGACCAGGAGAAGAAGGACCGGGCCGAGGTCAAGACCGAAGCGGGGACGGGGGCCGGGGACAAGCCGGGCACCCGGTCGTCGGCCAAGGACAAGGCCAAGGAGGCCCCCTCGGCCGGCCACGGGAGCGGAAACGGCTCCGGCAGCGCCCGCAAGCCCGCGGCCGGCGGTGGCGGTGGTGGCGGCGCCCAGGCCGGCGGCGCGAACGGCAAGCACGTGCAGCAGGTCGTCGACATGGTCAACGCGGAGCGTGCGAAGGCCGGCTGCTCCCCGCTCACCGTCAACGCGAAGCTGCAGGCGGCGGCCCAGGGCCACTCCGACGACATGGCGGCCCGCGACTACTACGACCACACCAGCCCGGAGGGCAAGAGCCCCGGCGACCGGATGACCGCCGCCGGGTACCGCTGGAGCACGTACGGCGAGAACATCTTCAAGAGCCCCAGGGACGCCCGTACGGCGATGGACGGCTGGATGAAGAGCCCCGGCCACCGCGCCAACATCCTGAACTGCTCCTTCAAGGAGATCGGCGTGGGCATCAACTTCAAGTCGAACGGCCCGTGGTGGACGCAGAACTTCGGCGCGTCCTCCTGACCCGTTCATGACTGCGCAGGCCAGCGGCGAGATGCCGCCGCCGGCCTGCGCGGCGTTCCCCTGCCGTCAGCCCCTCGCCGCACGTCATGCGGCGGGGGGCTTGTGCATGCGCCGCGGCGTTCGGTGTCAGCGGGTGGCGCGCGTGAGCAGCCGGGTCCGCAGTCGCTGCAGTCGCGGCATCAGAACGTACACCACCGTGAGGACGACGCACGCGCTGAGGACGAGGGTCTGCAGGACGAGCGGGAGGCGCTTCAGCCATTCGTGGAACAGCAGCTCCAGCACGGTGAGCGTGGGGAAGACCGACACCCAGATCATCAGGGCCATGTGGTGACGGGGCGGCGGGCCGGCCTGGGGCGTGCCGGCGGGGGTGGGCGGGGCGGGCTCGGACATGGGCGGACTCCTCGGCGATCAAATTCCAACCAACCGTTTGGAGATTAGCTTAACTTTCAAGCACTCTCCAAACGGTTGGTTGGAGTCCCGTATGATCGGTACATGGCCTGGGACACCGCACGCACCCGACAAGCCCTCCTGGACGCGGCCGTCGACGAGTTCGCCGAGCACGGCTTCGACGGCGCCCGCATCGAACGCATCGGCACCCGCGCCGGCGTGAACAAGGAGCGGATCTACCAGTACTTCGGCAACAAGCAGCGGCTCTTCGGCCAGGTGCTGGAGACGGAGCTGGAGCGCATCGCCACGGCCATCCCCCTCACGGCCGAACAGGCCGAGGATCTCGGCCACTACGCCGGTCTGCTCTACGACTACCACCGGGCCCGCCCGCAGTTCATCCGCCTGCTGCACTGGGAGGGCCTCCAGGACCGGGGCGGCCCCGCGCTCCAGGAACCGGAGCGCACCGCCACCTACGGCTCGCGCGTCGCAGCGCTCGCTCGGACCCAACGCGCCGGAGCCCTGGACACCGGCCTGCGGCCCGAGGAACTCTTCTACGCCGTCCTGGCCCTGGCCGCCTGGTGGTTCACCGTCCCCCAGGCCGTCCGCATGATCTTCGGCGGTTCGTCCGACCCGGAAGCCGAGCGTGCCTCCCTGGTACGGCTGGTCCGCAGGCTGGCACGACAGGGCGGGTCGGAATAGAACGGGCCGGGAGCCGCACCCCGCCCCGGAAGGACCGTGGGCCGGGATCGCGCACGCGAACGGGCGACCGGCACGGGCTTGTCGGAGAAAAGGCTTTACGCACGGCCGAGGCAGCCGCTGAATCGAGGAGGACAGGACGGTGCACGTAGTGGGGCGCTCCGCTCCACGCCGGGGCCCGTCCTCATGACCTTCAGGAGGCGACAGCCATGACGGATCTGCACAAGGACCTGCACGAGTGCCTGCACAACGAACCGCACGAAGCCGCACCCCACAAGACTCCGGCCGATCAACCCGCCCGCCCTCTCCGCGCCGCCCGCCGCAGACGTACCCGCGCTCTGCCGACGCTGCTGGCCGTGGCCGCGGCGGCCGCGCTGGTGGGAACCGGCACAGCCGCCCTGCCCGCCTCCGCCGCCTCTCCCGATGCAGCGGCATCGGCCCTGTGCCCGCCGGCGAACCTTTGCCTCTACGTCGGCGGCATCGGCATCCCCGAGCCGCTCCAGGTCCCTCAGTGTCAGAGCCTGGAGTTCGTCCGTCCGTTCCCCGCCAGGAAGGTGGAGAACAACACTCAGCGGATCGCACACCTGTCGACGGTCACGGGCACCGTCCTCCTGAAGCCCGGCCAGACCATGGACTTCCGGCCAGATCTTCGGATCACTTCGGCGCGGACCGCTTGCTGAGGCAAGCAGCAGCGGCCGGTCGGCGGCCCCCGCCGATGCACGGCTTTACGGCTTGCGCCCCATCGCGTGGAGGAGACGGTCCTGCTCGGACGCATCCGATGCGGGCGCCTGCGCCGGTGGCCCGTAGTAGCGGTTGCTGTCCGCGATGGGGCTCTCGCTGACGCCGTGATAGATCCACTCGAAGTTGCCGAGGATCCAGCGCACCGTGCGCGCGTCGAGCCGCTCGTCGCGTCGTATCGCGCGGGCGAGGTCCCACGTGTGCGTGATCGCGTCCACCACGTACAGGCCGAGCAGTTGCCGCCCGGGAACGGGACCGAAGGGGTGGTCGACGATCCGGTCGAGCGCACCGGCGGCACGGAACGCCGCCCGGCACTCGGCCACCGCGTCCCGGTAGGTGGTCACCGGGTCCCCGTCGAGCCCGTCCCGGTGCAGCTCCGCCATGAACTCCGCGCTGCTGCCGCCCCGCAGCAGCGCGGTGTAGATGCGGCTCCCCATGATCATGTGGTTGACCAGCTGACGCACGTTCCATTCAGTGCACGGCGTGGCGTCCTCCCAGCGACCGTCCGGCACCGCCCGTAGCCGGTCGCCGAAACCGTCGGCCGCAGTGTCGAAGTAGCCGAGCAAAGCGTTGTCTGTGTCATGCATGGCGCCAAGTCTGGCCACTCCGTGCTGCTGCTTCCGGCGGGAATCGGACGACGCCTCCTGGCTCGGTTCGCACCGCCGGCTTCCCTTCTCCCGTTTCTCCTTCGCCCGAGGGCGGAGTCGTCCGCGGGAGTGGTCAGGCGCGGGCCGGAATCGCGAACCGTACGCCCGTCAGCCGTTCCGACAGTTCCCACAGGCGCCGGCCCGTCCCGCTGTCGGCGGCAGCGGGGGCCAGCTCCACCTGCGTCGGTCCGCCGCGCAGTTCGGCCATGCCGTCCGGCCCGATGAACTGGCCTCCCTCTGCGTTCGGGTCGGTTGCGGCGTACAGCTGCGGCAGGGCGCCGGAGGCCGGGGGCTGGGCGAGGAGCGGGTTCCCGATGGTGCCGAATACGAGCTTCCACAGGCCGATCGGCGCGCTCGTCTGCAGGTTGGTGGCGGTGTAGCCGGGGTGGGCGAGCAAGCTGCGGACCGGGCTGCCGGCCCGGGTCAGGCGCAGGTGGAGTTCCCGTCCGAAGACGGCGTTGGCGAACTTCGACTGGTTGTAGAAGCCCATGGGCGAGTAGCTGCGCTCGCCGCTGAGGTCATCGAAGCGGAGGTGTGCCTTTCGGTGGTTGACCGAACTCACCGTGACCACGCGGGGGTCGCGCCCGGCGGTCAGCAGGTCCAGCAGCAAGCCGGTCAGCGCGAAGTGGCCGAGGTGGTTGCAGGCGAACTGCAGCTCGTGGCCCTGCGCGCTCAGCGTCCGGGGCGGTGCCATGACGCCGGCGTTGTTGACGAGCACGTCCAGCCGGGCATGGTCGGCGTGCAGCTTCTCGGCGAACGCTCGGACCGAGTCGAGGTCGGCCAGGTCGAGGTGGCGCACTTCAAGGCCGGCACCCGGCTGTTCGGCGGCTATCCCGGCGGCCGCCCGGCGGCCCTTCTCCTCGTCGCGCACCGCGAGGATCACGTGCCCGCCCCGGCGGGCGAGCGCACGGGTGGTCGCCAGGCCGAGGCCGCTGTTGGCGCCGGTGACCACGAAGACTCGTCCGGCCTGGTCCGGGATCTGTTCGGCAGTCCATTGCCGCTGATTCGTCATGCGACACAGATTGCTGCGCATGTCACTTGGTGTCAAGATGTCACTTAGTGACATGCAGGGCATGGCGTTACCATCGTCCGGTGAGTTCCCGCCCCGAAGTGAGCATGGCCGAGCGCAAGCGCCGGCTCGTCTCGAACGAGCTGACCGAAGCAGCGCTGCAACTACTGGCGTCGAAGGGATTCGACGCGGTCACCATCGACGAGATCGCGACGACCGCCGGCGTCTCCAAGCGCACGTTCTTCCGCTACTTCGCGTCCAAGGAGGACGTGGTCGTCCAGTTCCTGGCCGACATGGGCGCCGGCATGCGCGCGGAGCTCGCGGCCCGCTCCGCCGGCGAGCGGCCCTCCGCCGCGCTCCGGCACGCCGTCGCGGCCCCCATCGCCGCCTGCACGGACCATGCCGACCACTCCGACAGGGCCCTGCGCGTGGTTCAGCTGATCCTGCGCACTCCCGCCCTGCACGCACGCTTCCTGGAACGTCAGGCGCAGTGGCGCGACGACCTCGCGGCGGAACTGGCCGACCGCCTGGGGCTCGACCCGGAGACCGGCCTGTACCCGCGGCTGGCCGCCGGAATGGCGCTCAACGCCTTCGACGCCGTGCTGCACCGGTGGAGCGAGAGCGACGGGGGCGAGGACCCCACCGAACTCCTCGACCGCGCCTTCGCCGTCATCACCCCCGCGCTCGACGCCGGCTGACCCACCTGCCGTCTCCCGGCCGGAGCCCCGGCGCTCCCTCAAGAAGCCCGCCCCGTCTTATGATCCCTACGCATTCAGGGGGAGGACGGATTCGGCATGCGGATGCTGGGAGTGGACGGACCGACGCACGTGGGGCCGTTCAGAACGGTCGGGGTGCTCGGGCAGGGCGGCATGGGGCAGGTGCTGCTCGGGGTGGCACCGGACGGGCGGTTCGTGGCCGTCAAACGGGTGCACGCGGATCTGGCGGAGGATCCCGGGTTCCGTTCACGGTTCCGGCGGGAGGTGGACGCGTCGCGACGCGTGTCCGGGGCCTACACCGCGCCGGTCGTCGATGCCGACCCGGACGCGGCCACGCCGTGGCTCGCCTCCCTCTTCCTGCCGGGGCCGTCGCTGAGCGAGGCGCTGGAGGCAGGCGGGGCACTGCCCGAAGAGGCGGTGCGGCTGCTCGCCGCCGGCCTCGCCCAGGCGCTCGCCGACATCCACCGGGCAGAGCTCGTGCACCGGGACCTCAAACCGTCGAACGTGCTCCTGACCGAGGACGGCGTACGCGTCGTCGACTTCGGCATCGCCCGCGCGGCCGACCACCAGACGAAGCTGACCCACACGGGCGCGGTGATCGGCTCGCCCGCGTTCATGTCGCCCGAGCAGGTCCGGGGCGAGCAGCCGGGCCCGGCCGGTGACGTGTTCTCCCTCGGCGTCACGCTGGTCATGGCCGCTACGGGCCGGACTCCGTTCGCCGGCAACTCGCCGCTCGCGCTCATGCACGCCGTCGCCCACGACGTCCCCGACCTGGACTCCGTACCGCCCCGGCTGCGCCTGATCGTCGAGCCGTGCCTGGCCAAGGACCCGGCCGTGCGGCCGAGTCCCGCGCAGCTCCTCGACCTGATCGGCCCGCTCGCCCCCTCCGCGCGCCCCTGGCCGGAGGCGGTGTACCAGCAGGTCGCGGACCGCCGGGCCTCGGCCGCCCGGCTTGCGGCCGCGGCAGGCTCTGGAGTCCCGCCCGCCACTGCCGATTCCATACCCCTGCCCGCACCGCCGCCCATACCCGCGCCCGCGCCCGCGCCCGCCTCATCCGGCTCGATCCCCTCGGCCACCGCGGCGCCGGCAAACAATCCCGCCCCGCGCCGCCGCCCCCGGTGGCTGACCGCCGCGATCGTGGTGGGCGTGACGCTCGTGACGGTGGCGGCCACGGTCCTGGCGGTCGGCCCGGACAACGTGTACTACACCTTCGTTCCCGAGCCCGTTCCGACCCCCGGCTCGACCCCGCTCGCCCAAGTGCCGGACAAGTACACCAGGACGGTCCCCACCTGTGTGCAGGTCCGCAGCAGCATGAAGGCCCCGGACGGTTTCGACGAAGCCACGGGCAACTTCCCCGACAAGGTGTGGCAGCAGTCCGATGCCGACGGACACACGCATCCGTCGACCAGCTGTGTCTGGCACACCCGCTCCGGCGACAAGATCGACATCAACTGGGACCTCTACCGCTCCCGCGCGGGCGGTCCCACCGGCGCCGAGCAGGCGAAGAAGCACTACGAGGGCGTGTACATGCGCTCCAAGACCCCACGCGACTCCGGTCTCGGTTTCGCGGAGGAGGGCATGTGGCTGAGGAACTCCACCGAGAGCAACTGCGTGCTGTACGCCCGGGACGGCAACCTGTCCCTCTTCATCACGGTCAGCGGCGTCCACTACCCGAAGGGCGCGTGCGAGGACCTCACGAAGGACATGGCCCGGCAGGCCGTGGCGGCGGTGAAGGCCCTGTGAGCATCTCCGGAAACGTTTCGCACCCGCTGCCGGAGAAGGCCGGGCCGTACCTCCTCCTCACCGAACTCGGCAGGGGCGGCATGGGCCGCGTCCTTCTCGGCGTCGCGCCGGACGGCCGGACGGCGGCGGTGAAGCTCGTCCACGCGCGGCACGCGGCCGACGACGGCTTCCGCTCCCGTTTCCGGCGGGAGGTGGAGGCCTCACGAAGAGTGTCCGGCGCGTACACGGCGGCCGTCCTCGACGCCGACGCGGACGCCGAGCTGCCCTGGCTCGCCTCGGTGTTCGTGGCCGGCCCCTCCCTGGGAGCGGCCGTGGAACGCGCGGGCGCGCTTCCCGCGGAAGCCCTGCACCGCCTGGCGGTGGGCCTGGCGACGGCCCTGGACGAGATCCACCGTGCCGGTCTCGTCCACCGCGACCTCAAGCCCGAGAACGTCCTGCTGGCCGAGGACGGCGCCCGGGTCATCGACTTCGGCATCGCACGGGCGGCGGAGACAGGGGACGCCACCGAGCTCACCGGTACGGGATCGGTGGTCGGCTCTCCGCCGTTCATGTCCCCCGAACAGGCGGAGGGCCGGGAGCTGACCGGGGCGAGCGACGTATTCTCCTTCGGCTCGGTCCTCGTCCTGGCGGCGACCGGCCGCAGCCCGTTCGCCGGGACCTCCGCCCTCCAGACGCTCTACAACCTCGTCCACACCGAACCCGACCTGAGCGGCATCCCCTGGGCCCTCCACGGGATCGTGGTCCGCTGCCTGGCCAAGAACCCGGCCGACCGGCCCACGCCGGCCGAACTCCTCGGCCTCCTCGGCCCGGTGACCCCGGCGGCCCGGCCGTGGCCGCCCGCCGTGCACCGGATGGTCGACGAGCAGCGGGCCCGGGTCCAGGGACTGCTCGACGGCGACCCCGAGCGCACGGCGCTCCTGTCCCGTACCGACCACTCCCCCGCCGTCCCGCGGACGGTCGTGCTCACCACGTACGGTGTTCCCTCCTCGCCACCCCGCCGGCACCGCACCCGCCGCCCCGTGGCGTGGGCGGCAGCGGGGGCGGTGCTTGCGGCCGGGCTCGGCGTGGGCGCGTACCTGCTCCTGCGCGAGGACGAGGGCGGCGGCCCTCCGGACAAGTACGTGACGATGCCGGTGTGTCCGGAGGCAGTACCCAGACTTCCGCTGCGGGAGGAGCGGAGGAAGGACAAGGACTTGTACAGGGAGCAGACGCCCCAGGCGAACACCCAGTGCTCCTGGTTCGGCAAGGACCAGCCCCAGGCGGACGGCTGGAACTCCTTTCCCAGCGCGGACGTCTCTTGGGAGCTGCGACGCTCGGACCCCGACGAGAACGGCACGGAACGCCAGCGCCGCGAATTCGCCGACAGAGCGAAGGGCGAGCGCCGCGAGACCGGCCTCGGCATCGGCGACGAGGCGTACTGGTCGGCGGCCTCGCCCTACGAGAGCGACCGGAAGCCCTGCCGGCTCAACGTCCGCGACGGCAACCTCGTGATCCGGGTCTACCTGGACGGCACCGCGCACCCGGCCTGCGAGTCGGAGGCCCGGGACATCATCAAGGCTGCGCTGGCGGCCATGCCGCCGCGGGCGGACTGATCAGGAGCAGCAACACCGGGGGCCGGGGAGCAGGCCCCTCAGTCGGCGGCGCCCGACAGGACGAAGCCGCGGTATCCGTCCCGGGCGGCGGCGTCGCACTCCGCCCGGTAGCGGTCCGCGCCGCCCGTGTATGCCAGGAACACCCGGGGCTTGCCCGGCACGTTCGCCCCCGTGTACCAGGAGGCGACGTCCGGGTAGAGGGTGCGGGAGGCGAGGTCGGCGACGTGGGCGCACCATTCCTCCTCCGCGCTCTCGGTGGCGTCGATCTCGGTGATGTCGTTCTTCCGCAGGTGGGCGATGCAGTCGGTGATCCACTCCACGTGCTGTTCGATGGACACCACGGCGTTGCTGAGCACCGAGGGGCTGAGGGGGCCGATGACGGTGAAGAGGTTCGGAAACCCGGCCGAGAGCACGCCCAGGTGGTTGCGGGGGCCGTCGGCCCACTTCTCCCTGAGGGTGGTGCCGCCCTTGCCGACGATGTCCACGGCGACCTGGGATCCGGTCATGGCGTCGAAGCCGGTGGCGAAGACGATGACGTCGACGGCGTGTTCCCGGTCCGAGGTCTTGATGCCCCGCGGTGTGATCTCCACGATCGGCGTCTCGGTGAGGTCCACGACGTTCACGTGCGGTTTGTTGTAGGTGGCGTAGTAGTTGGTGTCCAGGCAGGGACGCTTGGTGCCGAAGGGGAAGGTGCGCGGCGAGAGCGTCTCGGCCGTGGCCGGGTCGGTGACGATCGAGCGGATCTTGGAGCGGACGAACTCGGCGACGGTCTCATTGGCGGCCCGGTCGGCGAGGATGTCGGTGTACGTGCGCAGGAGGCCGCTGAGCAGGCCCGTCTCCCAGCCCTTCTCATAGGTGGCCGTGCGCTCCGCCTCGTCCACCTCCAGGGCCGAGCGGGTCGGCAGCTCGAAGACGGTGCCTCCGCGGGAGCGCCGCTGGGCAGCGCGGAATTCCGGGTAGCGGGCCTTGAATTCGGCGTTCTCCGCCGCGGACAGCGGCCGGTTCAGGGCGGGCAGCGCGTAGACCGGCGTGCGCTGGAAGACCGTGAGTCCGGCGGCCTGTTCGGCGAGGAGCGGGATGGCCTGGACGCCGGAGCAACCGGTACCGATCACGGCGACCCGGCTGCCGGTGAGGTCTACGCCCTCGTGCGGCCAGTCGGCGGTGTGCAGGGATCTGCCCGCGAAGGTGCCGGCTCCGGGTATGTCCGGTTCCTTGACGGCCGACATACAGCCGGTGGCCAGCACGACGAAGCGGGTGGTGACCGTCTCCCCGCCGTCGGTGGTGACCTGCCAGACGTGACCGCTCTCGTCGTACACCGCCCGGGTCACGCGGGTCTGCAGGGTGACATCCTTGCGCAGGTCGAAACGGTCGGCGACGTGATGGAGGTAGCGCAGGAGCTCCGGCTGCGTCGCGTACCGCTCGCTCCACTCCCACTCCTGGTCCAGTTCGGGAGAGAAGGAGTAGGAGTACGACGTGCTCTCGACGTCGCACCGGGCGCCGGGGTACCGGTTCCGGTACCACGTTCCGCCGATGTCCTCGCACGCTTCGAAGACGCGGGTGCGCAGGCCCAGTTCGCGCAGCCGGTACAGCTGGTAGAGGCCGGAGAAGCCGGCCCCGACGACGACGGCGTCCAGTTGCGGGGCGACGGGGGCGGAAGGGGAGGGGGGCCGGGGGGCGGTGTGCATGCCGTTCTCCTGACAGGTCTCTCGTACCGGGGTCGTACGGGCGGACGCGTGCCGGTGCCAAGCGTCGGCATCCGGCGGACGCGGCCGGCGGGTCCCGGCCGGTGAGGCCGCCGGTGCCGGTGACCGGCTCCTTTACGTGCTTCCCGTGGCAGCACATCCTGGTTCACGCACCGGCCTTCCGGGAAGACCCGAGGCCGGGCCGCCGGGCCGGCCATGCCGTTCACCTCGTCACTGCGGCCTTGTGATGGGCCTTCCGCAGCGGCGCAGCGCACGGCCGGCTCGGCGTTTCCGTAATCAGGTCGCCAGACGCGGGGCCGAGCACTACGGTGTGACGGCACAGGAGTCCGAACCCGCAGCATGCCCGCAGCATGATGACCGTCACGGAGTGGCCATGCCCCCGCAGTTGAAGCTCGTGGCGATCACGCTCGACTGTGCGGACCCCGAAGCGCTGGCCGCCTTCTACCAGCAGGCGACCGGGTTTGAGCTCCACCCCGCATCCGGCGGTGACTTCGCCGGACTCATGCGCGGGGACGGGCTCTTCATCGGCTTCCAGCGGGTCGACGACTACCAGGCGCCGCGCTGGCCCGGCCAGACCGTGCCGCAGCAGATCCACCTCGACTTCGAGGTCGATGACCTCGACGAGGCCGAGGCCCTGCTCCTGGAGCTGGGAGCGGGCAAGCCGGAGTACCAGCCGGACAGGGACAGATGGCGCGTCCTGACCGACCCGGCCGGGCACCCGTTCTGCCTGACCAGCGGCTGACGGGTGGGCTGAGGGCCGACAAGGGGATCGTCCGCCTGCAGCGGACGAAAACAGGCAAGGGGAAACACCCGCTCCTTGCCACTCTTAACTTATAGCGCACCAGGGGACTTGCGGCAAGGCCCCGTTCGTACTGCACAATCATCAACCTCGGCCAGAGCCTGCGGAAATAACAGATCCACGACGTACGTGTGCTGTTGTCCACGTACGGGTCACTCGGCGCGCGGCGCCGCAGGGCGATTCACCCGGGCTGCCCGGGCGTCCGGCCGAGATCTGACGTTGCTACCTTTAACTTTGCTTGATGGGGGATTCATGATTGACGTCATCGTGGTCGGCGGCGGCCCGACCGGCTTGATGCTGGCCGGCGAGCTGCGGCTGCACGGTGTGCACGTGGTCGTGCTGGAGAGGCTGGCGGAGCCGACCACGGAGTCCCGCGGGCGCGGTCTGCACGTGCGCAGCGTCGAGGTGATGGACCAGCGCGGCCTGCTGGAGCGGTTCCGCGAGGTCAGCGAGCCGTTCACGGTCGGCGGCCCGTTCGCGGCCTTCCCCACGCCGTGGCCGGACGGGATGGACACCGCGCACCCGTACGGCCTCGCCATGCCGCAGCCGGTCACCGAGCGCGTGCTGGGCGAGCGCGCCGCCGAGCTCGGCACCGAGGTGCGGCGCGGCTGCGAGGTCGTCGGGCTGAGCCAGGACGAGGACGGGGTGACCGTCGAGCTGGCGGACGGTGCGCGGCTGCGCTCGCGCTACGTCGTCGGGTGCGACGGCGGCCGCAGCACGGTGCGCAAGCTGATCGGCGTCGGCTTCCCCGGCGAGCCCCCCACGGTCGAGACGCTGCTGGGCGACATGGAGCTGACCGAGGACCCGGCGACGGTGACCGCCGTGGTGGCCGAGATCAGCAAGACCCACGTACGGTTCGGCGTCGTCCCCAACCCGGACGGCACGACGTACCGCGTCATCGTGCCCGCCGACGGGGTGGCCGAGGACCGTGCCGCGCCGACGCTCGAGGAGTTCAAGCAGCGGCTGCGGGAGGTCGCGGGCACCGACTTCGGCGTGCACTCGCCGCGCTGGCTCTCCCGCTTCGGCGACGCCACCCGCCAGGCCGAGCGCTACCGGGTCGGCCGGGTGCTGCTGGCCGGCGACGCGGCGCACATCCACCCGCCGATCGGCGGGCAGGGGCTCAACCTCGGCGTCCAGGACGCGTTCAACCTCGGCTGGAAACTGGCCGCCGAGGTGCGCGGCTGGGCCCCGGAGGGGCTCCTGGACACCTACCACGCCGAACGGCACCCGGTGGGCGCCCGCGTCGTGCTCAACACCCGCGCGCAGAGCGTCCTGCTGAGGACCGATCCGGCTGCGATGGCGCTGAAGGAGCTGTTCTCGGAGCTGCTGGAATTCGAGGTCGTGAACCGGTACGTGACCGAGATGATCACCGCGGTCGGGGTCCGCTACGACTTCGGCGACGGCCACGAACTGCTCGGCCGGCGCATGCGGGACGTGCAGCTGAAGCAGGGGCGCCTCTACGGGCTGATGCACGGCGGACGCGGTCTGCTGCTCGACCGGACCGGCCGGCTCTCGGTGGAGGGCTGGGCCGACCGGGTCGACCACGTCGTCGACGTCAGCGAGGAACTGGACGTGCCAGCAGTACTGCTGCGTCCGGACGGCCACGTGGCGTGGGCCGGTGAGGACCAGCAGGATCTGCTCGACTGCCTGCCGCGGTGGTTCGGCGCAGCCGCCGGCTGACACGCAGTCACGGGCCCCCGGGGACGGGGCCCACCGGGCTGCCCCCGGTGGACAACCCTCGCGGGCCGGCTGCCTATGCTGCGTCGGTGGCTGAAGTGGACATGAAGAAAGCGCAGGGCGGGACGGTGGACAGGGGCCTGTACCTCCTGTTCACCCTCGTCGTGGTGGGGCTCGGCTGGATCATCGCCGCGGCCAACACCGGAATCGCGTACGTCGCGCTGGGTACCGACCTGATCCCGATCGTCACCGGGCTCATCGGGTGCGGCGTCTTCGCGCTCGTCCTGCGCGTCCTCCACTGCGCCTGGTGGCTCGCCTTCCTCTCCTTCCTGCCGGCGGTGTTCGTGCTCATAGGCTCGGTGCAGTACGCGCCCGAGTCCACGCTCGACGAGCGGGGCGTCCGCGAGACCGTCCGCATCTCAGCCGACAGCGGATCGAACCGCCGCTTCACTCTCACCGGCCGGTCGGGCGAGCTCAAGCAGACCCTGAACCACGACGGGGACCACCCGCAGTGGAAGGTGGGCGACCGGGTCGAGGTCATCAGCGACCCGAAGGGCGTCGTTCCGCTGGAAGCGGCCTCCGACGTCGACCCGGACGGGCAGTTCGCCGCTCTCGTCACGGGCGTGGCCGGGTGGACGGGCATCGCCCTGCTCGCCGGCCGGCGCGGATTCGTACGGCGTCGCGCGGGCCAGCGCCCCGCGTTCGAGGACTTCGACTGAGCCGGGCCCGGTGCCCGGCTCACAGGTTTGAGGCCCCGCGCGGACGCCGGCCGCAGCGGGGCCCCGAAAAGGTCAGCCCTTTGGACCCTTTCAGCCCTTCGATCGCTCCGCCGCGCTGCGTTCGACGCAGAACTCGTTGCCCTCGGGGTCGTGGAGCGTCACCCAGCCCGAGCCGTCGGCCCTGCGGTGGTCGCCCTGGATCACAGCGCCGAGGGACAGCAGGCGCTCGACCTCTTCGTCCCGGGTGCGGTCCTGGGGCTGAAGGTCCAGGTGCACACGGTTCTTCACCGTCTTGGGGTCATCGACCCTCACGAAGAGCAACGAAGCCGCCGCGCTCGTGACGGCGGCCTCCGGGTCGCCGGGGTGGTCGTCGTCACCGAGCGAACCGTCCAGGGCGTCGGCCCAGAACGTCGCCAGAGCATAGGGATCGGCGGAGTCGATGGTGACATGACGTATCAGTGAGCTCATGTCCGCAACCTGATCACGAATCCCCCTTGCCGTCCAGCCCGCCCGCGGCCTCCTCGCACCGGGCAACGGGCGGCTGCCGGCGGCCGTTTCACCAGCGCAGGGCGGCGAAGTCGATGGGGCGGGGGCGGAGCTCACCGACGCGGGCGGTCAGGTCCCGAAGCCGCCGGGCCATGGCATCGGCCGGGAGGTGCCGGCGGTCTCCGTGCCCCGGCAGGACCCATTCGAAGCGCAGCCGGCCGGCCGTGCGGGCCAGGGACGCGGCCAGTTCCTCGATCGAGTACCAGGTGACGCTGTGGGCCACTTCCAGGTCCGCCGTGGTGCGCGACCAGTAGAAGCTGTCGCCGCTGAAGCAGTACCGGTCGTCGGCGAGGTACAGCACGCTGCCGCGCGTGTGCCCGGGCAGCGGGTGCGCGGTCACTCCTTCGGCGATGTCGACGGGCTCGGTGCCGCGCAGGATCCGGTCGGCGTCCGGGGCGGCTTCCAGGTCGCCCTCGTGGATCCACAGCCGGGCGCCGAAGTGGTCGGCGTAGCGGCGGCCGTGCGCGGCGTGGTCCCGGTGGGTGAGGAGCACGTCGGTGACGGGACCGAGTTGCGCGTAACGTGCGGCGAGCGCGGGGCCCCAGCGCGGGGTGTCCACCATCATCAGGGTGCCGCCGGGCCGCCGCAGGAGATAGGCGTTGGCCCCCGCGGTGTGCGGGGAGTTGTGGCCGCAGAGGTACACGGTGCCGCCGGTGCCGGTGCCCCCGGTGCTGGTCCCGGTGTCGGTGTCGTCCAAGGCCATCGGGAAAGGGTCCGATGACGCGTCGAGGCGGCGGGTCGACGGGCGGATGGACCGGGTGGGGCAGGCGTGTGCCGCGGCGTCGAGCTGCGCCTGCTCCGACGGGTTCCGTGGCTGGCGGAGGAGGACCGACCGGCCGTCGGCCTCGCCGATCAGGTCCGGAGCGAGTTGCCGTGCGACGTCGCAGTTCGTACAGCGCTCGTCGATGTACCAGTCGCTTTCCAAGGACTTCTCGTGCACCGGATGCCTCCCCGTTTTCCCCGTGCGACCGGTCCGGCGGTCGCCCTTCTTCATGGGTACTCCAGGCGCCACCGGAAGGGGAAGACGGGCCGGATCTTGTTCTTGTGGAGCACCTCTGATCTGGAGAGCCCGGTTAGCGGCTTTTCCTAGGTATTGCCCGGCACCCGGGCAACGGTGCACCCTGAGGGCCTATGAAGACAGGCATGATGACCGCGCCCGGGGCCGAGATCTACTACGAAGTACGCGGATCGGGCCCACCCCTCCTCCTCGTCAACGGCGGTGACGGTGACGCGGCCATGTTCGGCCCGCTGGCCGACACGCTGGCGACGGACCACACCGTCATCACCTACGATCCCCGCGGCAACTCCCGTAGCCACTTCACCGTCTCCCCCGCCCCGCAGCGGATCGAGGAGCACGCCCGCGACGCCCGCTTGCTGCTGGAAACGGTGGCCGCCGGTGAACCGGCGTACGTCTTCGGCACCAGCTACGGCGGCATGGTCGGCATGGACCTCCTGGTCCGGCACCCCGGCCGGGTACGGGCGCTGGTCGCGCACGAGCCGTTCGTGATCGACCTGCTCCCCGACGCGGACGAGTGGCACGCGCTCTGCCAGGAGGTGTACGAGCTCTACGAACAGGCCGGCGCCGACGTCGCGATGCAGAGGTTCAGTGCGGCGATCGGCGTGGAGGGGCCGCCGCCGGCATCGACCTCGGGCCTTCCGGCCCCGGTCCGGGAGATGCTGGCGCGCGTCCACGCCAACATGGAGACGTGCCTGGCGTACGAACTGCGCTCGTTCACCCGCTTCCGGCCCGACGTCGACGCGCTGCGCACGGCACCGTTCGCGTTGGTGATCGGCGGCGAAGGGCCCGAGACGCTCATGCACCGCGTCACACGGACTCTGGCGGAGCACACCGGCAGCGACGTCGCCGGCTTCCCGGGCGGCCACGTGGGCTACCTGACGCACCCGGCCGACTTCGCCGCGGCCCTGCGCACGGCGCTGGGCGCGGCAGGGGGCACGGCGGTACCAGGCCACTGAACCGCGCGGCGGGGCGGCGGCACACCTCGCCGTCCCGTTCCGGGACCGCCGGACCGCCGGACCGCCGGATCCCGTACAGACTGATGCAAGAAATTTGCTTTAAGCTGGACGCATGAGTCGCAAGCCGATGGTTCGCCCAGGAGGCCGCAGCGCACGGGTCCAGCAGGCGGTCCACACCGCCGTTCGCGAACTCCAGGCCGAGGTGGGACGCGCAGAACTGACCATTCCGCTGCTCGCAGCCCGCGCCGGAGTCACCCCCTCGACGATCTACCGCCGCTGGGGGGACCTGCAGGAACTGCTCTCGGACGTCGCCGTCGAGCACCTGCGTCCGGACACTCCCCCGGAGGACCACGGCCGCCTGCTGGACGACCTGCAGAGCTGGGCCGAGCAGTTCCTCGAGGAGATGGCGTCCCCGGCAGGACGGGCCTACATCCGCGACGCTCTGCTGGGGGACCCCGACGGTGACAACGCGGGGCACTGCTCGGCCTACGCGGCGGAGCAGATCGGCACCATGCTCGCCCGCGCCGCGGAGCGCGGCGAGGACGCGCCCGACGCCGAGACCGTGATGGACCGGGTCGTGGCACCGGTGATGTACCGCATCCTGTTCCGCCCCGACGGCCTCACCGCCGCGTACGCGCGCCGCCTCGCGCAGGAAGCCGTGGAAGGCTTCGGCGCCGCCCGCTGACCTGCTGACCCTGCCAACGTGCTGACCTGTTGACCTGTTGACCTGCTGCGAACGCGGCTCGCACGTGGGGCGGGAGCGCCTCAGACCGCGCCGGGCCCGGCGTGGCCGGTCACGGCTTCGAGCCGGTAGGCGTCGCCGTCGCCGACCACGCGCCCGGCGGTCGGCGAGGGGAAGTGCGTGCCGAGGACGAGGGCACCGGTGCCGGCGAGCCGGGCGAGGAGCCTGCGGCGGGTCGCCTCGGCCTGCACGGGGTCGATGTCGACGCAGCTGCCGATCTCCGGGTGTGCCAGCTGGACGGGGTGGTGGATGCAGTCGCCGGTGACGAGGGCCGTCGCGCCTGCGCTGCGCACCTCCACGGCGACGTGCCCGGGGGTGTGCCCCGGGGCGGGTATCAGGCGCAGGCCGCCGGCCACGTCGATACCCTCGTCCGGCACGTCGATCAGGTCGAGCAGCCCGGCTTCCGCGACCGGGAGGACGGAGTCGCGGAACATGCCGCGCCGCGCCTCGTCCATGTCGTACGCCGCCCAGAAGTCGTATTCCGTCCTCGCCGTGAGGTAGCGGGCGTTGGGGAATGTCGGCACCCACGCGCCGCCGGCCTGCCGGGTGTTCCATCCGACGTGGTCGGTGTGCAGGTGGGTGAGCACGACCAGGTCGACGTTCTCGGGGGTGAATCCGGCGGCTGCGAGGCGTGCGAGGTAGTCGGTGCGGAGGTTGTGCCACGCCGGGTTCTCCCGCGTCTTGCCGTTGCCGATCCCGGTGTCGACGAGGACGCGCAGCCCGTCCACGACCAGCGCGAAGCTGTGGCTGTCGAGGCGCAGGACGCCGTCCGTGCCGGCGAAGTCGGGCTGCAGCCAGTCGTGTCCGGCGACCACGTCCGCCGTGGCGGCCGGCAGCAGCCACGGTCCGGTCGGGGGTGGAAGCGGGATCTCGTCGATGCGGTGCACCGTGATCTCCCCGACGGTCCAGTGGGCTGCGGCTGCGGCGGCCCCGGAGGCTCCGGAGGACGGGGCCGGCCGGGTGAGCTGTGCGGTGCGCATGCGTGTGCTTCCTTTCCAGCGGCCCAAAGAGGGCCGGGATGACGGACCTTCACAACAAAAGCCATTGGTTTGCTTTAAGCGACCGTAGGCCCTACCGTCCACTAACGCAAGCTGTTAGCTTTAGCGCTCAGGAAGGCACCGCATGTCCTTCACCGACCTCACTCCCCCCGAAGCCGCCCGCTGGGCCGCACGATCCGGGCTTCCGCTGGTCCGGGACCGCCACGCGGGAGTGGCCGCCACCGCCGACCACATCCATTCCGTCGTCTCCGTCCTGCGCGAGCTGGACTTCGGCGACACACCGCCGTCCGCCGCGTACCACGCGGGATGGGAGCAGCACGATGCAGCCGCATGAGCAGCACAAGCCGTACGAGCCGAACGAGCCCTACGAACTGACCGTGGCCGGCGCGGCCGAGGCCGTACGCACCCGGCGGATCTCGCCCGTCGAGCTGGTGGACTCGGTGCTGGAGCGCATCGAGCGGGTCGAGCCGCGCCTGAGGGCCTTCACCACGGTGACGGCGGACCACGCACGGGAGGCGGCGCGAAAGGCGGAGGCCGAGATCGCCGGTGGCGCGCCCAGAGGCCCGCTGCACGGCATACCCGCCGGCTTGAAGGACCTCATCGACGTGGCCGGGATGGCCACCACGGCGAGCTCCCGGGTGCGGGCGCGCCACCGGGCGGAGACCGACAGCACGGTCGCCGCACGCCTCGCCTCGGCCGGCGTGGCGTTCGTGGGCAAGACCCACACCCACGAATTCGCCTACGGCCTGACCACCCCTCAGACCGCCAACGCCTGGGACCCGAAGCGGGTGGCCGGCGGCTCCAGCGGCGGTTCGGCCGTCGCCGTGGCCGCGGGGGCCGCCACCTTCGCCCTGGGCACCGACACCGGGGGGTCGATCCGGGTCCCCGCCGCGTTGAACGGAGTCGTCGGCCTGAAGCCGACGTACGGGCTGGTGCCCCGGTACGGCGTGACCTCGCTGGCCTGGTCGCTCGACCACGTCGGTCCCCTCACGCGCACGGTGGAGGACGCGGCCCTGGTCCTGGCCGCCCTGGCCGGGCACGACCCGCGCGACCCCGCGTCCGTCGCGGCTCCGCCCGTGGACTACCGGCCGGGCGCCGAAGCGGATCTGACGGGGCTTCGGGTCGGTGTGCCGGGCAACTACTACTTCGAGCGGGTGGACCCTCAGGTCGAAGCCGCCGTACGCCGGGCGATCGGCCGGCTGGAGGACCTCGGCGCCCGGCTCGTCGAGGTCGAGATCCCGATGACGCGCTACATCCAGCCGACCCAGTGGGGCCTGATGGTGCCCGAGGCCTCCGCCTATCACGAGCGGACCCTGCGGGCGGTCCCCGACCTGTACGCGGCCGACGTCCGCGTGCTCCTGGAGGCGGGCGAGCTCATGTCCGCCGGGGACTACCTCCGGGCCCAGCGCGCCCGCACCCTCATGCGGCAGGCGTGGAGGGAGATGCTGGAGACGGTCGACGTCGTCGCCGCTCCGACCGTGCCGCTCACCGCCGTAGAGGCCGGCCGGTCGACCGTGACCTGGGGCGACGGGAGCGTGGAGAGCGTCTCCGACGCCTACGTGCGGCTGTCGGCCCCCGCCAACATCACCGGCATCCCCTCGCTGACCGTGCCGGTCGGCCGGGACGCGGCGGGCATGCCGATCGGCATGCAGCTGATGGGACGGCCCTTCGGCGAAGCCACGGTGCTGCGTGCGGGGCACGCCTACGAACTGACCGGCAGCGCCCTCGGCCTGGCCCCGGCCGCGTAGTGCACGCCCCGGCCCCCCGCTGCAGGACGCCGCGGGGCGCCTCACCGCTCGGGAGCGGGCGCCGTCTCGCGTGCGCCATCGCGTGAGCGGCACCGCCCGGGCCGCACGTCCCTCCAGGCGTCACCTGGAGGGCACGGCGCCGTACCGGCCGTTCCGCTCTGCTAAGCGCGGTAGTACAGATGCCACTGGTGGTCGTACTGGCCCGGGTGCTTTTCCTCGCGCTTGCAGCGGTACTCACGCCACTTGTTGTCCTTCTTGCCCTGCTCGCCGGCCTTCTTGCAGGCCGCCTCGTCGTCGTACCAGGCGCCCGGCTTCCAGTCGGTCTGCGCCTCCTCGCTCGGGGCGCTGCTCGCCGGGGGCGGGGATTCGTCCGACGGAGCCGCGACGGCCGTCCCCGCCGCGCCGGCGAACAGCAGTCCCGCGGTGGCCACCGCCACCGCCGGGGCGAGGCGGAAGTTCCTCGATTTCACGGGTTTCCCTCTCTCGTTTTCAGCCTTCGCCCTGATAGTGGGCTCGGAACCGCGCCCTCGGAAGCCGGTGGCCCGGGCGTGCGGAGGTGGGGTTCCCCGCACGCCCTGCGCGGGCGGGTTCGAACCTCACGCGGCGTGGGGAGGCGGGGGTCGCCGGGCGGCCTGTGACGCAATCACCGGTAAAGCAGGATCATGGAAGGGAAGGAACGGAACCCTTTCGGCGCGAGGCGGTGGAAGTGATGGAGTTTCCTCTGGTCGTCGGTGTCGACGGCTCCGACGGCAGCCTCGTGGCACTCGCCTGGGCGGTGGAGGAAGCCGCTCGCTTCGGGCTTTCCTTGCGCGTCGTCCACGCCTCGCTGTGGGAGCGCTACGAAGGACCCGTGCCGTCGTTCAATGATGAACGGCCCGCGGACGAGCTCATGACGGAGCGCGTCATCGCCGTCGCCCGGCAGCGCGCCGGACAGCTGCACCCGGACGTGCAGGTGGATGCGGTGACGGTACCGCGCGACGCTGCGGATGCGCTCGTGGACGAGTCACGGAAGGCAGCCGCGCTGGTCACCGGTTCCTCGGGGCGGGGAGTGCTCAGAGGAATGCTGCTGGGATCGGTGAGTCTCGCCGTGGCGGGCCGCGCGCACTGCCCGGTCACGGTCGTCCGCGGAGAGGAGCGCAACATACGCGGCACGGCCCACAAGGTCGTCGTCGGGGTCGAGGAAGGGGAGGAGGCGGCCACCGCCGTGCGCTTCGCCCTGCGCGAGGCCGAAGGGCGCGGATGCGAGGTCGAGGCCGTACGGGCCTGGCGCGCGCCGCAACAGCCCACGGACCCGCTCACGGTCCTGGACGAGAGCGCACGCGTCTACGCGGAGCAGGCCACCGACGTCCTGGAGGAGGTGCTCGACGCGGCACAGAGCGAGTATCCCCAGGTCACGATCCGGCGCACGGTCGTCGAAGGACCCGCCCACAAGGCGCTGCTCCAGCCGTCGGCCGACGCCGACCTGCTGGTGCTGGGCGCCTCCCGGCGGCATGACCACCGGGGACTGCACCTCGGCCGCGTCAGCCACACGGCGCTGCACCACGCGGCCTGCCCCGTCGCCGTCGTCCCGCACGGGTGAGATGCGGGTGCCTGCCGGCCTGCCGGACCACGTCCCGGCCGCGTGATCCGTGGCGCATGAGATTGCGGGGGCGCCCCGACGCGTACGGCCGCGCCGGAGTGTGACCGGGGCATGAAGAGCGAAGAGATCAACCCTTCGCGCCGCACACTCATGAGCGAATCTTCATGCTTTGTTGTGAATGGATGACGTCCGAGGCTTGCATCGGCCGATCCGGGCAGGTGTGCAGTACACACGCCTGGCGCGTGGCACCACCTACCGCGGAGGGAAAGGGACCATGGCAACCGATCCCGCTACCGGACTCCAAGGAATCGACCCCGGTGTCTGGGACCAATTGGCCCGGGCCATCAACGAACGGAAGAAGGACGACGAGCCCGCCACCACCGCCGAGGAGGTGAAACAGCACTTCATCTCGGAGGCCCAGCGCTTCGAGGCCGAGGGCGTCGAGCCACCCACGATCATCAAGTCGGTGTCCGGCGAGACCGACAGGTGGGAGCCCTGGGAGTTCCAGGTCATCGGCCCCATCAGTGTCTACGGCGGCCTCGAGTTCAGCGGCGGCAGCGAGTGGACCGCCCGCGCCGAAGTGGGAATCAAGCTCTCCGGCAAGGTGATCTGGTCGGAAGGCTTCCACCTCACCTCCAAGATGAACAGCGTCAGCTGGGAGAAGCGCCTGGGAGTCGTCTGGGGCAAGCTCACCGTGGGCATCTTCGGCGACAACAAGTGCCTGAAGGTGACGGGCGAGGGCTGCTACTGGTGGGGCAAGTGGCACTGCGCGGGCTTCGACGAGACGCTCGGGTGTTTCGGCTGACGGACGTCGTCACCCCCTGAAGAGCACTGGGTGGAGGGGTTCTCCCGCTCCGGCGGGAGAACCCCTCCACCTGTCTGTGCAGGCGTGGTGACCACCACCATTCGCCCCACCGGAAGGGCAGGCCTTCCGTGGGGGCGCGGGGCGTGATGATGCGCGGGCAGCACCCATGTACGGGTGACGCGGATGGCGTTGAGTGAGGCGTGCCGATCGGCCGGTGCACCACCGACTTCAGCCGCGCGTCCCGCGCACTCGACCCTCCGAGGAGGTGATCCGGATGAGCGTCCTCAAGCTGCAGAACATGGAGGCCCGCACCACGCAGAGCGCCGCTGCCACCGTCAGCCTGACGAGCAGCGGCAGCAACTGCTGCAGGTCCATGGAAGACCCGGGTACCCCGGAGTGACCTGACGGATCCGTGCGGGGGTGTGCCGAGCCTCCGCACGGACTCCGCCGTTCCCACCGGCCGCTGCGCCCGCGGCCCTCGCAGGATCACAGAGGCTGACATGCGCAACGAACGATGGGTCTACCGCTTCCTCTTCGCGTGGAACGACACGCTGTTCTTCGACCCGCTCGACGTCTTCTACGAGCCGAGCGCGGACCACTTCCTCTCCGGGCTCGACGAGAAGGTACGGGCCCGGTTCGTCCGCAGCGGCATCTGGTGGAGTCACCGGCACGCCCCGGACCTGCCGGCGCAAGGCTGGAAGATCCACGTGTCGTCGGGCCACCGCCATGTGCGCGAGGTCGCCGCCTCGGTGATCGGGTACCTGACGGAGCACGCGGTCGACTTCAAGATCGCTCTCGACCTCAACGTGTTCGAGATGCTCAACTCCAAGGCCATGTCCCGGGGCAGCGGCGGCAAGCTCGTCACCGTCTACCCGCACGATGACGACGAGTTCAGGGCGTGCCTGGCCGGCCTGGCCCGCCTCCTGGAGGGCATGGAGGGGGCCTACGTCCTGTCGGACCTGCGCTACCGGGACAGCAAGGCGCTCTACTTCCGCTACGGCCAGTTCCTCGACACCCACACCGTCGACGTCCTCGGGCGGCGCCTGCCACGGATCCTCGGACCGGACGGCCCCGTCCCGGACGACCGGCGCCCGGGGTACGCCCACCCGGACTGGGCGCCCTGGCCGTTCGGCGACTGGAAGCCCGCCGGCGAGGACGAGGCGGATGACGGGGACGGCCTGCTCGGCGGCCGCTTCCGGGTGACCGGAGCGCTCCAGTTCTCCAACAGCGGCGGCGTGTACACCGCCGAGGACACGGCGAACGACGACCGGCCGGTGGTGCTCAAGGAAGCCCGCCCGTACACCAACCTCAACCCCCGCCAGGACCACGACGCGGTGGACATCCTCGACCGCGAGTGGATGTTCCTGAACCGGCTGGCCGACGTCGGTGCGTTCCCCGCTCCGGTCGCGAGGTTCCGCCACTGGGAGCACCACTACATCGCCGAGGAGTTCATCGACCGCACCGACATGCGCTCGGTGCTGCTCGAACACAACCCTCTCGCGCGACCGGGGTTCGACGTCGAGCGGTCGCGCGCGTACCTGCGGCTCTTCCTCGCCGTCTTCCGCGGGCTGGCGCGCGCGATCCGGGCCGCGCACGACCGCGGTGTGATCCTCGCCGACTTCACCGCCGCGAACCTGCTCATCGACCCGGACACCCACGAGGTGACCATCGTCGACCTGGAGGCCTGCCGGCTGGCCGGCACCGGTGCCGGCACAGCAGACCTGAACAAGCCCGTCGAGCTGTACACGCCGGGGTTCAGCCTCTCCCGCAACCGCTTCAAGGCGTACGGGCCGGAAGGCGACCGGTACGCCCTCGCGTCCACCATGGCGTACTTCGTCTTCCCGATCGCGGCGATGTCGTACCTGCGCGAGGACGTCCTCGACCTGTACCGGATCTTCATCACCGAGGGCCTGGGCTGGCCGGAGCGGGTTCACCGGCTGATCACCGACCTCGCCCGCAACCGCATCGGCCTCACCGGCGTGCTGGAGGCCCTGGAGGACGAGGCGGACCTGCTCCGCCGGGTCGAGGCCGCACCGCCGCGCCCGGTCGTCGAGGAGCGGCTGGGGCTGGTGGACGCGGAGGCGGGGGTGGCCGCGTTCGTCGAGGCCGTCGCGGACCCCGGCCGGAACACCCTCTTCCCCGTGGACCCCTTCGCCCACGTCACCAACCCGCTGAGCCTCGGCTTCGGGGCGAGCGGCGTCCTGTGGGCGCTGAACGCCTCCGGCATCGCGATCCGGCCCGAATGGCACGACTGGCTGAGCGAGAAGCTGGCGGGCATCGACGTGGCGCAGTACCCGGACGGCCTCATGAACGGCCTGTCCGGCATCGCCTGGGCCGCCGGTTCGCTCGGACTCGGGACACAGGCCAGGGAGCTGCTGGCCCAGGCCAACCGGCGCGCGGTGGAGAAGGGCGACCACACCTTCTACTACGGCCTCGCCGGCGTGGGGATGACGAACCTCCGCTTCTTCCTTCACGGCCAGGACCCGCGCGATCTGGCCGCGGCCCAGGAGTGCGCGCGCGTGCTCTGCGACACGGCGCGGCGAGACGGCGGGCGCGCCCACTGGCTGAACGAATTCTCCGCCAAGGGGCCGCTGACCGGCCTGGGCTTCGGGCAGGCCGGTGTCGCGATGTTCCTGCTGCGCATACACCAGGTCACGGGAGAGGAGCACTATCTGCGGCTCGGGCGGGAGGCGCTCGCCTGGGAGATGGCCCACGCCAAGCCCATCGACGGCGACGGCGACGGCGACGGCGACGGCGACGGCGACGGCCCGATCATGTTCGAGCACGAAGGGACCATGGAGCCGTACGTCGAGGTGGGATCCGCGGGCGTGGCGCAGGTGCTGCTGCGCTACGGGGACCACGACGCGGCACGCGCGGTCCTGCGCGGCCTGGACGTCAGGTACGCGGTGCTGCCGGGGTACGGCTTCGGCATGAGCGGGGTCGCGGACGCCCTGCTGGACGCGGCGGAGTTCACCGGCGACCGCTCGTACCGCGATACGGCACTGCGGCAGCTCAACTTCGTCCGGAGGGTCTTCCTGTTCGAGCCCGCCGAACGCTTCGCGCTGCCGCGCGAGGACGGCCGGACCCTTCTGGGCCTTCCCGGCGAGGGGCTGCTGCGCTGCTCCACCGACTACCTGACCGGCTCGGCGGGCGTGCTGCGGGTGCTCCACCGCGTGAACACCGGAGGCCCGGCCGACTTCCTGCTGGACGAGGCCGGGCGGTGAAGCAGCTCTGGCGCACCCTGCGGGGCCACCGGGCTCCGTACGTGGTGATCCTCGTCGCCGAGGCCGGCACGAGCGGACTGGAGGCCCTGCTGCATCCACTGCTGCTGAAGGCCCTGTTCGACCAGGCGATCCTGACCGCCGACTTCGGGCGGTTCCTCGTCCTCGGCCTCGGCTACCTCCTGCTGGGGCTGACCCTCAACGGCACCGGGTACTGGATCGCCTGCCGCCGCAAGCGGTTCGAGAACGCGTTCACGCTGGTGCTGGAGTCGGAGCTGCTGGGCCGCACGCTCGGCCTGGACGGCCGCAAGGTGTCGGAGGCGGGGAATGCCTCGTACGTCAGCCGCATCCACAACGACGTCTCCCAGGGCGTCCTGCCGGCCGTCGACGTCTCCCTCCGCATCGCGCGCCAAGCGGTCACGTCGGGCGTCTTCCTGGGGGTGCTGGTGTACCTGTCCTGGCAGGCGAGCCTCATCCTGCTGGTGATCGTGCCGCCGCTGGTGCTCGTGAGCAACCGGCTGGGCAAGCGGATCGAGAAGAACACCGGGCCCGAACGCGAGGCGGAGGCGCGGTACGTCAACGTGCTGACCCGGACGCTGGAGGCCTTCCCCGCGCTGCGCGGTCTGCCGTCGCTGCTGCCGGGCACCCGCGCGGCGAACCAGGAGGCGTTGCGCGGATTCCTCGGCATCACCTTCGTCAACTTCCGCCTGTCCCAGAGGCAGCGCACCCTCAGCGACCTGGTCATGAACCTGTCGGACACCGCGTCGATGGTCGTCGGGGCCTTCTTCGTCTTCTCCGGGCGGATGTCGTTCGGCAGCTTCCTCGCCTTCGTGAACTCGCTGTGGCGGGCGGTGACCGGGATGTTCGACCTCGTCAACATGATCCCGCAGGCCCGCCGGAGCACCGCCGTCCTCAGGCGGATCGAGTCGCTGCGGGACTCCCGGGAGCGTCCGTACCACGACGAAGGAGCCCTGGTGCGGGTCCACGGGGCCCGGGTCGGGTACGGCGTCGAGGCCGAGGTGTCGATCGACGGCTTCGAGCTGCGCGCCGGCGAGCACGTGCTGCTCCGCGGCCCCAACGGCTGCGGAAAGACCACGCTCCTGCGCATCATCTCCGGAACGCTCGCCCCCGATGCCGGGTCGGTCACCCTGCCGCCCAGGGTGGCGAGCCTGACCGCACCGGTGAACCTGCCCCCGCTGCCCGTGCGCGACCTGGTCCCCGACGAGCGGCTCCGCGCCGCGATGGACCTGGACGGGCCGGCCGACCAGCTGCCCTCGGAGCTGTCCTCCGGCCAGCGCCAGCGGGCCGGAGTCGCCGCGCTCCTGTGCGAGGACGCGGACGCGTACCTCGCCGACGAGCCGTTCGCGAACCTCGACGAGCACGGCAAGGCGCTGGTGCTCCGGATGCTGCGCGAGCGGACCGAGGGGCGCGCCCTGCTCGTCGTGCACCACGGGGACGAGGAGCTCGACGGCCGCTTCGACCGGGTGGTGACCCTGGCCGGGGCCGCCGCGCTCCCCTAGGCCTCCCCGGGCCAGGCCCCCGGGGAGGTGGCACGGAAACGGGGCCTTCGGGCGGCGAGCCTTACGGAACCAGGTCGCGGGTGGCGGTGGCGAACGCTCTACGGTTCGGGTGGCCGGTCTTCTGGAGGAGGCTCGACACGTGCTTCTCGACGGTGCGCGGCGAGATGTGCAGACGTCCGGCGATGTCCTTGTTGGCGATCCGCTCGGCGACCAGCCGGGCCACCTCGAACTCGCGGACGGTGATGCCGCAGCGGCGCAGTTCCGGCGGCACCTGCTCCGTGCCCGTACGCCGCTGCCGGACCGAAGCGCCCATTCCGCGCAGCAGGGCCCGGCTCGCACCGGCGACCGCCCGGAGGCCGGCACCGTGGAAGTACTCCTCCGCCTCGCGCAACCACTCGACCGGCGCGCCCCAGCCGTCCTCGTACGCCGCCTGCGCGACCAGGCGCAGACACAGGCGGCGCGCCGTCGGGTAGGGTGCGGCCGCCTCCAGGGCCCTGCCCGCGGCGGCCGTCGCCTCGTCGCAGCGGCCTTCCCGGCCGAGCAGCACGGCGTGGGCCAGGCCGGTGAACTGGTGGTTCCAGCGGGTGCCGCCGGCGCTCGTCTCCATGACGCCGGCGTAGTGCCTCCGGCCCATGCGTCCGGCCAGGACGCCGAGCAGCAGAATGATGCCGTGTTTGCCGAAGTCGCCGGTGGCGGGGTTCTCGGCGTCGTAGGCGAGAGCCTGCGCGAACTCCTGCCCGGCTGCGTCGTGCCGCTCTTCCAGCAGCGAGCAGAACGCCCGCGCCGGCCCGTACGACATGGCTCTTACGCCGGGTGCGGCGTCGACGAGCGGAGCCAGTCGCTCCAGCGCCTCCTCCATTTCGGTCCGCCTGCCCTGGTGGGCGCACCGTACGGCCTCGGCGAGCCGCAGCATGGCCAGGGAGCGGACCAGTCCCCGGCGTTCCGCATCGGCGGCCCCCTCGCGGATCCGGTCCCGGGCCGCCGTGAACTCGCAGCGCCGGATCCGCTCCAGCTCGAGGACGAAGCCGGCTTCGTGCGCCAGCGGTCGCAGGCCCATCCGCAGGGCCTCCTGCCGGGTCTGCTCGACTCGCTCCGGCCGGCCGTCGAGACTCGCCGCGGCAGCGGCCAGGTGCACCTCGGCGGACATGCGGTGCACGGGGAGCCGGTGAGCGAGGGCGATCGCACGAGCCTGTCCGAAGTGGGTTGTCGCCAGCAGTTCGTCCCGTTCCCGGGCCAGCTGGCCGAGCAGCAGCAGCGCCGTGCACGCCCGGTCCGGCAGTCCGGCGCGCTGGGCGGTGTCCAGGGCCCGGTGGGTCAACCGGGCGGCGGTGCGGAGCCGGTCGGGGGCCGGCCGGCTCAGCTCCACGCGGGCCCCGGCGATGTCCACCAGGGTGGCGTGGTCATCGGTCGGGTGGCTCCCGAGCAGCCTCCGGGCGGTTTCCAGGTGCCGCAGGGCTTCCGCGGGACGGCCCCTCAGGGCGGCGATGTCGCTCAGGCGGGCGTGGAGCGCGGCGCGGCGCCGGGCGGGTACGGCGTGCTCGTCGCCGGTGGCGCCGTCGCTGCCTTGGTCGCCGTCACCGTCCAGGGCATCCAAGGTGTCCAAGGTGTCCAGGCTCTCCATAACGGAGGCCGGCGCAGGCAGCAGGTCGAATCGCCCCGAGCACACGACGGCGTCCAGCAACTCCTCCAGCGTCGTGGCACGTACTTCGGGTGCGGTGCCGGGCCCGAGATGGCGGTGGGCCCGGGCCAGCAGCACCGCCGCCCGTTCCACCGTTCCCTCGCGCATCGCCCGCCCGGCCGCCTCGCAGTACAGGCGGACGGCCTCCCGGGTGTCGCCGGCGTGCTCGTGCAGCCGGGCGGCATGTGCGCACCAGGATCCGGGGAGCCCGGGGTGGAGAGCGGTCAGGGCGTGCACCGCCCGCCGCGCGTACCCGGCACGCTCGCCCGGCCCGAGACCGTCCAGCACGGCCTCGGCCGCCGCCCGGTAGCGGAAGGTGTACCACTGCGTGCCCGGGCCGTCCGGCGTGATCAGGCACGACGCGACCGCGGCGCGCAGGATCGCGGACGACTCCCCGTGGTCACGGCCGATCGCGTGCTCCAGCACCGGCAGCGGGAAGCGCTGACCGAACAGGGCCGCCATGCCGAGGAACTCCGCGCCGAGCGGGCCGAGCTTCCCGGCCCGGCGTCTGACGTCGTCCGCGACGGTGGAGGGGACGGGCGGCGTACGGGCGGCGTGGAGGGATGGGCCGCCGGCGAGGTCGTGGACGAGCTCCTTGACCACGAACGGGATCCCGGCGCTGCCGGCCACGACGCGCTCGACGAGTTCGGGGCAGACGTCCGCCGGGGCGATGCCCAGCTCGGTCGCGACGAGCAGGCGCACGTCGGGGCGGCTGAGGGGACGCAGGCCGAGAACCTCCGCGGCCCCGCGCTGACGCGCCCGCGCGGCCAGGTCGGCCGCCTCACAGGGTCCGTGCCCCGCGATGAGCAGGAGCACGGCCGGCTGGTGGCCGATGTGGTCCAGGAGGTACTCGACGACCGCCAGCGTCCCGGCGTCGGCGTCGTGCAGGTCGTCGAGGACGAGCAGGCAGCCCCGTTGCCCTCCGACGACGGCGAGCAGGCGCAGCGTCGTTTCGGCGACCACGATGGGCGACGCCGTGCCAGGGCCGCCCGTGCCGGGGCCCGCGCCGTCCTGGGTGTCGCCCAGCAACCGGGCCAGGACCGGCCCGTAGCCGCCCAGCTCGTCCGGGTCCGGGAGCAGGCCGGCGCGGGCCAGCAGGAGCAGCGCTTCGACCAGGGGCCGGTACGGGACGGGCGAGCCCACCGTGGCGGCCCGTCCCCCTACCGCGACCATGTCCGCCTCGGCCGCCACGGCGAGGGCCTCGGCAGCGAGCCGGGTCTTGCCGACGCCGGGCTCGCCGGTGACGACGAGCGCGCCGCCCCGCCCGGACCGGGCGGCGGCCAGCAGGGCCACGACCCTTCCCATCTCGGTTTCGCGGCCGATGAGTTCCCCTAGCCCCGTGTCCGGGCCGCCTCCCGGTTCCGCGGCGGTACAGGCAGTGCGGGCAGTACAGGCCGTACAAGCGTCGTCCGGCAACGTCGGCCAGCATTCGGACACCGGCTCGTCCCCCTCCCGGCGGGCCGTCCGAGGCGCCGCCCGGGGATGACGTTATGAAGGGCGCGAGCGCCTCTGAAGCCGTCTGTTTGGGGGGCTTGCGCCGGGTGGTCAGCTCCCTTCGAGGCTGTCCTCCCGCACTCGCCGGGCCAGGTCGAGCTTGGTGTACGTGGGGCGGCCCGCCTGCTGGTACTTGGCCTTGACCCGGTCCAGGTAGTCCTTGGCGGTGTGGATCGTGATGCCCGCGCGCCGGGCTGCGGACTTGAGGGTCATTCCGGAGGCGTAGTCGAGCAGGATCTGCCGCTCCCGGGGCGAGAGCCTGGGGCGGGCGGGGCTGTTGTCGTAGGCGCAGGCGAAGGCGAGTTCCGCGGAGTGGGCGCTGCGGCCCTCCGCGAGGTCCTTGACGGCGGCGACGAGCGTCGGCAGATCGTGGTCCTTGGTCAGGTAGCCGTCGGCGCCTGCCCGGATCGACTCGATGATCGCGGAGCGGTCCGGCACCGTGCTGATCATCAGAACGCGGCTGCCGGTGCGCAGCAGCCGCCGGATGTTGTCGGTGGGGACGGAACCGTCCCGCAGGAGGAGGTCGAGGAGGACGACGTCGGCCGGGGTGTACCCGGACCCGCCGGAACCGTACGGAAGGCGCGTGTCGCAGGGGAAGTGAGGGGCGTGCGGAAGGTCCGGGTCGTGCGGGAGGTGAGGGTCGTGCGGGAGGTGAGGGTCGTGCGGAACGTGCGGGTCGTGGGGAGGGTGCGCGCCGTGCGGCCGGTGACCGTCGCATGGAAGGTGCGCGTCCGGTGCGCCGAGGAGCTCCCCGACGGTGGCGGCGGTCGCCACGAGCCGCAGCTCCGGTACCCTGCCCAGCCAGGCCCGCAGGCCGTCCAGGAGCATCCGGTCGTCGTCGACCACCGCGACAGTGATCACCCGGGCCATCTCAGCTCCACGCGCACGCCCTCGCCGGGGGCGGTGTCCACGACGGCGCGGCCCCCCACCTCCGCCATCCGGCCGTGGACCGAACCGCTCAGCCCGAGGCCGGGCTCGTACCGCTCGGGGTCGAATCCCGGCCCCCGGTCGACGACGGTGACGACGGCACCCCCTCCCCCGTCCGGGTCCCCGGTCGCGGTGAGGTACGCGTGTCCGGTGCCCGCGTGCCGCCGTACGTTGTTGAGCGCCTCCCGCACGGCGTCGCCGAGAGCCGCGGCGACCTCGGGCGGCACCTGCGGCAGGTCGTGGTACTGGGCGGTGACACGGAGCTGAAGGCTCTCGACGGAGCCGACCGCCTCCTCCAGGGCCGTGCCGATCTCCCGGTGGTGGACCTCGTCGGCGGTCTGCTGGATCAGCCGGCGCAGGTACGCGGCCTCGCGGGCGCAACGTTCCCTCACCTCGGGGGCGTTGGCGTCGATCCCACCGGACGCCAGGGTGGTGAGCGTGGCGAGGACGGTGTCGTGCAGCGCCCGGTGGTGTTCCAGCCGCTCGGCGTAGCGGGCCTTGTGCGCCTCGGCTGCCAGCGCTCGGGCGTTGGCCTGGTCGAGGAGGCGTCCTTGGCGGAGCAGGTACCACCTGAAGGCCCAGGTCAATATCGCCGACGACACCAGCGAGTTGAGATGGCCGACGATCACGGCGGGGCTCGCGTCCACCGCCTGGTAGCCGATGAGGTGGGTCACCACGAGGAGCGCGACCACGGCGAGGGCCTGGAGCCGTTCGAGGGCGATGGCCGCGACGGCGCTCGCCGACCCGCCGAGCAGCATCGCCCAGCCGATCGTGGCGGGCTCGCGCACCCCGCCCCAGGCGCACAGGGCCAGGGGCAGCACGCACCCGGTCACGAGGACGTCCGCCCAGATGTGCCGCCGGTCGAACCAGCCGCGCCGCAGAGCCGTGCCGTAGACGAGCACGCTGACGCCAAGGGCCACGGCGAATCCCACGTACTGCAGGGGAAGGTGCGACCGGCGATGGACGACGGCGAGGACGCCCACGGTCAGATGGCTCGCCCGGTAGAGCAAAGTGGCCACGATCATGAAGGATTGGGCCCGCTGCAGGCCCGATCCCACCTCGGTCGTCCCCTGCCGCCGCAGTACTCGCATGCGCCGTATCGGTAAGGACAGCACTGCCAAGACCACACCCCCGTAGCGGTGGCACCGCGGGACCCCGGAGCCGTTCCGCGCGGAACGAGGTGGGGCCACACAGCCCGCAATTGCCAGTGACATCGCGCATTTTGCCGCAGCGGGTGCACGCCAAGAAGGCGCCGGTATGACTGCTCACGGGCTTGGCCGAGTCATTACCTCTGCTGGCCGGAAAGCGCTCTGTACCGGGGTGGCACTCCATCGGCACGGCACGGGTGCGTTCCCCCGATTACCCCCGATCGGCGGCGGCTTCGTACGGCCGGCCCCGATCGGAGGCCGGTCGCCCGTCGATTCCCGCAGCCGCGCCCAAAGCGCGCAGGCGCACCGATCACCGCTGACTTCCGGGATAGTACAGTCGGAGGAAAGCAGGCGAAGAAGGCCATCAACCGGCCCGGACAAGCAATCCGCCGAAATGGCGGTCAAGGAGATGACGTTGCACCCTCCGCACATCTCGATAGGCACGTGGTGGATCATCGCCTCTATCGTGACAGTGCTGCTCCTGGCCGTCTGCGTGCCTATCGCGCCCACGCGGGATTCCAAAGTCAAAGTGGCCTGCATCCCTCTCCTCGGAGTGGTTTTCCTGGGGGCGGCCGCCAAACTGAGGGGGCATGACCTCGGAACAGCGCTGTCCATGTATTCCACGGCAACGCTCGCGTTTCCTCTCGGCCTCGTCGGACGCGGTAAGGAAGTGCGGAAGGCGTTCGAGGACGAGAAGTTGTTCGGAAAGCAGAGCCCGCAGCCCAGGCTGACCAACCAGCTCCTCGTCGCGGTCTGCGGGATGCTGCTGCTCTGGACGTGGCTGCGCTGGGGCTGACGCGCGAGCGCAACGACCTCGACCCGCCGGACGCCTCAACCGGCCAGAAGCCCGGCCCTGTTACGAGCATTACAGTTCTTTGACTTCTTTTTGACCATCGGCTGCCGGTAGCGTCCAGTCCTGGTCGGTGATGCCGATCAAGGCCGACCCGCGGCCGGAGGTCCCGCGCCGGAGACGTATCCGTGCCCAGGTCACTCAGGCGGCCGCGGGCGGCTCAGCACGCGATCTGATCGTCCTAATCGTCGGCTCCCAGGAGCCGTTGGATGCCACCGGAGGATGCCATGCCTTCTCGTATCGCCACAGCCGTCGCCACGTGCGCGCTGAGCCTCGGGGCCCTCGCCTCGGGTGCAAGCGTCGCAACGGCGGCTTCGTCGGCCCCCGCCGCCGGATCCGCCGCCAAGACGCCCTCGCTCCAGGCGGCGATCACCGCGCGCGCCGCGGCCGTGGACCGGTGCAGCTACCAGGTGGTCCGCGACGACGACTCCCGCTACGTCTACTCCGTGAGCGCGGTCATAGGCGGCACCGTCCGCGAGATGCCGCTCCAGAAGGAGGACTTCGTGAGGTTCTCCGGCCAGTGGCGCGCGGTCGTCCAGGTCGACGCGTGCGCGGGCGGACAGAGCCAGGCTCCCACCGCGCTCCGCGTCACGGGGAAGCTGGACAACCCGGACGGTTACGACCCGTCCGTGCCGCGGACGATCCGCAGCAACGACATCAAGCCCGCCGCCTCCTCGGTGATCCCGAAGGCGCCGGCGGTGACGTCGATCGACCGCCTCGACGCCGCCACCGTCCGCGTCAACTGGACCCCGGCGCAGGGCAGCCCCGACCAGGTCATGCTGATGGAGCGCAAGCCCTTCTACAGCAGCGAGATCGGCATCTGGCACCCCTACACCTTCCAGCGGGACGCCCAGAGCGGCACCACCTCGATGGACCGCAAGCTGGAGCGCAGCTCCGGCATCCCCGCCGACGTCCGGGCGCACGGCTACTGGATGCGCGTGGCCAAGGACGGCTTCGTCAGCGACCTGCGCGCCGAAAAGCCGACCGAGGTCCAGCCGTAACCACCTGCTGACGCGGGGGCGCCCGTGCAGTCCGCGACCTGCGATCGCCCCTCCCCCACCCGGCTCGGCGCCCACGGCACCCTCAACGCGCCGAGCCGGGTGGGTCACGGCACCGGGTCAGACCGGCTTCTTGAGGAGTTCGGCGGCGAGGAGGGCGGAAGAACGCCGGGTTCTGGCCGGTGACCAGGTTGCGGTCGACCACGACGTTCGGCGCCCACGGCTCGCCCTCCTGGACCCGTACGCCGGCAGCAGTGAGGCGATCCTGCAGCACCCACTCGGCCCTCTCGGCGAAGCCGGCCTGGGCCTCCTCGGCGCGCCTCCAGGGCCAGGGTGAGCAGCCTGCACGTCCTCCAGCCGCACCGGCTCCCGCAGCTCGCTCATCGCGGCGAGCTTGCCGGCGATCTGAAGCCGCGCGCAACTGGTAGCGGAACCCGGACCGCGACCCATGCGCATAGCCATGCATAGGACTAGTCATTCTCATGACTACGATGGGCAGAATCCGGCGGCGAACGGCAGGCGAACGGCAGAAGCGCATGGAGGAGGTCACTCGATGGCACTACGGCACGCCGTGCTGGCGGCCCTGCTTGAGGGAGAGCTCAGCGGCTACCAGCTGGCCAAGTCCTTCGACCTCGGCGTGGCGAACTTCTGGCACGCCCAGCCGCAGCAGCTCTACGCCGAGCTGAGCCGTCTGGAGAAGGACGGACTCATCACCGGCAGGGAAGTGGTCCAGGAGAACCGCCCCAACAAGCGCCTGTTCCACGTCACCGAAGGCGGCCGGGCGGAACTGGCCCGGTTCGCCGCCACCAGCGCCAAGCCCTCCCTCATCCGCGACGACCTGCTGGTCAAGGTCCAGGCCGCCGACCACGTCGACGCCGAGCCCGTGATCGCACAGCTCACCGAACGCGCCGCCTTCGCCCGGGCCAAGGCCGACCTGTTCACGAAACTGCTGCGCGACATGCGCGGCGACCGGACGGAGGAGGACTTCCTGCGTCACGGTGACCGCATCGGCCCCTATCTGACCTGCCGGCGCGGCCTGGCCTTCGAAGAAGGCAACCGCGACTGGTGTCTGCACACGATCGCCGTCCTCCGGGAACGACAGCGGGCCTAGAGCCGTCGCATCGTCCGCGAGTTGCACGCCGCCGGCGAAGCCTTCCCCGGCCTCCCCGGCGCGCCGATGGCACAGCGCGACCCGGAGGGAGCCCTGGCGGTCCCATGCCGGGCGCCCGGCGCGGGCCGCCGCCCGGCACGCGGCCTACGATGACCCCGTGATCCATTCTTCGCCGACCGCTCCCTTCGGCCGCTTCGACGAGTGCTGGCCGGCCGTCAGCCGACCCGACCTGCTCGCGAAGTCCGTGGCCATGGCGCTCGAGAAGTGCGGCGACGCCGGGCTCGTGGAGTCCGTGCTGGTCGTCGACACCGACCCGGAGGTGGCCGATACGGCGGCCTTCAGCGAGGCGTACGACGTCCCGCTGGAGCTCTCGGCGAACTGTGTCGTCGTCGCCGCCAAACGCGGCCAGGCGGTGACCCACGCGGCGTGCGTCGCCCTCGCGAACACCCGCGTCGACGTCAACTCGGCGGTGCGCAAGCGTCTCGGCGCCCGCAAGGCGTCCTTCGCGCCGATGGACACGGCCGTGGCGGAGACCGGCATGGAGTACGGCGGGATCACCCCCGTCGGGCTGCCGGAGGACTGGCCCCTGCTCGTCGACGAGGCCGTCGCCGCCGCTCCGTACGTCCTCGTCGGCAGCGGCGTGCGCCGGAGCAAGCTGATCCTCCCCGGTGCGCTCCTGGCCCGGCTCCCGAACGCCGAGGTCGCCGCCGGGCTGGCCCGCTGAAGCACGGCCGGCCGGTTCGGGAGAACCCCGAGCCCTCGGCCCGCGCCCGCGCCCGGCTCACCGGGGCTTCGAGGCCCGGCAGTGGCAGGAGGGGACGCCGTACGCCTGCGGCCGGGCCGCCGTCTCCCCGCGTTGTCGCCGTCGGGCACGTGTGCGAACCTGGACGGAGGAAGATCAAGAGGGATGCGATGCCATGACTTCCTCATACCGTGAATTCCACGAGCTCCACGAACCCCATGGCCTCCCCGGGGGCCTCGGCCTCTTGGCGTACGCCGGCTGGCAGGCGCTGCTGGGCGCGGGCATCGCCGCGATGGCCCTGGGAGCCATCGTGCTCGCATGGCCCGAAGCCTCGCTCATGGTCGTCGGCGTCCTCTTCGGCCTGTATCTGCTGGCGATCGGCGTCCTGCAGCTCGTCGGGGCCTTCGCCGCCCACATTCCCGGCACCCTGCGCGCCCTGGGCTTCGTCAGCGGCGGCCTGTGCGTACTGCTCGGGCTGGTGTCCTTCCGGGGCCCCGCGCAGTCGGTCCTGCTGCTCGCCCTGTGGATCGGCTTCGGCTGGCTGCTGCGCGGGGTGGTGCTGACGGGGGTGGCACTCTCGGCGAGGGATCTGCCGGCACGGGGCTGGCAGGTGTTCGTCGGCCTCCTCAACGTCGTCGCCGGCATCCTGATGATCGACCTGCCCTTCGGGTCGATCGCCGCGCTGACCGTCGTGACGGGAATCTTCCTCCTGGTCATGGGCGTGTTCGAGGTGTTCCACGCCGTCCAGCTGCGCGGCCATCTGAAGAAGACACTGCGCTGAAGGCCCTACGCGGCGAGCGGCCTGCCTCTCACCTGCACGACCCGGTCCGGTTCACCCAAACCGGCCCCGTTGATCCGTCCCCTCCCCCGGACGACGCCCTCGGCAACCAGGCGTTCCCGTAGAGCGGGAGGTGCGAGTGCGTCCTCGAAGCCCTCGCTCAGGCCCCGGCCCGTGTCGGCGTACTCGTAGCGGACGGCGTACGTCCGCCCCGCGTGCAGCCATTCGCAACGGACCAGAGGGCGCGCGAGGACCGCCTCGAACCAGTCGGCCGTACGGTTCGCCGCCTCCGTCGGGCCGCCGGTGGCTGCGAAGGTGAACCCGGTCGCGGCCTCGGGGAGCGTGAAGTTCTGGTTGTGGAGCTTGTCCGCGCGGACGGTGGCGCCGTCGAAGTGCGCGCCGACGGTCAGAACGCCCTGGTTGCGTTCGGGATCGTCGATGTCCACATAGACCAGGAGCTGACGGTACGGGGTGTGGGGAGGAGGCAGCAGGACGGTGCTGAGCGGGTCCACGGGCCAGGAGTTCGCGCGGGCGGCGAGAACGTCGGCGAACTCGCGCTGCACGGCGCTCAGGCCTTCGTCGTACTCGAACGGGGGGATCTCTTCCACGGCCGCACTCTACGGACCCGGCCCCCGAATCCCGGCTTCCGGATCCCCCGCCTCCGCATGGGCGGCCCCCGGCCCCGGCGACGTGCTCTTCCCCCGCCCTTCCCCTCGTGTTCCGATGGATTTATGACTCACACAGTGCGCGAGGGATACACGGGGAGCGGCCCGGGGGCCATCACCCCGGACGGGTGCCCGGTCGAGCTGTACCTGCGGCTTCCGGTGGGCGACGAGCCCGACATCGTCGAACGTGCCGCCCCGGCCGGGGCCGGCGTCCTGGAGCTGGGCTGTGGGCCGGGCCGCATCACGCGGCCTCTGCTCCGCAGAGGTTTCACGGTGACGGCTGTGGACGAATCGCCCGAGATGCTTGAGCACATCCACGGTGCGCGTACCGTCTGCAGCCCGATCGAGACCCTGGAGCTCGACGAACGCTTCGACGTCGTGCTGCTGGCCTCGTTCCTGGTCCATGCGGCCGGCCCCGGGGTACGCGACGGGCTGCTGCGGGCGTGCCGGCGGCATGTCGCGGACGACGGCTGCGTGCTGATCCAGCGGGAGGCCGCGGACCGGCACGAGGACCTGCCGAAGGAGCGGGAGATCGAAGGCGGGCTGATCCGCGTGGTGTCCTCCGATCCGGTGCGTCCCGGCGTACGGTCCGTCCACGTCGAGTGCGTCTTCCCGGACGCGCGGTGGACCCAGACGTTCCTGTCCTGTCCCTTGACGGACGAGGAGTTCGAGCGCGCCTTGGCGCAGGCGGGGCTCGTGGTCGACGGCTACCTCACCGAGGACCGCACCTGGGCCCGGGCCCGCCCGGTCTAGTCGGGCGCCCTGCGTTCTTCCGGAAAGCAGGCGCCGGGGAACCCTTTTCGGGCTCCCCGGCGCCGTTCCGCTGGTGGTGGCGTACGTGTCCTACGTGCCCTGGCGGCGGCCTCGCATCAGCAGGTGGAGGAAGTACGGCGTGCCGATCACCGCGGTCATCAGGCCGGCGCCCAGCTGGGCCGGTGCGATGACGGTACGGCCCAGCAGGTCCGCGACGCAGACGAGCAGGGCGCCCAGGAGCACGGCGACCGGAACGACCCTCGCGTGCTGACGGCCCACCAGGGCCCGGGCCGCGTGCGGTGCCACGAGGCCGACGAAGCCGATCGTGCCCGCGGCGGCCACGGCGGTGGCGCTGAGCAGGACGCTCAGCGCGAGGAAGCCCAGGCGGCCCCGCGCCAGATCGAGCCCCAGGAGCCTGGGGGTGTCCTCGTCGAGCGATACGAGGTCGAGCTCGGTGCGGCGCAGCACCGCGACGAACAGCCCCACGGTGAGCACGGCGGCGAGCGGTACGACGTCCGGGAGCGTTCGCCCGTAGGTGGAGCCCGACAGCCAGGTGAGGGCCTTCGTCGCGTTGAACGGGTCGGTGAGGACGATGAGCATGCTGATCAGTGCGGAGGTCCCGGTGGCCATGCCGAAGCCGACGAGGACGAGCCGGTTCTGCCGGAACCCGCCTCGCGCGGCGAGTCCGAAGACGACGACGGCACCGATCGCGGAGCCCGCGAAGGCGGCGCCGGCGAGGCTCCACGAGCCGACCGACGGCACCGTCGTCACGAGGATGACGGCGCCGAGCGCGGCCGCGTTGGAGACGCCCAGGGTGCCGGGCTCCGCGAGCGGGTTGCGGGTGACGGCCTGGACGAGCGTCCCGGACAGGGCGAGGGCCGCGCCGGCGAGGAGCGCCGCGAGGACCCGGGGCACGCGGGTGTCGAGGATGAAGCCGACGGTGCGGCCCGCCCTGCCCTGGGCCCAGTTCACCACGTCACCGAGCAGCAGCTTGCTGTCGCCCAGCAGCACGGCGGCGACGGTGACGCCGACGAGTACGACCACCAGGGCGGCCGTGGTGGTGAGGAAGACGGCCCTGCTCCTGAGGCGCAGCCGTTCGGAGGCGGTGGCTCCCGCGGTGTCCCGGACCCGGGTGGCCATCACGATGAGGAACACGGCGCCGACGAGGTTGGTGGCGACGCCCGTCGGTACGGCGACCGCGACGTCCGCCGGCACGACGGTGCGCAGGAGCACGTCCGAGCCGAGGACGAGCACGGCACCGGCCAGGCCGGTGACCGGAAGGCTCGCGCGCGCCCGGGTGAACGCGCGGACCCTGCGGGCGAGGGGGCGGATGAGGGCGGGGGCGCACAGGCCGACGAAGCCGATGGGCCCGGCGAGCGTGACGGCCGCCGTGGAGAGCAGCGCCGCGAGCACGACCACGGTGATCCGGGTGGCGCGGACGGGGACGCCGACGCCGCGGGCGGCGTCGTCACCGAGGGCCAGGGCGTCGACCCGGCGGGCGACGAGGAGCAGCCCGATGAGGCCGGCGAGGGCGACCGGCGCCATCTGCAGGACGCCGTCGAACCCGTTCTGGGAGATGCTGCCCTGGTTCCACTGGAAGAGGCCCTCCGTCTGCCGGGGGAACAGCAGGAGCAGTCCCTCGGTGACGGCGGTGAGCCCCAGGGTGAGGGAGCTGCCCGCGAGGACGAGCCGGACGCTGCCCGCGCCCAGGCCGGACAGGCTGAGCACGATGGCCGCCGCGACGAGGCCGCCGGCGAACGCGACGGCGGACGAGGCGAACAGCGGGAGCGAGACGCCGGTGGCCGCGGCCAGGCCGAGGGCAAGGTAGGAGCCGGCGTTGACGGCGAGGGTGTCGGGCGAGGCGAGGACGTTGCGGCTGACCGCCTGCAGGGCGGCGCCCGCCATGCCGAGCACGGCCCCGACGAGCAGTCCGGCGGTCATTCTGGGCAGCCGGGAGGAGACGACGACGGAGGCGTCGGCGGGGTCGGCCCGGCCGGTGAGCGCCTTCCAGACTTCGGGCGCGCCGACGGAGGCGGTGCCTTGGGTGATGTCGACGAGCGCGAGGCCCGCGACGAGGAGGACCAGAGCGGCCGTCACCGCGGCCGCGCCCGTCCGGGAGGCGGCCGCCGACGGACGGGTGGCGGGAGGGGATGCGGTGACGGCCATGGCGCTACTTCTTCTTCAGGGCCTCGACGACGGCGTCGACGTACTTGTTCATCGACTCGGGGCCGCCGAACATCCAGATGCCGTCGGGCAGCCGGTGGACGTTGCCCTTCTCCACGAACGGCAGGGACGTCCAGGCGGAGTCCTTGGCCAGGGCGCCGGTGAACGGCGTGCTGTTCTTGTCGCCGTCGCTGCCGATGTAGGCGAACTGCACGTCCTCGCCGAGCTTGGTGAGGCCCTCGACGTCGGTGGAGCCGAGGCCGTAGCTCTCGTCGCCCTTGACCGACCAGGCGTTCTTCAGGCCGAGCTTCTCGTTGACGGCGCCGATGAGGGAGCCGCTGGTGTACGGCCGGATCGTGACCTGGTTGGAGACGACGTAGCCGTCGGCGAAGGCGTACTCCGCCCCGGCGCGACCGGCGTCGGCGAGGGCCTTCTTCCCCTCGTCGAGCTTCGCCTGGAACTGCTTCTTGAGCTCGTCGGCCTTCTTGGTGGTGCCGGTGGCCCGGGCGATGAGGTCCAGGTTCTTGGTCATCTGCCCGATCGGGTCGGACGCGGCGGCGGCGCGCAGCTCCAGGACCGGGGCGACCTTGCGCAGCTGCTTCAGGGCGGCGGCCGGCAGGTCGTTGGTGGCGACGATGAGGTCCGGCTTCAGCGCGGCGATGGTGTCCGTGCTGGGCTCGCCGCGCGTGCCGATGTCCTTGGGGTCGTTCTTGAGCGGGACGGCGGTGTTCCAGGTCTTGTAACCCTTGACGTCGGCGATGCCGGCGGGGTCGACGCCCAGCGAGACGAGGCTCTCGACGACGTTCCACTCGGTTCCGACGACCTTCTTGGCCGGGCCCTCGAGCTCCACCTTCGCGCCGGTGGCGTCGGTGAGGGTGATGCGCTCGGCGGTGTTCTTCCTCTCGTCGTCGGCGGCGGGCTCGGTCGTTCCGCAGGCGGTCAGGGTGAGGGCTGCGACGGTGGCGGCCGCTGCGGTGATGAGGAGGCGTCTCATGAGGTGGTGGTGAGCCTTTCGCTTCTGGTGTGGTGCCGGCCGATCGCGCGGGTGCGCAGCCGGCCCGTGAGGGGGTCGGTGCCGACCTCGATGCGGATGCCGTAGGTGTCGGTCAGGCGCTCGGGGGTCAGGACGTCTTCGGGGTCGCCGTCGGCGATGACGCGTCCTGCGCGGAGCAGCACGATCCGGTCGGCGACGGCCGCCGCCTGGTCGAGGTCGTGCAGGACGGCGCCGACGGCTATCCCGTGGTCGTCGGCCAGGTCGCGCATGAGGTCGAGGAGCTCGATCTGGTAGCGCAGGTCGAGGTAGGTGGTCGGTTCGTCGAGGAGCAGCACGCCGGTCTCCTGGGCGAGGCAGCCTGCCAGCCAGACGCGCTGGAGCTGTCCTCCGGAGAGGTGTTCGGCGCCGCGCTCGGCGAGTTCCGCGACGCCCGTCATGGCGAGCGCGCGGTCCACGGCGTCCCGGCCGTCCGGGTCCGTTCTGCCCCAGCGGCCCCGGTACGGGTAGCGGCCGAATTCGACGACGTCGCGTACGGTCAGCCCGCTGGGAGCGGGGCGCCCCTGGGTCAGCAGGGCCACGCGGCGCGAGAATTCGCGCGGGGACAGCGCGAGGCCGTCGGTGTCGGCGTCGATGACGAGCGTGGCGGTCCGGGGTCGCTGCAGCCGCGCGATGGTGCGCAGCAGCGTCGACTTCCCGCTGCCGTTCGGGCCCACCAGGACGGTCACCTCGCCGGGACGCAGCGTCAAGGACGCGTCGTGCACGACGTCGGCGCCCTCGTAGGCCACAGTGACACCCGTGGCCGACAGTTCATGACCGCGGGGGCGTCCGGCCGCGGAGGTCTCTTTACCGACATTCACGCCGCGAAGGTTAGCCTAACCTTAGGGCGCGCTGATAGGGGCCCCAGCGGTTGGACACAAGGAGAAAATTCGCCATATTCGGGAAGGCCGTGGCCATGCTGTGTCAGACCCTCCATCCGAAGAAGGCCGGCCGCCACCCCGCATGAGGCGGCGGCCGGTCGGCTTCCGGAGACTCGGGCACGATTCGGGCACGGTCCGGGCGGGCTCGATCAAGCCACCCGATCCATCCGGAATCTTTCACCTGGTCACGATCTGCCCGATTTCACGGCACCCGCGGTCCGGACGGCCGGAGCCTCCTGACCGGCCCGCGGCCGGCTCCGCAGGGCGAACACGCAGAGCAGGAACAACGCCAGGGCCGGCAGGGCGATCGCCAGAGCGAGCATCGGGGCGTCGGGAGATCCCGGGATGCCCGTCAGGGCGGTGTAGCAGGCCCCCGACGCCATCTGCAGGAAGAAGAACAGCCCCGAAGCGGCACCCGCGTACTCGCCCTCGTACCGCATCATCCCGGCCTGGCAGGTCGGGAACAGCGCGCCCACGCCGAGCATGCACACGGCCATCGGCAGGACGATGCTGAGCGTGCTGTCCGGCCACAGGTGCACCGTGACCGGCATCAGCAGGGCGGTGCCCGCCGCCACCGCGGCGGCGGTACGCGCGATGAACTCCAGCGAGCGCGTCCTGCCCAGCCGCTTCGCCGTGGTGCTGCCGGCCACGTACCCCGTGATCACCAGCGTGTACAGCGCTCCGTAGAGGGTGGGCGAGGCACCCAGCTGCAACTGGAGGAGATCGCTGGAGTAGGTGGTGAAGGTGAAGTAGGTGCACCAGGCGAGGCTGATGGCTCCGGCGAACACCGTGAAGTCACGGTTGGCGAGGACCGTGCGGTATGCCCGGCCGAGCCCGGCGAGGCCTCCCGGCGGCCGTACGGAACCGGCCGGGGTGCCCGCGGCCTCGGCCGCGGCGCCGCCGTCCGCCGGCAGGAGCTTGGCGACCGCGCCGACGGTGACCGCGCCGAGCACGGCCATGAAGGCGAACAGCGCACGCCAGGAGGTGTGTTCCACGACCAGGCCCGCCAGCGGCGGCGACGCGGCCGGGGTCACCGCGATCACGGTGGACAGCGCCGTCAGCATGGGCAGCCGCTGCTCCTTGGGCAGCGCCCGCTGCACCCACAGGCGGGAGATCACCGTGCCCGTACCGGCGCCGAGCGCCTGCAGCACCCGGCCCGCCACGAAGACCCCGTACCCGGGTGCCAGCAGGCAGAGCAGGGACGCACCGGTGAAGACGACGAGCCCCGTCAGCTGGATGCGCCTGGAGCCGTAGCGGTCCGCCAGGTTGCCGGTGAGGATCATGCACACGGCGTACGCGGCCATGTAGCCGACGAGCGAGCTGCTGGTGCTGCCCGGCCCGACCCCGAACGACCTGCCGATGGCGGGCAGCGCGGGAACGTAGGCGGCGAGCGCCAGCTGAGGCACGAACACCAGTGACATCAAGCAGACGGCCAGCCCCCGCGGCAGTCCGGCCTGCTTCACGCGACGGCCCCCACCAGCAGGCGGTCCGAGGCCGGTACGAGCTGCGCCGCCACCTTGGCGGCCTGCCGTGCGACCAGTTCCATGGAACTCACGTGGAAGTGCTCCCCCGAGGCCAGGTCGCCGAGCACGTAGAGACGGGGGAACGCCGCTCCCGCGGAACCCCGCACCTGGTTGGTCCCGGGATCGACCCGGATGCCGCCCAGCGGGTGGGAGACGAAGGTGCCGTTGCGCACCAGCCGGGACGTCAGCGAGGAGGCGGACGCGGCGGCCGTGTTGTTCGTGCGCCCCACCGCGTTGACGACCGCGTCGTAGTGCCCGGTGCGCCCGTCGGTGAAGGTCGCGGTGAAGCCGCCGCCCGCAGCCGCCGCGACGTGGGTGATGCCCCTGGCGAAGCCGAGCCGGCCCTCCTCGTGGAGGCCGAGCAGCCGGTGCGCGTTGGTCACCGGCATCGGATTGCGCAGGCAGTTGTACGTCCGGTAGTGGTCGCGCAGGAACAGGCGCCGGCTCGCCTCCGGAAGGGACCGCCACAGCTCCGAGTAGAACGGGGTGAGAGCACCGACGCAGCGCTGCGCGAGGCCGCCGGGCAACGGATTCTCCAGCCGGTGGCGCATCAGCTCCGGCGCGGACCAGGCATCGGTGTACGGGCGCAGCGCCTCGCGCATGCTCGTTCCGCCCGACCGCAGGGTGGCGTCGACGAGTTCATGGATGCTGCGCAGGCTGACGCTGCCACGGGCCAGCAACCGGCGTGCACCGGCCAGGAGTTCGGGCAGTTCGCCGGTGCCGAGGTCGGTGCGGACGTCCGGGATGCTGCCGGACCGCGAGGCGAGGGTGATCCGGCGCTCCTGCCCGGCGTCCGCCAGGACGACGGCCACGTCGATGGCCGTCAGCCCGGCCCCCAGGACGAGCACCTCCGCACTCGGGTCGACCTGGTCCAGCGAGCTGACGAGGGGATACGGCTGGGCGACGAATCCGGCGGTCCCGGCGAGCCCGTAGACATCGGACGGCGCGATGGCGCCGATCGCGATGACCACCTCGTCGGCGAGGAAGCGCTCCCCGTCGGCGGTGGTCAGGATGTGCCCGTCGCTCCCTTCGGCCCCGCCGCTCTCCACCGCCAGGTCGACGACAGCGGACGGCACGAGCGTCACCTGCGCCCCGAGCAGCCGCAGGTCCTCCCGGGACTGACCGAAGACGTTCTCCAGATACTGGCCGAACAGCGAGCGGGAGACGAAGTGCGAACGCGGCGTCCGCCGCGCCTGCGGGTCGCCGCCCTCGCCGGCGGAAGTCTGCCGGTAGAGCCAGCGGCGGAACTGACCGGGGTCGCCGTAGTCCACGGACATGGCGGAATAGGGCCGGTTGAGCAGGGCGGTGTCGGCGTCCTCGGCATAGGCGATGCCGGGGCCGAAACTCTTCCCTGGTTCGAAGACGATGACATCCGCCGCCGCGCCGGCCACGTCGCCCGACAGCCGCCGGGCGTAGGCGGCGAGGAATGCGGTGCAGGCGGCACCGCCGCCGACCACGGCGATGGTTCGGTTCTTCAACACTGCTGCTCCGGTGTGTGGTGGACAAAACCCGCTCCACGGGCGGCGTTCGGCATCGTCAGAGGTGCGCGCGAATGACCGGGGCGGACAATTCGGCGACGGGGGCTCCGGAAGTCGGCTCCACAGGATTTCCGGTATGCGTATGGAGCCGTTCCCCCTCAACTCACCTGGTGAGAAGCGATGTCGTACCCGGGCGGGTACGGATCACCTCACCAGGTCGGGACAAGGTTCCACAGTGACGGAGGCCATAATTCCCCCACTGGTTTTACCGGCCACCGATCCGGTTTTCCAAAGAGCTTGAAAAACCGGTTCGCCGTCCTGTGCGCGGCACTTACCTCCGGTCGCACGGCGGGGAAATATTCTGCTGCTCACACGTGAAGGCCCGGCATCCGCCGGGCCTTCACCGCCTCCTGTGCGAGGGTGGGATCAGCCCTCCAGGCCGTACCGCCGTGCGGCCTCGCGCACCGCCTCCGGCTTGATCTCGCCCCGCCGGGCCAGCGCGGCGAGCGCCGCCACCGTCACCGACTCGGCGTCGACGCCGAAGTGGCGCCGCACCGCCTCCCGCGTGTCGGAGAGGCCGAAGCCGTCCGTGCCGATGGACGTCCAGTCCTGCTCGACCCAGGGGGCGATCTGGTCGGGGACCGCCCGCATCCAGTCGCTGACGGCGACGACCGGCCCCGGCGCACCGTGCAGCGCCTGGGTCACGTACGGGATCCGGTCCTCGCCCTTGAGCCGCGCCGCGTCACAGGACAGGGCGTCGCGGCGCAGCTCGGTCCAGGAGGGCGCGGACCACACGTCGGCTGCCACGCCCCAGTCGCCGGCCAGCAGTCGCTGGGCGTCCAGGGCCCAGTGGACGGCCGTGCCGGAGGACAGCAGCTGGAGGCGCGGGGCCCCGTCCGGGGCGCCAGCGGCCTCCTGGAAGCGGTAGAGGCCCTTGAGGATGCCTTCCTCCGCGCCCTCGGGCATGGGCGGCTGGACCTTGGTCTCGTTGTAGACGGTGAGGTAGTAGAAGACGTCCTCGGCGTCGGGGCCGTACATCCGCCGCAGGCCGTCGCGGACGATGACCGCGATCTCGTACGCGAACGCCGGGTCGTAGGAGACCGCCGCCGGGTTGGTGGAGGCGATCAGGTGCGAGTGGCCGTCGGCGTGCTGGAGGCCCTCGCCCGTCATGGTGGTGCGGCCCGCGGTGGCCCCGATGACGAAGCCCCGGCCCAGCTGGTCGGCCAGCGCCCAGAACTGATCTGCCGTCCGCTGCCAGCCGAACATGGAATAGAAGATGTAGAACGGGATCATCGGCTCGCCGTGCGTGGCGTACGACGTGGCGGCCGCCGTGAAGTCGGCCAGCGAGCCCGCCTCGGTGATGCCCTCGTTGAGGATCTGACCGTCCTTGGCCTCCTTGTAGTACAGGAGCTGGTCGCGGTCGACGGGGTCGTAGGTCTGGCCGGCCGGGGAGTACAGGCCGGCCGAGGGGAAGAGCGACTCCATGCCGAAGGTGCGGGCCTCGTCGGGGACGATCGGCACCCAGCGCCGGCCGGTCTCCTCGTCCCGCATCAGCTCCTTGACCAGCCGGACGAACGCCATGGTCGTGGCGATCTCCTGGCGGCCCGATCCCTTGTGCAGGGCCTCGAAGGGCTTGGCGGGCGGCTCCGGCAGCGGCTTGGCGACGACCTTGCGGGCCGGGGCCGGTCCGCCGAGCGCCGCGCGGCGCTCGTGCAGGTACCGCACCTCCGGGGAGTTCTCGCCGGGGTGGGCGTACGGGATCGTCCCGCCGTCCAGGGCGCTGTCGGGGATGGGGAGGTCGAGCAGGTCCCGCATGGCACGGAACTCCTTCCCCGTGAGCTTCTTCATCTGGTGGTTGGCGTTGCGCGACTCGAAGCCCGGGCCGAGCGTGTAGCCCTTGACGGTCTGCACGAGGACGACGGTCGGCGCGCCCCGGTGCTCGACGGCGGCCCGGTAGGCGGCGTGGACCTTGCGCGGCTCGTGGCCGGCGCGGGAGGCCCGGAAGAGCTCCAGGAGCCGTGCGTCGGCGAGGCCCGCGCCGATGGTGTGCAGCGGGGAGCCGGGGCCGCCGGCACCGAAGAAGTGCTCGCGGAGGTAGGACGGGTCCGCGGTGGCGTACGTCTGGAACTGCGCGTCCGGCACCTCGCGCAGCCGGCGCACCAGCACGCCCTCGGTGTCCTGCGCGAAGAGCTCGTCCCAGGCGGTGCCCCACAGCGACTTGACGACGTTCCAGCCGGCGGCGCGGAACTGGGCCTCCAGCTCCTGCACGATCTTGAAGTTGGGGCGGACCGGTCCGTCCAGGCGCTGGAGGTTGCAGTTGACGACGAAGGTCAGGTTGTCCAGCCGCTCCCGGCCCGCGAGGGCGAGGGCGGCGGTCGACTCCGGTTCGTCCATCTCGCCGTCGCCGAGGAAGGCCCACACGCGCGACTGCGAGGTGTCCTTGATGCCGCGGTGCTCCAGATAGCGGTTGAACCGTGCCTGGTAGATCGCGGAGAGTGGGCCCAGGCCCATGGAGACGGTGGGGAACTCCCACAGCCAGGGCAGCCGGCGCGGGTGCGGGTAGGAGGGCAGCCCGCCGCCCCCGGCCTCCTGGCGGAAGCGGTCCAGCTGCCCCTCCGTCAGGCGGCCTTCCAGGAAGGCGCGCGCGTAGATGCCCGGGGAAGCGTGGCCCTGGATGTAGAGCTGGTCGCCGGACCCTCCCCCGGCTACCGCCGGGGACGCCCCCAGGCTTCCTTTGCCGCGGAAGAAGTGCTGGAAGCCCGTCTCGTAGAGCCAGGCCGCCGAGGCAAACGTCGCCATGTGGCCGCCCAGGCCCGCGCGCTGGTTGCCACGGGTGACCATGGCGGCCGCGTTCCAGCGGTTCCAGGCGGTGATCCGGGCCTCCAGCTCCTCGTCGCCCGGGTAGTCGGGCTCGGCGGAGGTCGGAATGGTGTTGAGGTAAGGGGTCTCCAGGAACGGAGGGAGACCCAGCCCGGACCGCTCGGCGTGTTCGAGCGTACGGCGCAGCAGGTACGCCGCCCGGTCGGCTCCCCCGAACCGGGCGGCGGAGTCCAGGGACTCGCACCACTCGGCGACCTCCGACGGGTCCTTGTCGGGCAGTTGGTCAAGCTGGGACACGGGTGAACCTCTTTCGCGATCCCGGGGTGGGGGACAGGGGTGCCGCGTCCGGCCGCGGCGGGCCGGCGTTGGTGACGCGCGGCCGGGCATGCGGGTGGGCCGGCCGCCGGGGCCCGGCACGTGGGCCCGCGAGAACCGCGGATTCCGCGTGGCGAAACCTTGTTTCCGTCAGACCACGCTAGGAGCGGGAAGTTGATGCAGTCAACACTTACCGCCCAGTAATGATCGATGATCGATCAAAACTGCGACAGTGTGCGGGCTTTCTCCCATTCGAGTGAACGGCGCAGAGGTCCGGAACCGGGCCGCCGGGCGGCTCCTACGCTGGCGCCACAACGTCATGTGTCCCAGGGGGAGGACCGATCATGCTCGGCAGGACCCTGTTCGCCCTCACGGCTCTCACCACCGCGCTGATCATTCCGTCCGCAGCCCCGGACGCCGACGCAGCGGTGCTCGCCACCACGTCGCTGACCAACGCCTCCAGCGGACGGACCCTCAGCCTCCGCACCGGCGATCGGATCAGCATCCGCCTCCGCCCCGTCCAGGGCAACGGCGAGAAGTGGACGTGGAGCACGCCGGTGGTCTCCTCGGCCGACGTCCTCAACCGGACGGGCAGGCATGAAGAACCGGACGGGGGCGCCGCCGCCGACATCCGTGTCGACGGGGCCGGTCAGAGCGACATCACCGCCCAGCGCACGTGCACGGCCACCCGCCCGCAGCACCGGTGCCGGCACGCCGCCTTCCAGTGGCGGGTGACCGTCAACGCCCACTGACGGTGAACGACAGCCCCGCCCGCCCCCGAGCGACGGGACAGGCATGGACCGCTCGCCGCGCCGACGCACGTATCGCACACCGGTGTCCGACAGCACCCGATGGGACCGTTTCCGGCCGCGCCCGGACGACATCATCATCACCAGTCCGCCGAAGTGCGGCACGACATGGATGCAGCGCATCACCGCATGTCTGGTCTTCGGGCACACCGGGCTGTCCACATGCTGTCCTGGTGGGAACTGCGGCACGAATCCGGCGTGTTCCTGCTCCACTACCAGAACCTGCTGGACGACCTGGAGGGCCAGATGCGGCACGTGGCCGCGTGCCGTGGCTCTTCCACCGCGGCGTGAGCGGGCAGTGGCGGGAGACCGTTGGGCCGTGCCGCTCAACCCGCTGCCGTCCCGGAGTCTCCAGGCGGGCTCAAACGCTCGGTCAGGAAGGCGAGGATCTCGTCCCTGGCCTGCAGCGTGGGGTGTCCGTCCTCGTCGACGAGGTGGGCGGTGACGACGCTGTGCGGGGTCCCGACCACGTCGCGGAAGAACGGGGGCGGCTCGGTGTTGGCGGAGCTTCCGGGAAGGACGCGGCCGTCGAAGGCGTCACCGAGGAGCGCCCGGTAGGCGGCGAAGCGCCGGCCGGTGCACCAGCGGTCGTCGTCGAAGCGGTAGGCGAGAACCTTCAGTCCGTCGCGCGCGATGCGGTCCCGGACCGCACGCGCGTCCTCGTCGCTGATCTCCAGCCCCGCGGGGTCGTCGAACGGCAGTGACGGGTGGTTGACCACCGGTGCGATGACGGCCGGTTCCATCGCCATCGTGAGGGCGAAGTTGCCGGTGAAACACAGTCCGATCACGCCGACTCCCGGACCGCCGCATTCGGCGTGGGCTCGGCGCGCCAGCCCGCGCAGCCAAGCGGTGACGGGGCTGGTGCCGCCCCCGGCGAACGCGCGGAACTCGGCACTGACGCACGCGCGACGGGCGATCTTCTCACCGGCCTCGGCCGTGGGATAGGCGCCGTCGACCCCGAAGAGGGAGGGGACGTGGACGGTGAAGCCCGTATCCCGCACCCACCGTGCCAGCCGGAGGACGTCGGGGCTGATGCCGGGCATCTCCGGCATCAGCACGACGGCAGGCCCGGAGCCCGCGACGTAGACCGTCTTCACCACCCCGTCCACATCGACCAGCCGGCGGGAGAAGTCCGTGATCGCGTCGTCAAGACGTCCATCGGCAGCACTCATAGCTGACAAGAGTGGACTGACGCCCCGTGCAAGGTGAGGCGCCAAGTCGCCACGCACAGACGAAATCTCGCCAAGAAGGGCTCTCGATCGCTCCCTTCAGCTCGGCGGCCGGCGGGTCAGCGGCCGCCGACGAGGCGGGGAAGCTCCGCCAGGACGTCGTTCACACGCTCGGCGGGGATGCCGCCGCCCTGGGCGATCTCCTGCGAGCCTCCGCCCCGGCCGCCCAGGAGCTGCTTGACCAGCGCGGCGGCGTTCAGCCCGGCTTCCCGGGCCGGGGCCGTGAGGGCCAGGACCAGTCCGCCGGACGCAGTGGCGACGGCGGCCGCGCCGGGCCGGCCCTGCGGGAGGCGGTCGCGGACGGCGAGGGCCAGGGCGCGGGCCTCGTCCGTTGTGCCGTCGACGGTGGTGGTGACGACGAGCGTGCCGTCCGCCTCCACGGCCCGGCCGGCCAGTTCGGCGGCCTGAGCCGCGGTGGCCCGTGCCTTGAGGCGGGCGTTCTCCCGGTCCGCGGCCTTGAGCCGGTCCAGGAGGCCGGCGATCTTCTCGGGGAGTTCGGCGCGGGGCGCGTTCAGCTGCTCGGCGATGCGGGAGACCAGGTCGCGTTCCCGGGCGAGGTGGCCGAAGCCCTCGACGCCGACCGCGGCCTCCAGGCGGCGCATGCCGGCGCCGACCGAGGACTCCGCGGTCAGGGCGACCGTGCCGACCTGGGAGGCGTGGTCGACGTGAGTGCCACCGCAGAGTTCCCGGGACCAGGCCCCGCCGATCTCGACGACCCGGACCTGCTCCCCGTACGTCTCGTCGAACAGGGCGAGCGCGCCGAGCTCCTTGGCCTCGGCGAGGGTCATCCAGCGCACGCCGACCGGCAGGTCGCGGCGCAGGGCGCGGTTGGCGGCCTCCTCGATCTCGCTGCGGACCGTCTGCGAGAGGCCGCCGCGCCAGGGGAAGTCCAGGCGCAGGTAGCCGGGCCGGTTGTACGAGCCGGACTGCAGGGCGGTGGGGCCGAGGATCTCGCGGAGCGCGGCGTGCAGGACGTGGGTGCCGGAGTGGGCCTGCCGGGCGCCGAGGCGCCACTCGGGGTCGACGGCCGCGACGACCGGGTCGCCGGCGGCGAGCTCTCCGGCGGTGACGCGCACCTGGTGCACGACCAGTCCGGGCAGCGGACGCTGGACGTCCAGGACGTCGGCCTCGGCCGAACTGCCGGAGATGCGGCCGGCGTCACTGTCCTGGCCTCCGGACTCGGCGTAGAACGGGGAGCGGTCCAGGACGATCGAGACGATCTCGCCCTCGCGGGCGACCGGCACCGGGCCGTTCGCGCCGAGGACGGCGAGCACCTTCGACTCGGTGGTCAGGGCCTCCCAGGCACGCCAATCGGTGGGGCCGTGGGTGTCCAGTACGGTGCGCAGCGCGCCGGTGTCGGTGGCGCCGCCGGACTTGCGGGCCCGGGCGTCGGCGCGGGCCCGTTCGCGCTGCTCGTTCATCAGCGCGGTGAAGCCCTCCCGGTCGACCTCGACGCCCTGTTCGGCGGCCATCTCCAGGGTGAGGTCGATCGGGAACCCGTAGGTGTCGTGCAGCAGGAAGGCCTGCTTGCCGGGCAGCGAGCGGCCGCCGTCCGCCTTGACCCCGGCGACGGCGGTGTCGAGCACGGTGGTGCCCTGCTTGAGGGTGGCGCGGAAGGCGTCCTCCTCGCCGTACGCCTGGTCCGCGATCCGGGCGAAGGCCTCCATGACCTCGGGGTAGCTGGGGGCCATGCAGTCGCGGGCCACGGTCATCAGCTCGGGCAGGGCCGGGTCGTGGAAGCCGAGCTGGCGCATGGAGCGGACCGAGCGGCGCAGGATGCGGCGCAGCACGTAGCCGCGGCCCTCGTTGCCGGGGGCGGTGCCGTCGGCGAGCAGCATCAGGGCGGTGCGTACGTGGTCGGCGACCACCCGCAGGCGGACGTCGGCCTGCGCGTCGGCGCCGTAGCGGACCCCGGCGAGTTCGGCGGCGCGGTCGAGGACCGGGCGGGTCTCGTCGATCTCGTACAGGTTGTCCCTGCCCTGGAGGAGGGTGGCCATCCGCTCCAGGCCCATGCCGGTGTCGATGTTGCGGCGCGGCAGTTCGCCGAGGATCGGGTAGCCGGACTTGCCGGCGCCCTCGCCGCGCTCGTACTGCATGAAGACCAGGTTCCAGAACTCCATGTAGCGGTCCTCGTCGACCGCCGGGCCGCCCTCGCGGCCGAGCGCCGGGCCGCGGTCGTAGTACAGCTCGGAGCAGGGCCCGCACGGGCCGGGGACGCCCATGGACCAGAAGTTGTCCTCGTCGCCGCGGGCCACGATCCGCTCGTCGGGCAGTCCGGCGACCTCGCGCCAGATGCCGCGGGCGTCGGTGTCGGAGTGGTGGACGGTGACCCAGATGCGGTCGGGGTCGAGGCCGTAGCCGCCTTCGGTCTGCGCCTTCGTCGACAGCTCCCAGGCGAAGCCGATGGCCTCCTCCTTGAAGTAGTCCCCGAAGGAGAAGTTGCCGTTCATCTGGAAGAAGGAACCGTGCCGGGTGGTCTTGCCGACCTCCTCGATGTCGAGGGTGCGGATGCACTTCTGCACGCTCGTGGCGCGCGGCCAGGGCGCGGCCTGCTCGCCGGTCAGGTAGGGCTTGAAGGGGACCATGCCGGCGTTGACGAACAGCAGGGTCGGGTCCGGCGTCGGCAGCGGCGCGCTGGGGACGGTGGTGTGGCCGCGTTCGGCGAAGAAGTCCAGGAATCTGCGGCGGATGTCGGCGGTACGCAAGGTGTGCTGCTCCGTTGCTCGGATCTCAGGCTCGGGTCGCGGATGGGTCGGGGGACGGCTGTGCGGGCCGGCGGGCGGGGCCCGGGCGCCTTGGGCCGGGAGGGATCAGGCTGCTCGGACGACCGGGCGGGCGAGCGGGGGCAGGGCCGCGTACTCGAGCGGTGCCGACGGGTCGATGGACACGTCGAGGGGCGCCGGTTCGGCGCCGGAGCGGACGAGGAGGTCACCGACGGCGGCGATCATCGCGCCGTTGTCGGTGCACAGGGTCATGGGCGGGACGCGCAGTTCGATCCCGGCCGAGGCGCAGCGCTTCTCCGCCAGGGCGCGGACCCGGGAGTTGGCGGCCACTCCCCCGACGACGATCAGCGTCCTGACGTCGTAGGCGCGGCAGGCGGCGAGCGCCTTGCGGGTCAGCACGTCGGCCACGGCCTCCTGAAGGGCGGCGGCCCCGTCGGCGACCGGGACCTCCTCGCCGCGCAGCCGGTGGCCCTCGACCCAGCGGGCCGCGGCCGTCTTGAGGCCGGAGAAGGAGAACGCGTACGGGTCGTCGCCGGGCCGGGTCAGCGGGCGGGGGAAGGCCACGGCCCGCCGGTCGCCCTCGCGTGCCGCCCGGTCGATGGCGGGTCCGCCCGGGTACGGCAGTCCCAGGATGCGGGCCACCTTGTCGAAGCACTCCCCCGCCGCATCGTCCAGGGTGTCGCCCAGGTGCAGGATCGGCTCGCGGACCAGGTCCCGTACGAGCAGCAGGGAGGTGTGGCCGCCGGAGACGATCAGCACCACGCACGGTTCGGGCAGCGGGCCGTGTTCGAGGGTGTCGGCGGCGACGTGCCCGGCCAGGTGGTGGACGCCGTACAGCGGAACCCCTGCCGCGTAGGCGAGGGTCTTGGCGCCGGACAGGCCCACCTGGAGCGCGCCGGACAGACCGGGGCCGGTGGTGACGGCGACCGCGTCGATCTGACTCAACCGCATCCCGGCCTGGTCCAGGGCCTGGCGCACGACCGGGTTGAAGGAGTGCAGGTGCGCCCGGGCGGCTATCTCGGGCACCACCCCGCCGAACCGCGCGTGCTCGTCCATGCTCGACGCCACCACGTGCGCGAGCAGTTTCCCGTCCCGCACGATGCCCGCGCCCGTCTCGTCGCACGACGACTCGATACCCAGCACCACCGGTGCACCCACAGCACGTCTCCCTCTGCCTCTAGCTCGCAACTGCAATATATGTGCAATAAGGGGAGAGGTGGTTACGGCCCCTGTCCCACCGGGGGCCGTGCCCCGCGGCCGGTGACGAACCGGGGCCGCGCTCGCCGGAGCGCCGCCCCGCTTCTGCGGCCTCGCCCGCGCGAGGATCGCGGGGACGACGCCATGCACGCACCCTCGGAGGACGCGATGCCGACCAGGATCCTGCTCGAAGGACGGCCGGGCGTGGGCAAGACGACCGCCGTCCGGCGCCTGGCCTCCCTGCTGCACACCCGTACGCCCGTCGGTTTCACGACGGAGGAGATCCGGGAGGGCACCGCCCGAGTGGGATTCGCGCTGGAGACGCTGGACGGCAGGCGGGCGGTACTCGCCCACGTCACCTTCCCCGGGCCGCCGCGCATCGGCCGGTACGGCGTCGATCTGCGCGTCATGGACGAACTGGCCCTGTCGGCCCTCGCCCCGCTGTCAGCGGACCCGGCGCCGGGGCATCTCGCGCTCATCGACGAGCTGGGCGGGATGGAGCTGTCCAGCTCCGCGTTCCGGGAGGCTGTCGAGGAACTGCTCACGGCCGACATCGACGTCGTCGCCACCGTGCACGCGCGCCACGACCCGTTCACCGACGCCCTCAAGCAGCACGCCGGCATCGAAGTGGTCCACGTGACCGCGCGGAACCGGGATGCGCTGCCCGGGGAACTGGCGGCACGGCTGGAGACGTAGAGAGGTCCCCGCCCCGGGCGAACTCGCGGACTTCGCCGGGGTGCTCATGCCCCGTCCGTACGACGGGTCACCGGCATCGGGACCGGCTCGGATGCGCGGACCGCTCGGGCGTAGGCTTCGCCCAACACGGACGCGGTGGGGGGCGCAGCACATGACGGCTGAGACGGCACAGAGGTGGGGATCGACCCTCGATTCGGTCGTCGTGTACGCGCAGGGCGCGGTCTGCCGCCGCCTGGCCCGGGGCAGCGTGCCGCCGGACGGCCGGGTGCGGGTGACGGGGCTGCCCCGCTCGCTCGACCCCGGCTCGCTGCGGGCCCGGGTCCTGGGCTCCCCGGGCGTGCGTGTCACCGAGGCCCGGGTGGAGGTCGAGGCCGAGCCGCTCGGCACCGGCACGCCCGACGGGTTGCGGCGCGAGGTCGAGCGGCTGCACGACGAGTGCGCGGCCGCGCAGGGCCGCCGGGACCGGCAACTGAGCCTGATCGAGGAGGTCAGGGCTCTGCGCCCGGTCCCACCGGCCCGCAAGCGCGAGGAGTCGCACCGCCGCACCCCCGTCGACGCGTGGCTGGAGCTCGCCGACTTCACCGAGGAGCGGCTGACGGGGCTGCACGCCCGCCTCGTCGAGCTGGAGGAGGCGCTGCGCCGCGTCGAGCACGAACTCACCCTCGCCACGGACAGGCTCGACCGCGCCTCGACCGACGCACCGTCAGCGCACGTGGAGACCATGGTCTCCGCGGTCCTTACGCTCGACGGCACCGCCGGCAGCACTGCTGACGCGGAGACGGAGCCGGATCTGGAGCTGGAGCTGGAGTACGGGGTGCCGGGCGCCGTCTGGGTGCCTGCCTACCGCCTCGCCTACCGTCAGGGCGACGGCACCGGCGATCTGGTGCTGCGCGCCTCGGTGGCGCAGCGCACCGGCGAGGACTGGACCGGCGTGCGCATCGCCCTGGCCACCGCTGACCTGCGGCGCCGCACCGACCTGCCGAGGCTCCGCTCGATCCGGATCGGACGCCGTCAGTCCGTCCCCGCGCCTTCGGGCTGGCGCGAGCCCCCGGCGGGGCTCGCCGACCTGTTCGCCGGGTACGAGGCGGCCGGCTCTCGTCCTGAGACGGCCGGCGCCGTGTGGGCCGGTTCGGCGCCCGGTGGTGCCGCGGGCGGCTCCGCGCCCGGTCCCGTTCCGCCACCGCCGGCGGTAATGCCGGCAGCGGCACCGCAGGGCTACGGCGCACCGCCCCCGGCGCCCAGCGGCGCAGGCGGCCACTTCGCGCAGGACTTCGAGGGCGAGATGCCCGAGTGGTCGCGGCCTGCCCGCTCCCGGTCGGGGGCCGGATCGCATCCCGGCGGCGGCCCCTTCGCCGGGGCCCCCGCCCCCATGGCGCCTGCGGCTCCCGGCCGGGCTGCGCCGCCGCCACCGCCTCCGGCGCCCGGTCCGCCGCAGCCGAGCGGCGCCGAGCTCGACTACGCCGCCCTCGTCCTGTGCGGCCCCGACGAGCAGGGCGACCGCCGGGGCAGGCTGTTTCCCGACGCTCCCTTCGACGCGGTGGCGGCCGAGTACCGCCGCCGCGCCGAATCGGTGGCCGCGCTGCCGCTGCCCGGGCACGCCGTGCGTCCCCGCGAGTCGGCGGGCTCCTTCGACCACCGCTTCGATGCCACCGCCCGCGCCGACGTTCCGTCGGACGGCACCTGGCACACCATCACCGTCGCCGGGATCCCGGTCGGTCTGCGCACCGAGTACCTCTGTGTGCCGTCCGTGGAGCAGACCGTGTACGGCACGCTGGTGCTCTCCAACGCCACCGGCCAGGCGCTGCTCGCCGGGCCGGTGGAGGTCACCGTCGACGACGAGTTCCTGCTGACCGCCGCACTGCCCACGCTCGCCCCCGGTGGTGTCCGCCGGGTGGGGCTCGGGCCGGCCGAGGGCATCCGGGTCACCCGCCGTACGAACCTGCACGAGTCGACCTCGGGCCTGCGCAACAACACCACCGTGCTCGACCACCGCGTCCACGTGGAGCTGGCCAACCGGCTCGCGAGGCCCGTCACCGTCGAGGTCCGCGAGCGGGTGCCGGTCACCTCCGAACCGGACGTCCGCATCGAGGAGCGGGCCGGCTGGACCACGCCCGAGCCCGGCACGGGACCCGAACACCACGCCCCGGGCACCCGCGTCTGGCGGGTGGACCTGCCCGCCGGCGACACCGCCGCCCTCGACGGCCGTTACGAGATCCGCATCCCGGCCGGCAAGGCCCTGGTCGGCGGCAACCGCAGGAGCTGACACCACCATGTCCACGTCGCCGAACACATCCCCGAACACGTCCCCGGAGCCGATCGCCCTCCCCGTCACCGCCGTCACCTGCATGGAGGATCGCGCCCACATCGAGCGCACCGCCGTGCTCGACCTGGAGGCCGGGGTCCAGCGGCTGCGTCTCGGTCCGGTCAGTGCCCTGGCCGTCGACCGCACCCTCCATGCCGAGCTGACCGCCGATCACCCCGCGACCGTGCTGGACGTGCGGATCGTCCGCACCTGGACACCGCGCGACCCGCTGCCGTCCGCCGAAGACTCGGCCCTGCGCCGGCGTGTACACCTCCTCGAAGAGGAGCAGCTCGCCCTGGAGCAGCGACGCGATCGGCTGCGCGCCCGCCTCGACCTCCTCGGCCGCCTCGCCGCCGATGTGCTGCGGGAGATCGGCGAAGGCGCCGGCGCAGGGGAGACCGAAGCACCCCGCTGGGCCCGTGAACTGGACCGGGTGGACGGCGAGCGCGACTCGTACGGCGAGCAACTCCGCGCCGTTGAGGCCCGGCTGGCCGCCCTCGCCTCCGAACTCAGGGAGGTCCGGCGGGGCATGGAGCTCTCCGAGGAGGAGCCCGCCGAGCTGGTCGGTCACATCGAGCTGACCGTGGAGGCCGCGGCCGCCGGGCCGGTCTCGCTGCGCCTGAGCCACCTCACCGCTTGTGCGCTGTGGCGGCCCGCCTACCGGGCCGTGCTCGACGGGGACTCCCTGACGCTGGAGACCGACGCGATGGTCTGGCAGCGCACCGGCGAGGACTGGTCGGACGTAGGGCTGACGTTGTCGACGGCACGTTCGGCGCTGGCCACCGAGCCGCCGCGGCTGGGCGAGGACCGGCTGACGCTGAAGGACCGCTCCGCCGCGGAGCGCCGCACGGTCGACGTCGAGCTGCGCGAGGAGGAGATCGGAGACCTCGGCCCGGTCCCGGTGCTCGGCCTGCCCGGGGTGGACGACGGCGGCGAGACGCGGGTGCTGCGCTCCCCCGCCCCGGTCTCCGTGCCCGCGGACGGCCGCGCCCACCGGGTGCCGCTCTCCGTCTTCACCACGGCCGCGGGCAGCGAGTACGCCTGCTCACCCGAGCTGTCTCCGCTGGTCACCCAGGTGGTGCGGTTCGACAACCTGTCCGGCCACGTGCTGCTCGCCGGGCCCGTGGACCTGGTCCGCGGCAGTGGGTTCAGCGGCCGCGGCACGCTGGACTTCACCGCCCCCGGCGCCCCCGTCGAGCTCGCCTTCGGCAGCTGCGACGACCACCGGGTGGTCCGGGAGGCCGAGGAGTCCCGTGACTCCTCCGGAATCATGCAGCGGACCGTGGTCACCCGCACGGTCCGGTTGCACCTGTCGCGCTTCTCCGCCCCCGGGGAGCACGGCGAACGGGTGGTCGTCCTGCGGGAGCGGATCCCGGTCTCCGAGGTCTCGGCGGTGGAGGTGCGCCTGCGCAAGGAAGCCTGCTCCCCGGCGCCCGCCGTGGTCGACGCCGAAGGCATCGCCCGCTGGGACGTCCCCCTCCCGCCCGGCGGCCGCCGCACGGTCACCCTGGTCTACGAGCTGTCGGCGAGTTCCAAAGTCGCCGGGCTCTGAGCCCGGCGGCCCGGTCCGCCGCACACACGCTGCCGGTAAGTGTTAACGCGGGGGCGCTCTGCGTGTTTTCGTGACGGTTCGGCCCGCGGTGCGCAACCATACGGATTCCGGCTCGGCATCAAAAGGCAACAACGCCAGGAGCGAGGAGCCGGCAAAGGGAAGCACCGAGGCAGGAAGAAGGACGGACGTGGCCGGCAGCGAAAGTGAGAACCCGGTAATCCCCTCCCCCACCCCGACGCCGTCCCACCCCCGGACGAACCGGGACTGGTGGCCGGACCAGCTGGACCTCCAGGTTCTCCACCAGCACTCGCCTCGGTCCAATCCGCTGGGCGCGGACTTCAGCTACGCGGAAGAGTTCGCGACCCTGGACGTGGACGCGCTGAAGCAGGACGTCTTCGCGGTGATGACGGCGTCACAGGACTGGTGGCCTGCCGACTACGGCCACTACGGGCCGCTCTTCATCCGGATGAGCTGGCACGCCGCGGGAACGTACCGCATCGCCGACGGCCGGGGCGGCGGCGGCTCCGGCGCCCAGCGCTTCGCCCCGCTCAACAGCTGGCCGGACAACGCGAGCCTCGACAAGGCGCGCCGTCTGCTCTGGCCGGTCAAGCAGAAGTACGGCCGGAAAATCTCCTGGGCCGATCTGCTGATCTTCGCCGGAAACTGCGCCATCGAATCGATGGGCCTCAAGACATTCGGTTTCGGCTTCGGGCGGGAGGACATCTGGGAACCCGAGGAAATCTTCTGGGGACCCGAGGACACCTGGCTCGGAGACGAGCGCTACCGCGGCGACAGAGAATTGACCGGTCCTTTCGGCGCCGTGCAGATGGGACTGATCTACGTCAATCCGGAGGGGCCCAACGGAAACCCCGATCCGATCGCTGCCGCCCGGGACATCCGCGAGACCTTCGGGCGCATGGCGATGAACGACGAGGAGACGGTCGCGCTCATCGTCGGCGGCCACACGTTCGGCAAATGTCACGGTGCCGTCGATCCCTCGTACATCGGCCCGGAGCCCGAGGCCTGCCCCATCGAGCAGCAGGGCCTCGGCTGGCGGAACACCTGCGGCAGCGGCAAGGGCGCCGACGCGCTCACCAGTGGGCTGGAGGGCGCATGGACCTCCGCGCCGACGACGTGGGACAACGGGTACCTGGACAACCTCTTCAGGTACGACTGGGAGCTGACGACGAGCCCGGCCGGTGCGAAGCAGTGGACCCCCACGGATCCCTCGGCCAAGGACACCGTGCCCGACGCTCACGATCCGTCGAAGAGGCACGCTCCCATGATGCTGACGACGGACCTCGCGCTGAAGCTGGATCCCGTCTACGCGCCGATCGCGAAGAGCTTCCACGAGAACCCGGACAAGCTGGCGGAAGCGTTCGCCAAGGCGTGGTACAAGCTGCTGCACCGCGACATGGGCCCCCTCCCCCGCTACCTCGGCCCGTGGATTCCCGAGCCGCAGCTGTGGCAGGACCCCGTCCCCGGCGTCGATCACCAGCTGATCGGGGACGAGGACAGCGCTGCGCTCAAGGGCAGTATCCTCGCCTCGGACCTGTCCGTCCCCCAGCTGGTCACCACCGCCTGGGCGTCGGCGGCGAGCTTCCGCGGCACCGACAAGCGCGGCGGGGCCAACGGGGCACGCATCCGGCTCGCGCCGCAGAAGGACTGGGAGGCCAATGCCGTCCCCGAGGTGGCCGAGGCCATCCGGACACTCGAGCAGATCCGGCAGGACTTCAACGGCTCACAGGTCGGCGGAACCAAGGTTTCCCTCGCCGACCTGATCGTCCTGGGCGGGTGCGCGGCCGTCGAGCAGGCCGCGAGGAACGCCGGGCACGACATCACGGTCCCGTTCGCACCGGGCCGCACGGACGCCTCGCAGGAGCAGACCGACGTCGAGTCGTTCTCCGTGCTCGAACCCAAGGCGGACGGGTTCCGCAACTACCTCCGGGCAGGAGAGAAGCTGTCGCCGGAGACCCTCCTGCTGGACCGCGCCAACCTGCTGACCCTGACCGCGCCCGAGATGACGGTTCTGGTCGGCGGCATGCGAGCCCTGAACGCCGGCCACGAGCGGTCTCCGCACGGCGTCCTCACCCACCGGCCGGAGACCTTGACCAACGACTTCTTCGTCAACCTGCTCGACATGGGTACGGAGTGGAAGGCGTCGACCTCTACCGAGAACGTATTCGAAGGCCGGGATCGCGCCACGGGCGAGGTCAGATGGACAGCCACCGCGGTCGACCTCGTCTTCGGCTCGCATTCCCAGCTCCGGGCCGTCTCGGAGGTCTACGCGTGCGAGGACGCGGGAGAGAAGTTCGCGCGTGACTTCGTGGCGGCGTGGGACAAGGTGATGAACCTCGACCGGTTCGACCTCGTCTGAACCCGGGGCACCGGCCGGCCGCTCACCGGCTGCCGACCGGCCCAAGACACCCCGGAGCCGGACACCGCCGCAGGCCGGGCCTCCCTGTGGCACACTCTTGATCACTTTTGAGCGAGCGCCCGCCAGGGCGTTCCGACTGACAGAGTGGGGAACTCATGACCAAGGTCCGGCTCAGCACCAACCATGGCGACATCGTGCTGGAACTCAACAGTGAGAAGGCTCCGAAGACCGTCCAGAACTTCCTGGAGTACGTCGACGCCGGCCACTACAACGGCACGATCTTTCACCGGGTGATCTCGAGCTTCATGATCCAGGGTGGCGGCTTCACCCCCGACATGCAGCAGAAGCCGGCCAACGCCCCGATCGAGAACGAGGCGAACAACGGCCTCCAGAACAACCGCGGCACCGTGGCCATGGCCCGTACGAACGACCCGCACTCGGCGAGCGCGCAGTTCTTCATCAACACCGTCGACAACGACTTCCTGAACCACAGCTCGCCGACGCCGCAGGGCTGGGGCTACGCGGTGTTCGGCAAGGTCGTCGAGGGTGCGGACGTCGTCGACGCGATCAGGGACGTACGGACGGCCAGCAAGGGGTTCCACCAGGACGTTCCGGTCGAGCCCGTGGTCATCGAGCGTGCGGAGCGCGTGGCCTGACCCTGAGCGGTCGTGGCGTCCGGTCCGGGCAACGAACGGCATGTGCCGGGGGCCGGCCTGCCGACCGGTGGACGGCCGGGGGCGGAGCATCCGGCCGTCGCTCCCGGCCTACGCCCCCGCGGTGTTCGACTGCCGACGGACGTGCTTCACCTCGCGGTCGACGGCCCAGGCGTCGGCGACCGCCCCGATGTGGCCGAGCTTGTCGGGATTGATGACCGATCGGATCGTCTGGATCTGCCCGTCGAGCACGTCGAGGACCATCGTGTGGAGCACCTTGCCGTCCCGGTCCCGGAAGATCGCGCCGGGCTGGCCGTTGACCTCGTGCGACTCGAGCGACACGCCGATCCGGACCAGCCAGGGGTAGCCCGTGCCCAGCAACCGGGCCACGTTCTCCGCACCCACGATGGCCCTGGCCAGCTGCGGGGCCTTGCCGCCGCCGTCCCCGACCATCTGCACGTCGGCGGCCAGCAGATTCTGCAACCCGCCCACGTCGCCGTTCTTCAGCGCGTCGAAGAACCGCGTCGCCAGTTCCTGCCGCTCCTGACGGTCCGCTGCGAAGCGCGGCCGCCCGTCCTCCATGTGCCGCCGCGCCCGCACCAGCAGTTGCCGGCATGCCGCCTCCGAGCGTCCCACCGCCGCGGCGACCTCGTCGAACCCGAAGGCGAACACCTCCCGCAGCAGGAAGACCGCCCGCTCCAGCGGGCTGAGCCGCTCCAGCAACAGCAGCGCCGCCATCGACACCGAGTCGGCCAGCTCCACCGCCCGCGCCGGATCCTGATACGGATCGTTCAGCAGCGGCTCGGGAAACCACGGCCCGACGTACTCCTCCCGCCGTACCCGCGCGGAACGCAGCACGTCGATCGAAATCCGTGTCACCGCGGCCGACAGGAACGCCTTGGTCGACGTGGGCCGTGTCGACGAGCCGTCGAAGCGCAGCCACGTCTCCTGCACCGCGTCCTCGGCCTCACTCACGCTGCCCAGAATCCGATAGGCGATCGAGAACAGCAGCGGCCGCAGCTCCTCGAACTCCTCAACCTTGCTCACGCCGAACCCTCTCCCCCTGAAACCCTTTCACCTGGCCGTGTGCGTCGGCGCAGGCGCCTTCTGATGATCATCCGGATCACCGGCGGGCCAGAGTAACGCCCCTGGCCCGGAGGCTCGGAGCCCGCAGCCGGGCTCCGAGCCGGTTACTGCTGCCGCTCTCAGTGGAACTGCCCGGCCTTGTAGTCGCCGGCCGGCTGCCGGGTGATGACGTTCAGCCGGTTCGCCATGTTCATAAGGGAGACCAGGACGACCAGGGCGGTGAGCTGCTCCTCGTCGTAGTACTTGGCGGCGTGTGCCCACACTGCGTCACTGACCCCGCCGGCCGCGTCCGCGACCCGGGTCCCCTCCTCCGCCAGCTCCAGCGCGGCACGCTCGGCCTCGGTGAAGACCGTCGCCTCCCGCCACCCCGCCACCAGGTTCAGCCGCAGCGCGGTCTCGCCGGCAGCGGCTGCCTCCTTGGTGTGTATGTCGATGCATACGGCGCAGCCGTTGATCTGGCTCACGCGCAGCGACACCAGTTCCTGCGTCGCGGCCGGCAGCTGCGAGTCCTTGAGCGCCTTGCCCGCCGCCATGAAGTGCTTGATGACCTTGCCGGCGGTCGGGTCGGTGAAGAAGTTCAGTCGCGCGTCCATGGTGTGCTCCTTGGTGGTCGTCACTGCCTACACCCCCGAGACGAGGTAGCCCGCGCCCCTGTGACATGGGCTGATGTGACGTGGGTCTCCCCGGCCGTGCCGCCGCAAGGGCCTGCTTCCAGGCGGCACGAACACCAAGGCTCAATACACGCGCCGCCCGCCCTCGTGTGTGATCTTTGAGCGTGTCTCCTGAGTCCGTCATGACGCGCCGGTGCCGGCCGGCGCCCGTCCCCGTTCCGGGGCTCGTCGTCTTGGCATTGCTACCGCTGTACGGCGTGTGGGCGCTGTGGCTGGCCACCGGCGGCGGGGACCTCGCCGCGCAGATCGCCTGGGCGCAGTTCGCCCGCGCGCACCCGGATTCCGCGTACAACCTGTCGTGGTACGGCGGCATGCACGTGGCGAACTACAGCCTTCTCACTCCCCTGCTGATGGGCTGGGCAGGGCTCAGGGCCGTGGCCGTGTCAGCCGGGCTGGGTGCGACATGGGCGCTGACCGCCGTGATGTGCCGCGCCCCGGGAGTGCAGGCTCCGCTCTGGCCGGCGCTGCTCGGCGGAGTGGCCGTGTGGTGCAACGTCGCCTGCGGCAGGGTCACCTTCGCCGTGGGGCTGGCCGCCGCCGCGCTGGCGCTGCTGTGGGCGAGTTCCGCTCCCGTCCGCACCGTTCGGACGGCGTGCGCGGCAGGCGTGGCCACAGCAGCCAGCCCACTGGCCGGCCTGTTCCTGTGCGTGGTCAGCGTGGCGTACCTGCTGCGCCGCTCTCCCCGTGCCGGCTGGTCGCTGCTGCTGCCGACGGCCGCCGTGCAGGCCGTGGTCGTCGCCGCATTCCCGTTCTGGGGCGAACAGCCACTGCAGGCTCCCGCCGCGCTGGTGCCGCTGGGCACCTGCATCGTCGCGCTCCTGGTCACTCCCCGTTCCTGGGGGCTCGCGCGCACGGCCACGGCCGTGTACGGCGCCGGCGTCGTGGCCGTGTGCCTGGTGGCCGGTCCGGTCGGCTCCAACATCGAGCGCCTGGGCGTGATCGCGGGTGCACCCTTCATGCTCGCCGCCCGCCTGTCCACCCCGGCCCGTCACCAGTACAGAACCGCTGCGCTGACGTCGGCCACGGTGTTGCTCAGCGTATGGATACTCGGCAAGACCGCCTACGACCTGAGCCTTTACACCCCCGTCCCGGACTGGGCCACCCACACCCGCCCCCTCACGAAGACGCTGCACCGGCTGGGAGCCGACCGCTCGCGCATCGAGGTGCTCCCCGCCCGGGACCACCGGGAGGCATGGCTTCTCGGGCGCGACTTCCATCTGGCCCGCGGCTGGAACCGCCAACTCGATGTCACCCGCGGCAGACTCTTCTACGACGGCACCCTCACCGCCGCGACGTACCGGAGCTGGCTCGATCACCGGGCCGTCAGCCACGTGGTGCTCCACTCGGGCCGCCCCGACGGGCCCGCCGAGGCCGAAGCCGCCCTCATCCGGTCGCACCCCACGTGGCTCCGCAAGGTGTGGTCCGACGCCCACTGGACCGTCTACGCCGTGGACTCCCCGGTCCCTCTGGTTTCCGCGCCCGCCCGAGTCCTGCACACGGACAGTTCCGCCATCGTCCTCGCCGCCGACAAGCCGGCCACGTACACCCTCCGCCTGCCGTATTCCCCACGGCTACGGGTGGACGGCGGCGCACTCCTGGCCCCCGCCGGGGACTTCACGCGCGTCACCACCACCCGGCCAGGGCCGCACACCATCCACTCCCACTACCTCAGCAGCCCGTGACCGCTCCGGGCAGCGGTCCGCCGGCCGTCTCGTCCGAGTCATCCGTGCGCCCTGGACCAGAAAAGCAAAGGCAAGGAGCAGTACCCACTCCTTGCCACTTTTAACTTATAGCGCACAGGGGGCCTTGCGGCAAGGCCCCGGCCGTGGGGCACAATCACGGACCCAGCTCAGAACCTGCCGAAAACGGAGATCCACTAAGTGCGTGTGTTGTCGTCGGACATGACCTCCCTCACCACCAGCGCGTTCGACCTTCCCGACCACCTCTCCCCCAAGGCCGACCCGGCACTGATCGACGGCGACGACCAGCACTTCGCGGCCATCTCCGAGAGCCTCGAGCAGGCGATCGCCGAACTGTCCGACCGCCTCGAAGCCGCGCGCAAGGCGCCCGGCGGCATCGGCCGGGAGGCGATGGACCGGGACGCGGAGATCCACCGCCTGACCAGCCGCCTGCGCACCCTGCGCCGCTTCGGCCTGGACCTGTGCCTGGGACACATCGTCCCTGCGGACACCGCCGAGCCCGTGTACATCGGACGCCTCGGCCTCACCGACAGCACGGGACGCCGGCTGCTGCTCGACTGGCGCTCCCCCGCGGCCGAGCCGTTCTTCGCGGCGACCCACGCCAACCCGATGGGCCTGGCGAGCCGCCGCAGGTACCGCTGGACCCGCGGCCGGATCAGCGACTACTGGGACGAGGTGTTCACCGCCGACGGGCTCGAGGGGCACGCCGCGCTCGACGACCAGTCCGCGTTCATCGCCAGCCTGGGCAGCAACCGGTCGTCCCGGATGCGCGACGTGCTCTCCACCATCCAGGCCGACCAGGACGCCATCATCCGGGCGGGATCCCGCGGTGCTCTCGTCGTCGACGGCGGTCCGGGTACGGGCAAGACCGTCGTCGCTCTGCACCGCGCCGCCCACCTCCTCTACTCCGACCCCCGCCTCGGTCACCGCCGCGGCGGCGTGCTGTTCGTCGGCCCGCACCAGCCCTACCTGGCCTACGTCGCCGACGTCCTGCCCAGCCTCGGCGAGGAGGGCGTGCAGACCTGCACCCTGCGCGACCTCGTCACCGAAGGAGCCGGCGCAGCGGCCGAGACCGACCCGGGCGTGGCCCTTCTGAAGTCGTCCGCGGACATGGTGAAGGCGATCGAGGCGGCCGTCAGGTTCTACGAGGAGCCGCCCACCAAGGGAATGACGATCACCACCCCCTGGGGGGCCGACCTCCGGCTGAGCGCCACCGATTGGGCGGTGGCGTTCGAAGCGGTGGAACCCGGCACTCCGCACAACGAGGCGCGCGAGCAGATACGGGAGGAGCTGATCACCATCCTGATGGACGAGGACGACAGTGACGCCCCGCCCGAGCTGCTCCGGAGGTCGCTGCTGCAGGACCGCGAGCTGACCGGGACCCTCGACCGTGCGTGGCCGATGATCGAGGCGAGCGACCTCGTCGGAGATCTGTGGTCGGTGCCCGCCTACCTGCGCAAGTGCGCTCCCTGGCTCGCCCCCGACGACGTCCGCAAACTGCAGCGCGAGGACGCCCAGGCCTGGACGGTGTCCGACCTGCCCCTCCTGGACGCGGCACGGCAGCGGCTCGGCGACCCGAAGGCGTCCGTACGCAAGCGCCGGCACGACGCCTCCGTCGCCGCCGAGCGTGCGCGCAGGTCCGCCGCCATCGACAGCCTGCTGCAGAACGTCGTCATCGACGAGAGCGAAGGCGCGATGGGGATGCTGCACGGACGGGACCTGCAGGACACCCTGATCGACGAGAGCGCCCTGCCCGGCACCACACCGGACCTGCTCGCCGGCCCGTTCGCGCACATCGTCGTGGACGAGGCCCAGGAACTGACCGACGCCGAGTGGCAGATGCTGCTGCTGCGCTGCCCGTCCCGGAGCTTCACCATCGTCGGTGACCGCGCCCAGGCCAGGCACGGGTTCACCGAGTCGTGGCAGGAGCGCCTCGAGCGGGTCGGGCTCGACCGGATCAACGTGACCTCGCTGAGCATCAACTACCGCACGCCGGAAGAGGTCATGACGGAGGCCGAGCCGGCCATCCGCGCTGCGCTCCCGGACGCCAACGTGCCGGCCTCCATCCGCAGCAGCGGCATCCCGGTCGTCCACGGATCCGTTGCGGACCTGGACTCGGTCCTCGACACCTGGCTCGCCGCACACGCCGACGGGATCGCCTGCGTCATCGGCGATCCCACGTTCCGGGAGACCTCCCGCGTCCGGTCGCTGACGCCGTCGCTGTCGAAGGGGCTCGAGTTCGACCTGGTCGTCCTCATCGACCCGGAGACGTTCGGCACGGGCATCGAAGGAGCCGTCGACCGCTATGTCGCGATGACCCGCGCGACCCGGCAACTCGTCATCCTCACGAGCTCCTGACGCCATCCTGATGGGCCGGGGCCGCTGCCCCTGCTCAGTCCTGGGCGCGCGCGTGCCCCTTTCCGTGCCCCCTGGCCGCCCCCGCGGCCAGGGGGCACGGGGCGCAACAGGGCCAAACAGATCCGGCACTCTGTTGCGCAGGAGTGGACCGGAGTACTTTCCGCCCCATGGGGACACGCGCTCGAACGACCCGCATGACGTACAGATCGCTCCTGACAGCGGCCGTATGCCGCCCCTTTCGACCGGTCGCCGATCCTGGCCCGGGCCCCGGCCCCGTAGGCGGCCACCGATGACGGCTCGCATCCGTATCCGCATCCGCACACTCGCCACCGGCTTCGCCACCGCCGCGCTCGCCCTGACCCTCGTCCAGGCACCCGCGCAGGCCGCTCACACCCCGCCCCGCACCGGCTTCGAAACCGGCTTCGAGCTCAGCGACGGAACCCGCTGGACCACCCAGGCCGAGGAACAGCGCCTCCTGGCCGCCCTCGACCGGTCGAGCGACCGCGTAACCGTCCGCCGCATCGGCACCACCCGCCAGGGCCGGCCGCTCCAGCTGGTCCGCGTCGGCCCGGCCCACCGCACCGCCGAAACCCTCCTCCTCGCCTGCAGCCAGCACGGCGACGAACCCGCCGGCCGGGAAGCCTGCCTCACCCGCATCCGCGACCTCGCCCACGCCACGGACCCGGACACGCGGCGCTTCCTCGAACGCACCACCGTCCTGGTCGTCCCCACCGTCAACCCCGACGGCCGTGCCGCCGACACGCGCACCAACGCGGACGGCGTCGACATCAACCGCGACCACCTCGCTCTCAAGACCGCCGAGAGCCGTGCCCTGGCCGCCGTCATCAGGGACCACCGGCCCGACATCGTCTACGACCTGCACGAGTACGGCGCCACCCCGCCGTATTACGACAAGGACCTGTTCGACCTCTGGCCGCGCAACCTCAACACCGACCCCCGCGTCCACCGGGAGGCGCAGACCCTCTCGGCGGACTACCTACGTCCCGCCGCCCACGACGCCGGGCACAGCACCGGCACCTACGGCATCTGGACCGACCCCGCCACCGGTGACCCGGTCAAACAGGTCGCCGGCGACGGACAGGAGCGCATCCTGCGCAACACCTCCGGCATCAAGCACGCGATCGGTCTGCTCATCGAGAGCCGCGTCAACCCGATGACGGAAGCGGAGAAGGCGGACCCGGCCGTGAACAACCGGCGTCGCGTACGGTCCCACCTCGCGGCGCTGGACGGGATGTTCGCCTTCGCGGACGACCGACGCAGGCAGATCACATCGGCCACGGCCGCTGCACGCGTCAAAGGTCTCGCCGACCGCGGCCCGGTCCACCTCGCCGGCGCCGACAACGAACCCGCACCCCCCGGCCGGACCCTGCCCGACCCGCCCTGCGCCTACCGGCTCACCGCGGAGCAGTACGCGGACACCCAGGACGAACTCGCCCTGCACGGCATCAAGACCATCCCGTCACCCGCGGGCGGCGCGCTGGTCCCGCTGCGCCAGCCGCTGCGGGCCCTGGTGCCACTGCTGCTGGACGCCAGGGCATCGTACGAACTCACCGCGGCCGAACCCGTCGACCACTGCTGACGGGCAGCCCCTCCCGCGCCCCGGGTCCGGCTGGGGCGCAGGAATTCGGGGCGGGGGCTTCACCCCGCCCCGCACACCTCCGGGGCCTCCTTCTTCAGGCCGAGCAGCCGGAAGTAGTTCTGCCCGAGGGCGATGTGGCGGAACGCCTTGTCGCCCAAGGCCTTGTTGATGCGGCTGGTGACCTCGAGCTCCTGCTCGTAGACCTTGTAGTCCTTGTCCCGGGACGCGACGAAGTCGGTACCGGGAATGGCCCGGGTCGGGTACCGGTCGAGGAACGCTGCGTACTTCTGCCGGACGCCGGGCTTACTGAAGTACTGGTCCTCCAGTACGCGCCAGCTGAGGTCCAGGTTCAGCTTGGGGTGGGCGTCCAGGAGCCTCGTCATGATGGAGATGTGCTCGTCGGGATCCATGGTGGACAGTTCCTTGGACAGGCCCATGTGCGCCCACACGATCTTGTTCTGCGGGTAGCGCCTGAGGGTCTCCTCCATCAGGTGGAGGTATTTCAGCGGTTCCTTGTCGCTGCCGAGATCCGAGTGGATGGTGATCGGGATCCCCCGGTCCCGCAGCACCTTCATGAACGGCGCCCAGTTCTTGATGTTCTCGCTCGTCGCGGACGTGTGGTGATTGGGGAACAGCGCCTGCTTGACGAGGTTCACCTCCCCCGCCCACCGGAACATCCCCGGGAACTCCTTGTCGTAGAGCGCGATCCCGGGCGGGATGGTCTCGGGGTGGTTGAGGTCCATGAAGGTCATGGAGAGCGTGAGGTCGGGGTCCTCGGGCTTCGCCTCCAGGTAGTTCAGGGCGTTGGCGAAGTCGTTCTTCATACTCGGCACCACGGGTGTGCCGGGGCAGTTGAGGTAGTAGGTGCAGCCGGAGTCCACCGGCAGCATCTGCCCGATGCCATAGACGCTCGCGTGGTGGACACCGCTCTTGCTCAGGTAGCCGTTGAGCTCCTCGAACGGCACCGGCCGGCCACCGAACGGACGGAAGTGAAGGTGGCTGTCGACCACCGAGGTGTACGGCTCTCTCGCGCGGTCGAAGCATCCGTGTTCCGCCAGGGCGCGGCCTACGCCTGCCGGAGAAGCGGCGATGGCCACCGCCGTCAGAACCGCGCCTGCGATACCGAGCCGCCTGCTGATCCGGGTCGCACTGCTGATGACGGCCTCCGCTCATTCAGTGCGGCGGAGGCCAGGCCAAGCCCTCGGGAAGGTGCCGGCACACCGCACACATTCGTCACAGAGCGCTACTGAATCATTCCCCTGCACGCATCCGGCAGGGCGCGCGGGGCGCACCCGAAGCACCCCCGTCAACTTTCACACCCACAGGTGGCACAACGCTCCCGCCACGCCGCTGAAAGCCACGCCTCGAAGCGCCCCAAGCAATCCTTATCCAGATACAGCAAATCCAGCTTCTGCCTTATGGTTCGTGTGAACGCGGTGATGTACGAGGAGCGGGGACATGAGCGTGGATACGGACATGAAGACGATCGGACTGATCGGCGGGATGAGTTGGGAGTCGACGGCGGAGTACTACCGGATCCTGAACGAGCGGACGCGCGAGCGGCTCGGCGGCCTCCATTCGGCCCGCTGCGTGCTCCACTCCGTGGACTTCGCGGAGATCGAGCAGTTGCAGGTCCAGGGCCGCTGGGCGGAGGCCGGCGAGGTTCTGGCCCGCGCCGCCCGGTCGTTGGAGGCGGCCGGTGCCGAACTGCTGCTCATCTGCACCAACACCATGCACAAGGTCGCCGACTCCGTCGAGGCGGCGACATCGGTCCCGCTCCTGCACCTCGCGGACGCCACCGCAGCCGCCGTCCGCGCCGCGGGACTGCGCCGGGTGGGGCTGCTGGGAACCGCGTTCACGATGGAGCAGGACTTCTACCGGGGCCGGCTCGCCGCGGGCGGGCTCGACGTGTGCGTCCCGGACTCCGCGGGGCGTGAGCTCGTTCACCGGGTGATCTACGAGGAGTTGTGCGTGGGCGTCGTCCGCGACGAGTCGCGTGCGGCCTACCGCCAGGTCGTCGAGAAGCTCGTCGCCGAGGGCGCCGAGGGCGTCATCCTGGGGTGCACCGAGATCGAGCTCCTCATCGGCCCCGAGGACAGCCCCGTACCGCTCTTCCCCACCGCCCGCCTCCACGCCGAGGCAGCGGTCGACGCGGCCCTGGCCGGCACGGACTCGGTGTGGTGGCGTTCGCCCGTGACCTGAGGTGGCACTCGGAAGGGCCGGCGGACGATCCCGCCGCCCCGGACCGCGAGGTACTGCGCGCCTCCCGGCTCCGCGTGCCGGCCGCCGCCGACCTGATCGTGCCCGGCCACGGCGGCCCGTTCAAGGCCGACGACAGGGTGCCGCGCCAGGACTCGTCCGAGGCTGGTCGGCGGTCGGTCCTATTTCAGTGCGGCCGGTCGTGGTGGGTGGGGGCTTCGGCCGCGGTCTTGAGGTCGCGCAGCCATGCTTCGAGGCCCTGGCGGAGGATCGCGGTCGCGGCAGGGACGTCGGCTTCGACCTCGGCACCGGCGTGGGTCTCTTCGGTGCTCACGCGGACGCCGTCCTTGACCTCGGTGAAGTTCCATACGTGGACGCCGTCGATGCGCAGCCCCTCGGCGACCGCGGGGCCGGTCCAGCGGATGCAGGAGTTGTGCTTGAGCTGCTCGACGGTCGAGGTGATCTCCAGACTGGTGGCGGGAGTCGTGGGGTTGGGAGGCACCGGGGTCGTCCACCGGAACGCCGAACCCTTGCGGAACGGACCATGGTCGAGGCGTTTCATGGTCGAGATCGCCCCCTGCCAGGACGGCCAGCGCTCCACGTCGGTCTGCAGCTTCCAGACGGTCCGCAGGGGCGCGTGGATGACGGTCTCGGCCCGGTGGCGGACGAGGGCGTCGGGGTCGACGCCCTCTCCGCGGCAGGTGAGGGACTTGGCGGGGTGAGAGGCGGTGGCGGGGGCTGCGGCCCCGGCCGGTGCGGCAGCGGTGCCGAGGATGCCGGTGGCGACGAGCGGGACGGCGAACAGGGCAGCGCGCATGCGGGTGCTACGGGCACTTCGGGTGCTACGGAAGCCGGACATGGTGTTCCCCTCGTCGGGCGGAGTGCACGGTCGCGCAGCCGCACCGCACATTCCGCACCGGGCTAGCTCTAACCTTCGTTAGAAGTTATAACGCGATGCGAAGTGATGGGTCAACAGGTCCGTGATACCCTCTAACCAAATCTTGAAGGCGTAGCCACACGGGCGGGGAAGGCGGCAGGCCATGGCGACGACGGACGCGAGCAGTCCGCGGGAGCGCTATCGCACCCAGGTGCGCGCGGAGGTCAAGAAGCACGCCTGGGAGCAGATCGCCACGGCGGGGGCGTCCGCGCTCTCCCTCAACGCGATCGCCAAACAGATGGGCATGAGCGGACCCGCGCTCTACCGCTATTTCGCCAGCCGCGACGAGTTGATCACCGAACTCATCCGGGAGGCGTACCGAAGCCTCGCCGAGACCCTCCGCACGGCCTCCGCCACCGGCGCCGACCTGGCCGCACTGGCCCACGCCCTACGAGCCTGGGCCATGGACGACCCCCAGCGGTATCTCCTCGTCTACGGCACCCCCGTCCCCGGCTACCAGGCGCCCGAGGACATCACCGGCATCGCCGACGAGATCATGAAAACCCTGCTCGACGCGTGCACGGCGCTCGCCCCGGACGGCCCCGCGACTCCGTTCACCACCCACCTGGAAGGCCACCGGGACTGGGCCGCCGGCCACCCCGCCCCACCCTCGGCCCTCCACCGGGCCCTGGCCTTCTGGACCCGGCTGCACGGCGTCCTGTCCCTGGAACTCGCCGGCCACTTCGCCGACATGGGCTTCGATCCCGCCCTGTTCTTCGCAGCCGAACTGGACGACCTCCTGGCACACCCGGCCTGACGACGCACGCGGCGTTCCGCCTATCCGGGCCGCCCGGGCCGGCGCTGAACACCGGCTACGACACCACGCTGTCCCGATCGCATGGCCACGGCGTGGTTGAGGTGGAAGAACGGGCGCGCCAGTGGCATCCAGCGCCGCAACGCGGCCTTCCTGACGCTGACGTGCTCAGTGAAGGAGGCCACGCAGCCGTGCCCGCCGTCGTCCCCCACGCACCACCGCACGTTGCCCGCGATGTCCCCTTCGAGTGCCGCCTCCAAGACGCGCTCGACCGGGTCCTCGACGACCGGTGTCAGCCGTACCGTCAGCTCGTAGGGCAGCATCGACCTGATGACGAGCTCGCACTCCCGTTCTCCGGTCTGCTTCACGGAACGGAAGGCCGGCCACCATCCGGGGTAGTGCTCGATGTCGGCAAGCTTGGCGTACATGGTGCCGGGCGGGAGCGGTGCCCTCCAGAGTCCGGCGAAGCGCATCTCGTGGCGGCTCACGTCAGCCTCCTTGTCAGCCGTGCGCTCCCGGGCACCCGCAGATGGTTGCGGGTGCGAGCGAAGAAAGCGGCCGTTCCGAGTCCCCACATGAGGACGAACCACAGGGGGCCCAGGAGGAGGTGCCCGTACGGGGTGTCCGTGGAGGTGAAGCCGGCGGCAACGCTGACCTGTGTCGGACCGTAGCCGGGGAGCAGCTGGAGCCCGTCCTTGTCGGCTCCCGTGTTGCTCATGGGGTTCTGCAGCATGGTGTCGAGCAGACTCGCCATGATGATGACGAACAGCGCCGCCAACTCGTTGCGCAGAAAGGCGCCGAGGAGGACGCCGATACCGCCGTAGGCGACCGCGGCGGTGAACAGACCGAGCGCGAGGAGCCCCGGCCGGGCGGGATCCCAGTACCAGCAGATGACGGCCGTCGTGTAACCCGCAATGAGGGCGGCGGCGACGGTCATGGCGATGACCTTGCTCAGGAGCAAATAAGTACGGGGGTATCCGGCGAACGCGAGCCTGCGGTCGAAGGCGAGGGACTTGAAGGTCGTGATGAACATCATGAAGCCGACGATGAGTGTCACCGTATTGACGGCCCCGGACACCATCGTCAGGTGATTTCCGTTGACGGTGACGGTGCGCCCCGCCGCGCGCAGCAGGAACCGCGCCGGCGCCGGGGTGACGAACAAGTGCTCCAGCGTCAGCCAGAGAGGGATGTACACGACGACCAGCACCGAGGCAAGATGGTTGCGGGCGTGTTCCAGGAGGGCGAACGAGGCGCCCGTGCGGAGACCTCTCTGCGTACGGTTCACCGGTCCGCCCCTCGCGCCGCCACCGGGCGCATCGCGCCGGACTCCCCCGGTGCCGCCACTCCGTGACGCAGCCGGAGCACGACGTCGAGCCGCTGGGTGTCCCAGGCCAGGTGCGACACGACGAGGACACAGCGTCCCCGCTCGCGGAGCCGGGCCGCGACGTCCCAGAAGCGGAGGTAGGTCTCCCAGTCGAAGCCCTGGTACGGCTCGTCCAGCAACAGCACGTCCGGGTCGTGCATGAGCGCCAAGGTGAGGTTGAGCTTCTGCCGGGTGCCTCCGCTGAGGACCTCCACACGGGTGTGCCGGTATTCGGCGAAACCGAGTTCTTCCAGCAGTTCTTCGGCTCGGTCGAGCCCCTCCAGGCCGTAGGCGGTCCGGAACCAGCTCAGATGCTGGTCGACGGTGAGGGCGTCGTTGAGCACCGTCTCCTGCGGGCAGTACCCCAGGGAGCCGCCGTGCTCGACCTTGCCGGAGTCGGCGGCGATCTGGCCGCACAGGATACGCAGCAGCGTGCTCTTGCCGGAGCCGTTCTCACCCACGACGCCTGCCAGTGTGCCGGGCTCCAGGCTGAACGAAACGCCTCGAAGCACACGGCGTGACCTGTAGGACTTGTGTACGTCGTGCACGCGCAGAGCGTGCGGGGTTCGGGGCACGGCGAGTGCTTCCTCCTGCGTATCGGCCGTCTTCGTCGTAACCGTCATCGTGGCGAACGCCATCGTGGCGAACGCCATCGCGGTGACTGTCAGCTGCTGCGGCGGGACAGGTCGGTGATGAAATGCCGCCACTGTTCCCCTGCGTCGGCAGGGATCGCCGCCTCGCCGAGGGCGGCGACTGCCGACGCCACGTGGCGGACGGCCACCTCCTCGGCACGTCTCCTGCTCTCCGTCTCCTCCAGCAGCCGCATGGCTTCGGGGACGTCAACCGGACCCGGCGGACCGGCGTCCAGCAGGGCCGCGAGCCGCTGACCGGCGGCTGTACCGGAGCCGACCGCGAGCAGCAGGGGCAACGTCTTCTTGCCGCGCATCAGGTCCGTCCCGACGGGCTTCCCGGTGACCGTGCTCTCACCCCACAGGCCGAGGATGTCGTCGAGGATCTGGAAGGCCACCCCCAACTCGGTCCCCGCGAAGTGGAGTGCTTGCGTCACGGGGGCCGGCGCGTCGGCCAGCACGGCGCCCAAAGCCGCGGCACAGCCGAAGAGGGCGCCGGTCTTGCCGCGCGCCATGTGCACGTACTGGTTGGGAGAGGCCTCGCGCACGGACCACCCTTCGAGCGAAAGGTCCTCCGCCTGCCCCTCCACCATCTTCTCCACCGCCACGATGAGAGCGTTGGTGGCCGCGGCGGCCCCGGGAGCCTGCGCGTGGAAGATCCCGGCGACCGCCTGCACCACGAGAGCGTCACCGGCGAGCACGGCCGGGCCCGTACCGAACGCGGCCCAGGCGGCAGGCCGGCCGCGCCGCTCGGTGTCACCGTCCATGACGTCGTCGTGCAGCAGGGAGAGCTGGTGCACGAGCTCCACGGCCGTTCCGGCGACGGCGGCGAACCGCTCCGGCGCTCCGACGGAGCGGACCGACAGCACCGCCAGCGCCGCGCGCACGCGCTTGCCGGCTCGTTGCACGAGACCCGCGGGGTCCTCTGCGTCCCACCCCATGTGGTAGCGGCACACCCGGGCCACGGACGGGTGAAGCCGTGCCACGATCCTGCGCAGCTCGGGCTCGACGAGGGCCGCCCCCCGCTTGAGGACCTCGTCGGTCCCGGGCGACAGCTCCGACGTGCCGTGGGCGACAGTGCTGTGCAACAGAATGCGTGTCATCACTGCCTCGTCCCGCCCGGTGGTCCGCAGCCCGCAGTGGTCATTTCGGGCCTCCGCCCACCGCATAACGACACCGACGATCGAGGAGTTACGGCGGCAGCCGCGGTCCGGCCGGATTCAGCAGCCGGCTGCGGCTGCCCGTGCTCGCTGCCGGCAAGGCCACTCGATACGTCCGAGGCGTCCGCCGGGCTCCCTCAGGTCACGGTGCCAGGTAGGAGTGGAAGACGTTCTCCGGGTCCCATGCGGCTTTGAGCTCCTGCAGGCGGTCCCAGTCGGCGGGTGCGTACGAACGCCGGGCACGGGAGACGTCGGCTTCCAGGTCCGTCTCGCCGATGTAGCGCCCGCCGTGGCCCGACGGGTCGGCCGAGGCCATGGCGTCCCGCAGCCACTGCACGTTGGCCGCGTCCGCGGCGGGGTCGTCCCAGACCGCGTAGCAGACGAGGTAGGAGTCTCCGAGCGGCGAGAAGGCCATGTTCCGTAGCAGAGCAGGGTCTTCGGATGCGGGTTGCACCGGCGCGAGTACGAGAGACTTGCCGGAGGGCGCGTGGGCCACGGCGTCGGCCATACGGTTCAGTTGTGTCTCGTACGACTCCTCCGACCACAGCGTGTCGGCCGCGTACCGGTGCGCCGAAGGCCATGCCGCGCCGGTGCCCTGGTGCAGGCGGGCGAACGACGTCGGCTCGGGCCCTTGCCGGAGGACGGTGCTGTCGGCGAAGAGGCAGGACCCGGCGGGCGAGAGAGCGGCGAGTGCTTCTTCCTGCGTCGTGGCGAATGCGGTCATGCCGACCAGGATCCGCGGACCGGGCGGTGCTGTGGGGGTCGGTTCACCGGAGGCGGTGAGGACGAAGGCCGTCTCGACGTTCACCGGGAGTTCGCGGGCGACCTGTTCCGCCCAGGCCGCCACGGGACCGGTTGCGGCCAGTGGGAAGGTGAGTCTGGTGGTCACGACGGCCCCCGGGTGGGGGTGCAAGCGGAGCCGGAAGCGGGTGACGACGGCGAAGAAGCCGGGCCCCGCGCCGCGGGCGGCCCAGAAGAGGTCGGGGTTGACGGTCTCGCTGCAGGTGACCGTCCGGCCGTCGGCGGTGACGGCCTGGATCTCCAGGACGTCGGCGCATGACGGTCCCCAGGCGCGAGAGTTCCATCCGAGTCCGCCGCTGAGCAGGAATCCGCCCGCGGCGACGGAGGGGCAGTGGCCCACGGGAAAGGCGAGGTCGTACGGGGCCAGCGCCTTGACCAGGTCCTCTCCGGTGGCGGCGGGCCCGACCACTGCCGTCACCGACCCCGGGTCGATGCTGCACCGCCGGAACCCGGAGAGGTCGATCAGCAGGCTCCCGTCGCGGAGCTGGGAGCCGGACCAGTTGTGTCCGCCGGAACGTGTCGAGATGCGGAGCCCTTCGGAGCGTGCACAGGAAAGGGCTTCCGCAACGTCCCGCTCGGACGCTGCCTGCACGATGGCCTCGGGGAAGCGCTCCGGCTTGAGCCCGTTCCACACCGCGGCGGCCCTGGCGCTGTCGTACGCGCGGTCGCCTCGCCGGATCAGGGTTCCTTCGAAGCGTGCTGAGGGTGAGCGCCCGGGCATTCTGGCCTCCTCGATGGGCCTGTTGTGGCCGACGGTGGTGGCGATGGCGGTGGTGACGGTGTCGGTGGCGGTGGCGGTCAGTGGGTCGTCAGGCCGAAGACCCCGATGATCTTGAACAGCTCGGATCCCATGAAGCCGGGGAACTTCTCCTGCGCCTTGAGGACCTTCTTCTGCCACCGCAGGAAGCCCTCCTCGCGCCCGGGCTTCACTTGATGGGAGATGACGGCGGTGACGGTCTCGGGGGTCTGTTCGGCCGTGGTGCCGCCGCGGAGCACCTCTTGTGTCGGATCCGCTTCGAAAAGGCTCCGGCCTTCGGCGAGCAGTTGCCGCCGGCGGTCCGATTCCAGCCAGGCGGTGAGGCAGTCGATTCCGGAAAACCGGAATACTGCCACCCATTCGTTTTCCGAGCCGACGCCGGGCGGGTACACCTCGGAGCCCTCGAACCCGTCGAATTCGCGGGCCGCCTCGTTCGTCCGGTTCTGCCAGCGCTGGTACTCGTCGACGTGGCCTGCGCGCACCTTCTGCGAGGTCACAACGGTGGCGTTCTCGGCCGTGGAGTCACGGCTTGCACGTGGACTCACCTGGAGTAGCCTAGTCGATACGGAATTTATAGGGCAAACCGGGTGTTTGATTACCTGCTCCGCGAGCCCCCTCCGCAGCGGGAAACCGACGCCGACGGGAGACTCCGCGATGGAACACAAAGAGCTCATCACCGAGGCGGTGCGCCTTGCCACCGAGTCCGTGGAGAACGGCTGGGGCGGCCCCTTCGGCGCAGTGATCGCCCGCGACGGGAAGATCATCGCTCGTGGGCAGAACCGGGTCCTCCTGACCGGAGACCCCACGGCCCATGCCGAAGTAGAAACAATCCGCAAGGCCGTGCAGTACCTCAACCCGGAAGCCCCGTCGATCGCCGAAGAGCACCAGAACGAGAGCACCCTGGAATACGTCCCCCGCCCTGAGGGCTCACCGGACCCCGTACCCGAGCGCGCCCGCATGCTCCAAGGCTGCTCCATCTACATCAGCGGCGCTCCGTGCCCGATGTGCATGAGCGCCATCTACTGGTCCCGGATCGATGCCGTCTACTTCAGCTGCGCGTTGGACGACACCCGGCGCATCGGTTTCGACGATTCCTTCCAGTACGAGGACTTCGGGAAGCCGCTCGACGAGCGGCGGATCAAGATCGAGCAGATCCACCCCGAGATCGGCGCACACGCCTACGAGGCCTGGACGAACAAGCCGAACCGGCACCCCTACTGAGCGCCCGTCGGCCACGTTTTCCCTTCCCGTGCCGTCCTCGGCTCCAGTGCTACAGCAGTCGTTCGAAACACAAAGAACTCTCAACGCCGGCATAGGCACCGAAATTCGGAATCCGCCCGTAGCCGGAGCGTGTGTAGAAGCGCACGGCGTCGGGCTGGCGGTCGCCGGTCTCCAATCGAAGGCTCGTCCACCCCTGCCCACGCGCCCAGTCCTCCAGCGTGCAGAGGATGCGTGTGGCGACTCCTGAGCCGCGCAAGGCCGGGGATACGTACATGCGCTTGACCTCGCCGACCCCGTCACCGAGGTCGCGAAGCCCTCCGCACCCCACAGCGGTGCCGTTGTCCTCGCGGGCCACGAAGAACACTGCGATGTCCGCTGCCGACGGCGCCACCCCGGGCTCGCTGTCCGGGGTTCCGTAGGTCGCAGCGATCTCAGCTCGCTGCCGGTCACGCAGTCTGCCGGCATCCGGGTCCGCCCAGGGCACCTGTTCGATCTTCATGCTGCAGAGTCTGCCGAGAATCTGTTTCGGGCGGGTAAATCCATGCACCGCGGTGAAGTCGCCGCCGCCTTCGGTGACCGCCGGAACTGCTGTACCGGGCGTACGAGGCGGAGCCGCCGATGCCGCCGATGCCGCCGGAGCAGCTCCGCCACCAGAGGCACCGCCGCCGTACCGAGCAGGACCTACGGCCTGGGACTACAGGAGGGCGTACGAGCTCGCCCGGTCGTTCATGGCATCCCCCACATAGGGCGTGGAGTCGCGGTACTCCTGGTGCGTCCCGGTCTGGTGGGGGTCGGCCCAGAGTTCGATCCAGCAGGCTACGGGGATGACCGAGCTGATGCTGTCCGCCCAATCGGTGAACTCGCCCGCATAGTCCCGGCCGTTGCCGCTCCGGCATGCGCCGCCGTTGAGAATGATCGACGCGCCTCCGAAGTTCCAGTGCTCGTAGAGAATGGCGAGCTCGGCATTCAGGCCGCCTCTCGCGGCGGAAGCCGCGCGGAGTCTGTCGGCCAGCGTCCGGTCCCGCGCGGCGTCCTTGGCGAAACGGGGCGCGTCAGTGATGCGTCCCTCCGTGGAGGCGGCGACGGCCTCGCGGAACGTGCCGAAGCACCGGGTGCTGTCCGTGTCGACGTCGACCAGGCAGGTCTTGCTCCCGGACACGGACTCCGTCCGGGCCTGCGCGGTGGTGCTCCCGGCGGCCAGGACCAGCAGTCCGGCGCCTGCGGCTATGGCGATACGCGTCACACGTGAACTCATGGGCAACTCCCAGATCGTGGACTCTCTGCCAACACCCGGGATCCTTCCGCTGCGCCAGGCATACACCAAGGGCATTCCCGGCCAGTTGAACGCTGCACTGTTGCGTCACGGACTGTGGTCGCGGCCACCGGGCCGGGGGTGGGTGCCGCCCCCCGGCGGCGGGCGCCCCCCTGGCGGTCTGTCCGCCGTCAGCCGACCCGCCGGGCCAGCACCTGTCCCGGCCAGGCTCCGGACAGGAACCGGTCGGTGGGGGTGAACCCGTTCCGCTCGTAGAACGCGACCAGCTCGCCCCCGCCACCCGCCCAGCAGTCGACCCGCAGCAGCTTCACGCCGGCCCGCCGGGTCTCCTCGGCGGCATGGGCCAGCAGTGCCGCCCCGATACCCAGACCGGCGTGCCGGCGGTCGGAGACCAGCAGCCGGACGTACCGCTCGGGTTCCTCTGCCGGTGTGATCGGCATCTGCGGGCTGGGACCGGAGTCCAGCACCAGGGCTCCCGCAGGTGCTCCGTCCAACTCCGCGATGTAGGGGGCGTTCTCGGTCGTGTACCGCTCCACCCGCGCCACCCCACCCGGCCTTTGTGAATGCGGAGTCGTGCCCCACTGCTCGGTATTGCCGCGATCGTTCATCCAGACCACCGCGGAATCGAGCATGCCCAAAATGGCCGGCGCGTCGGCCAGGCTGCCCGGTCTGATCCGTATGCCATGAGTGCTGTCGTTCACGGCCGAAGTTTAGGCACTCCCGAGTGGGCCCCGACTCGAGGGACGCGGGGGCGTCGGACGTCGGCACCCTGGCCGAGGTCCGAGGTCGTCGGCCGCCCGGTCATTTGGTCCAGATGTCCAGCAGTTGGTTCGCTGCCCGGAAATTGTCGGGTGACTCCAAGTTGCACACCACGGTGACTGCAGTGTTCCGGTCCGGGCTCACCTTGAAGGTGCTGTGGAATTGCTCCCAGTCGCCGCGGTGCACCAGGCTCTCGTCGGGGAGAAGGAGGATTCCGGCCCCGTACCGCCCTTCTTCGATGCCGCGCTGACGCAGGGCGTCGCCCACGCTCACTGCCCCCTCCGTGACTCCGGCGAGCAGTTCCGTTCCACCGATGCGGCCGGTGCGGTAATTGTCGGCCCAGCGGACGAATTCCCCAGGAGTGGATTGAACGGACCCGTCTCCGTACTGCTTCCAAGGGGAGGAGTTCGGGGTGAAGGAGCCGTCCTTCTCGTCGTACGACTTCGCCTTGCCGGGAACGTCCACTGCCGGGGACAAAGTCATGCGCAGGTGCAGCGGGGCGAAGAATTCCTGCTGGAGAAACCTCGGGAACGGCTTGCCGGTGACCCTTTCGACAACGTGGGCCAGGAGGACGTAGTTGGAGTTGGAGTAGGAGAAACGCTCACCTGGCGGATCCTCCGGCCGTGAGGCGAGGATGGCCGCGATCGCTTCCTGCTGGCCGGCCGGATCCGTCAGCTCGATGCCCTTGGCCTCCAGCAGATCCTGGTAGTCGGGAATGCCGCTGGTGTGATGCATCAGGTCACCCAGCGTGACGTCCTGGGTCCAGGCGGGCGGGTCGTCGAGGAAATCGGACAGGGGGTCGCTCAGTGCGAGCTGATGCCGCCCGGCCAGCAAAAGCACGGCATCTGCGGTGAATTGCTTGGAGTTTGACGCCATGTCGAAGACCGTCTTCGAGGTAATGGCACGCCCGGTCGCCAGGTCGGCTTTTCCTCTCCCCGCCTCCCAGACGACATCACCGCGTATGCCGACCGCGGCCGCGCAGCCCGGGCCACCGGCGGAAGGCACCAGCTCCTGGAGGACCTCCGCACTGCGTTTCTCGCGGTCGTCACCGGCCGCCTATGCCTGCGGGCCCACGGCACCGGAAAGCGCGACCACAATCATGGCGCCCCCGGCTGTGCACAACGACGCCATCCGATTCACGTAGACCACCTTCTTCTTCCCTGCTATCGAGATTCCTCCGGCGGCCATGCCCTGGCCAATCGATCAAGAGTCGGCGGATTCTGCGTGAGTTCGGCGAGGGCGCCGAAGCGGATCCGCGTCTCCGGCTGCCGGAGCCGACCGTGAGCCGTCGCGTGCCGCGCTCACTGGCTGGTCTTGATCTCCTTCATGGTCAGGTGGGATTCGAGGCGGAGGACGGCGGGCAAGCAGCTGAGCTTGCCGGTGAGGAAGGCTTCGTAGGCGGCGTGGTCGGCCACGGCGACGCGGATGAAGTAGTCCGGACGCCCGTACATGCGGCGGAACTCGACGACCTCGTCGTAGGAGGCGACGGTGTCCTCGAACTCCTCGAAGCTCTTGCGGTCCTGGGCGTAGATCTCGACGTCGATGAGGACCTCCAGCCCGCGGCCCATGGCCTCGGGGTTGACGACGGCCCGGTATCCGGCGATGACGCCGGTCTCTTCCAGCCGCTTGACCCGGCGCAGGCAGGGCGGCGGGGTCAGGCCGACCCGCTTGGCCAGCTCGACGTTGGTCAGTCGCCCGTCCTGACGGAGATGAAACAAAATTTCTCGGTCAACGTCATCAAGGCTCACTTCATTGCTCACAGCCTCATCATAGGGCGATAAGCAGCAACCATATGAGGCAGGATTCTTCCTAAAATTTCTCCATGCACATAAGCCCTGCTGTCACCGAGGGCCGTCCTCGGCCTGCACCCGTCCCTGCGCCCGTCCCTCCGTCCGCCCGACCGTCCGAGGCGCGTGCGGCGTTCAATGACTCCGCGGGCGCCGGCCTGGGATTCATCCCGCTCGGCCTCGCCTTCGGCGCGCTCGTGACCCAGTCGGGCCTGGACTGGTGGTGGGCGGGGCTGTCCGCGACGCTCGCCTTCGGCGGATCGTTCGAGTTCCTGCTCATCGGCATGGTCACGGCCGCGGCCCCACTGGCGGCCGTCGCGCTGTCCGCGTTCATGGTGAACGTCCGGCACGTCTTCTACGCGCTGTCCTTCCCCCTGCACCGCATACCCGGACGCCTCGGCAAGACGTACGCCACCTTCGCCCTGTGCGACGAGGCGTACGCCCTGACCACCGGGAAGCAGGCCCGCTCCTGGTCCGGCCGGCGCATGCTGTGGCTGCAGTTCTTCCTGCACCTGTACTGGGCGGGCAGCGCAGTGGCCGGAGCCCTGCTCGGCTCCCTCATCCCGGACGGCGTCACGGGCCTGGACTTCGCCCTCACCGCCATGTTCACGGTCCTGGCCCTCGACGCGGTCCGGGACCTGCGCGGCGACCTGCCCACCCCCGCGCTCGCCCTGCTCAGCGCCCTGACCGCCCGGCTCCTCTTCCCGGGGCAGATGCTCCTGGCCGCCTTCGCCCTGTTCACCGCCGCCCTCCTGGCCCGCCACCTCACCACCGGCAGGAAGCCGACCCATGCCTGACACGCGCTACGCCATCGCCGCCGTCCTCGTCGCCGCCGCCGTCACCTGGGCTCTGCGGGCCCTCCCCTTCGCCGCCCTCACACCCCTGCGCTCCAGCAGCACGGTGCGGTACCTCAGCACCCGCATGCCCGCCGGCGTCATGGTGATCCTCCTCGCCTACTGCCTGCGCGACCTCCCCCTCACCCACACGCGAACCCTGGCCCCGCTGGCCGCCCTCGCCGTCACCGTCGGCCTGCACCTGTGGCGCCGCAACGCCCTGCTGAGCATCCTCGGCGGCACAGCCACCCACGTAGTCCTGGCGAGCACGGTCTTCGCCCCCTGAAGCCCGCCTGACACGGACACTCAGCACCGTCGCCGCCCTCAAGGGCAAGGGCCATGGGGTGACGCCACGTGGGCGAAAGCACGGCGTGGTGCGCCGAGGCTTCGCCCCCGGAGGCCACGCCGGAGCCCTAGCCTCCTGACCCGGGAGGTCCTCATGAACAAAGCGATCGGCCGACGGATCGGCGCAGCTGCAGCCATCACGGTGTGTCTGATGTGCTGCGCTGCCTGCGCCGACGAAGAGGAACCCGAGCGGGAGGAGACGACGTCCTCCCCTGCCGCTCCCACGACGAGCGACGGTTCCATCCCGACGCCACTCCCGGAACCGAATGGCACCGGAAACGGCCGGACGACTCCCCTCGTACCGACGGTGCCGCCAGGTACCACACCTCCGGCACAACCCGGCCCAGCGGCCACGTGACCGAATCCGGCGGAGATCGTCAGTCCCCGGTTTCCGGGAAATCCACCGACGACCCGGCGGCTGTGGCCAAGGCGCTGGTCGGTCAGGCGTCGTTCATCGCGGCGCTCATGTTCTATCTGGGGGCGGTGTACACCAGCAGCTACTACGGCTACTTCCACCTGTCGGCCTTCCGCCTGGGAATCGGGTTCCCCGCGTTCGTCATCCAGAGCCTGAACCTGCTCACGCTGCCGGTCGTGGTGACCGGCAGCGTGGTTCTGATCGTCGCGGGACTCAGAGTCCCCCCGAGCCCGTTCGCACGGTTCCTGTCAGCCGCGCTGACCACGGCTGCACGGTTTCACCTGGTCGTACTGGCCGCCGGGCTGGTGCTGCACCTGCTGTGGCGGCACGTTCAACCGTACGGCTGGGCCGCGCCCGTCACCCTCGCGGCGGGGCTCCTGCTGGGCCTCAGAAACTCGGAGAACGACGAACAGCCGCGCAAGGTCCGTCACAGGGCCGTGCCCCTGATCGCCGCCGGCCTGCTCCTCCTGTGGGCGGTCACGCTGGGCGCCGCGTATCAAGGCCGGCACCAGGCCCGGGTGCACGCGCGGCACGTGGGGCAGTGGACGGGCGTTCTCGCGCTGAGCAGCAAGCGCCTCAGCCTGCACGGCGTGCGCGAGGAAGACCTCGGTGCCGGGCTCCGCCACCGCTACCGGTACACCGGCCTGCGGCGGCTCGTCGAAGGCTCGGACGGCTACTACCGTCGTGCCTCGGGGATGGAGGGCGGGCAGAGACCCGGTCTACGTGATCCCCAAGAGTGACGAGACGTGGATCGGCTTCATGCGGTGAAGGGAGGGGGCGTCATGGCCCGCGGGACGAGGGGGGCCGGTCGCGGCGTCCGCCAAGACACGGCCTGCCTACCAAGGCACGGCCTGCCCCTGATGGTCGACAAAGTGGAGACCAGGCACCCCGCGGTGGCTCTCGATCGTCGCCGCCACCCCTGGAATGCTCTCCTCCACGCTGAGATCGGCGTCGGGTCCCCCGAGTTCGGTGCGCACCCAGCCCGGGTCCATGAGCAGCAGCGTCCGCTTGTCCTCGGCATGGCGGGCGGCGTAGCTGCGCATCAGCTGGTTCAGTGCGGACTTGCTGGCTCGGTACAGGTCCTGCCCTCCGTCGGTGTTCAGAGAGACGCTGCCCTGGTCGGAGGACATGATGCCGATGGTCCCGGTCGGTGCGACCAGCGGGCGGAGGGACTCCACGACATGCATCGGGCTGAGTGCGTTGGTGATCATGACCTCGGTGAACATGTCCGTCGGGACCTCGCCGATCGGGACATCGCCGCGCGTGATGGCGGCGTTGACGAAGAGCAGGTCGAGGGTGCGCCCTGCCAGTCGGTCGCGCAGTGCCGATATCTGCTCCGGCTCGGTCATCTCCAGCGACTCGATGGCCAGCCGCCCTCCGGACGCTTCGGCAAGGTCGTGGAGGCCGGTGCGCCGGCTGCCGCGGACCGTGCCGATGACGTTCCAGCCCCGGCGAAGGTACTCGGCTGCGAGGCCGAGGCCCAGGGTCCGGGAGGCCCCGACGATGAGGGCGGTCTTACGGGTGTCGGTGTCGGTGTCGGTCATGTGATTCCTATCGTGGGTGAGGATGCCAGGACCGTCGTCGGAGTGGTGGTGACGACCACTCATGATTCGAGTCTCCGAGTGATCCATCCGGGCGTCCAATACTCTTCCGACCACATTGATACCGTTAGGGCATGGATCTGGATTCAGATTTAGATTTGGATCTGCGCAAGCTCCGCTATTTCGTCGTGGTGGCCGACCATCGGCACTTCGGCCGGGCGGCCCAGGCGCTGTTCATCGCGCAGCCGGTCCTCAGCCGGCAGATCCGCGCGTTCGAGCAGGAGCTGGGATGCCGGCTGTTCACGCGGACCACGCGCAGCGTTGAGCTGACCCCCGCGGGGCAGCAGTTGTACGACGAGGCGCGAAGGATCACCACGGTGGTGGCCGCGGCGCTGCGGCGCGTGCACGAGGCCGAGCGGGGCGCGCAGCGGCTCGTCATCGCCTTCTCGCCCGGCCTGCACGTGTCGGATGCGATCCGGGCGTTCACGGCGAACCACCCGAAGGTCGAGATCGACGTCTTCCCGCTCCGCTGGTGGGAGCAGGACGCGCCGCTGCGCGACGGCCGCGCGCACGTCGGATACCTCCGGCGCCCCTTCGACGATTCGGGGCTGCGCACCGTCCCCATCGGTCACGAGACCAAGGTCGCGTGCCTACCCGTGACGCATCCGCTGGCCGGCCGGCACGCACTCACGTCGGCCGATCTCGACGGTGAGCCGATCCTCGACGTCAGGACGCGGCGGACGTCCTCACTGGAGGAGAAGTTCGAGCTCATCGCCTCCGGGCAGGGCATCGCACTCGTCCCCCTCAGGGTCGCAGGCTCGTACTCCCGCCCCGACCTGGTCTACCTGCCCGTCACCGATGCCCTGCCCGTGGAGACCTGCCTGGCGGTACCGGAGAGCAACTGCTCGGGCCCCGTACGGGACTTCCTGGACATCGCCACCGCGACGCTGCGCCGGCGCTCCGGCGATGCGGAGGTGGAGGAGCCGGGAGCCACGAACCCGGCGCCCGCACCCCCGCCCTCCCCCGCACCCGCACCCGCGCCTGCGCCTGCGGTCAGTGCTCCCAAGGCCAGTTGGCGTCCCGGCCGTCCTCCAGCAGCGGCACCATCCGGAATGCCGCGTCGGTGAGCCCGCCGAAGGTGTGCCGGTTGCCGGATCCCGACGGGCCGTGGCCGGGCCGGTAACCGGCGAGGTTCCAGGTGTAGACCGGGATGTGGGCCGGGACCTGCTCGGTCGGGTCGCCCGCGTGGTGATGGCCGGCCTGTTCGTCGGTGACGATCAGGACCCGGTCGTGGCCGCGGTAGTGCCGGCGCACCGCCTCGGTGGTGTCGGTGCCGCCGAGGCTCCCGAACCGCTCGAGCACCTTGAGGACCGACTCACCCCGGCGGTAGGCCACGGGCGCGCTGGTGGTGCCGAACTCAACGAGATCGGCGTCGGCCGCGCGAATGGCCACGGCCGTGCCGAAAATGGCCGCGGCGTCCGCGCGGTTGAGCTGGGAACGGTCGGACAGTGGGGACCACATGGAGCCGGAGCGGTCGACCAGGACCAGGGTCCGGCCGGGCAGCCGGGGCACGTTCTCGAGCGAGTGGCCCAGGGCCTGCTCCAGCGGGTAGGCCCAGCGAAGCGAGGGCGCGTGCTGGTGGGCGGCCAGGTACCGGAAGGGGAACTGCCGGGACCGCGCGACCTCTTCCGGGTCGGCTATCCGGGCGGCCACCTGCTGGGCGACCTCGTCGGACACACCGGCCTCGTCGAAGTTCCGCAGGTTGCGGACCAGGGCCATCGTGCCCATGGAGGGAATGACGGCCTCCCACGCCGCCGCGTCCATCGGACCCTGCAGCCAACCGGCCAGCGTCTCCCAGGTCATGCCCGCCGCGGCGAGCCGCTCGGCGCCGTCGGAGCCGGTGACCACGGCCCGCCGCTCCTCCACGGGCACGGCCATCAGCGCACGGTGCGCGGTCAGAGTGCGGTCCGAGACGGGCGGGACGGCGGTGTCCGGGTTGTGGCGGCGATCCAGGGCGTACTGGAACAGCGCGCCCTGCCACGGCTTGTCCGGGTCGGGCGTGGGGTGGACGAGGTTGAGGACGTCGCCGAAGCGGTAGCCCTTGGAAGCGGTGTCGTACTTCAGGAGGTTGCGGCCCGTGTACAGGCGCTTGACCGCGTCGGCGATGCCCCGCTTGACGGGCTTCGGGACGTTCCGGCCGTAGGCGGAGGTCCAGTAGGCCAGCATCTCGCCGGGCTCGTCGGCGCGGCGCAGGACGGAGTCGACGACCTGGCGGTTGGTGGGACCGTCTGTGGCGTCGGCGTCGAGGCGCGCCTTGACGTACTCGGCGGCGCCGACGAGGGAGGCGGTGCGCATCCGGCCGTCGCCGCGCAGCCACCGAAGGAGGCCGGCGGTCCAGGCCGGGTCCTCGACGGCGAGCTTGCGTACGAGCGTGGCGAACCGGTCGTCACGGCTCGTACCGCTCTCGTGGTAGGTCTGCTGGGAGACGAAGTTGGCGACCGCGAGCAGGAACAGCTCGGAGCGGTCGTCCCGCGTGTGCCCCTTGCCGCCGAGGTGCGTGCGGGTGTGCCGCCCGGTCGTGGTCACGGGCGAGACGGGCCCGGCCGCCTTGGGAGCACGGGTGTTGAAACGTGCCATGTGAATTCCCCCGAATTCGTCGGGGAAGCACGGCACAAGGGCGTCCGAGATCACGAGGTCGGCGACGGTACAGACAGCTGCTCTTCCTGGCTGAGCTACACCAGCCCGTGGCTGGGACGGGATTCGAACCCGCGACCGGCTGTTCCAGAAGTAACCGTCACCTGCGCACCGGACGCCCCGGTGCCGCGCCTCCCGAGTTCAAAAGTGGCCACGGCATGGGATTCGATCACAACGAAGTAGCCATGGCCCGCGCACCGGGAGGTGCTGAAGCTTGGTGTCCAGAGTTCAAGGCGGCGGAACCGACAAGGTGCTCTGCCTCTGAGCTACGCCGGCGTGTGTGCCGGCGGCGGGATTCGAACCCGCGACCTCCCGATTAAGAGTCGAAGTAGGTCCCGCCTTCGCACCTGGACACCGATCACTCTAGGAGTACGGACGTCCAGGGCGCCAAGGGTTTTCAGGTCCGGCAAGCAGGGTGGTCTTCCTCGCGTGCCAGGGGGGTGGAGGCCCAGCCGTGTTCCAGGAGGGTGAACAAGTCGCGCATGGTCCGGGCCGGGTCGTCGCCGGCGGCGGCGATGCCGGGGGCTTCCAGGGCGAAGCGTGCCAGGCCGGTGACGGCGGGGGCTTCCGGGGGGAGCCCGGTGGCTTCGGCGAGGGTGGCGGCCAGTGTCTTCTCGTGGCGCGCCCACATGCGCCGGGCGTAGTCCCGCAGCGCGGGGGTGGATTCGACGAGGACGAACATGGGGTCGTCGGTCCGCACGGCGGTACGGGTGCGCACCATGTGGTCGCCGAGGGCGTGCAGCACGGACTGGCCGGGAGCCCGGTCGCGAACGGCGGCGACCAAGGCGCTCTCGATGTCCTCGTCCAGGTCGAAGACGAGGGCTTCCTTACTGGGGAAGTGCTTGAAGAGCGTGCTCAGCGAGACGTCGGCCGCCTCTGCCACCTCGCGCACACCGACGTTGTCGAAGCCGCGCTCGGTGAACAGCCGCAGTGCGGCATCCGCCAGCGCCTGCCTGGTCCGGGCCTTCTTGCGCTCGCGGCGTCCTGTCGTTGTCTCGGCCATGCACCCACCCTACCCGCTTGAAGTGACTCGATCACAAAGGCGAGCGGATAGAAAGTCGGAGCGGTTGTACTTTTGGAGCTGCTGTGCTTCTGTGGGCGAGCGCCCCTCGACCGGCACCCAGGCGCCGGAAGCCCGGGATGCGCCCCACACCGGGGCGACTGATCCGCCATGCCCGAAACAGGGCGTCACCACGAAGACGCCAGCACTCTCTTCAACCGCCGAACGGAGCGTGACCCCCATGTCCACCACTCCTCGCATCGCAATCGCCGGCGCCGGCCTCGGCGGCCTCGTCTGCGCGCGCGTCCTGCAGCAGCACGGCGTGCCTGTCACGGTCTACGAAGGTGAGACCCACCCTCACTCCCGCTCGCAGGGCGGCTCTCTCGACATCGACGAAGACACCGGCCAGGCAGCCCTGCGCGCGGCCGGTCTGTTCGAACAGTTCCTCGCCCTGTCCCGGCCCGAGAGCCAGGAGTGGCGCCTGTACGACCGTCACGCTTCCCTGATGCGCCACGACCAGGCCGGCGAGGGCGACCTGAGCAGGCCCGAGATCGACCGCGGTCAGCTGCGCGCGCTCCTGCTGGACTCCCTCACCCCGGGCACGGTCCGCTGGGGCCACCCCGTAACGGCCGTCACCCCGCTCCCCCACGGCGCCGCTCGCCTGCACCACCACGACCGCGCCTCCGAGGACTTCGACCTGGTCGTCGGCGCCGATGGCGCCTGGTCCCGGGTGCGCCCCGCGCTGTCCGACGCCCAACCCTCCTACACCGGGATCACCATGGTGGAATCCCACTTCGACGACGTCGACCACCGCCACCCCGGCATCGCCCGCCTCGTCGGCCGCGGCACCATGACGGCCAAGGCGGGCCGCCGCAGCCTGGTGCTGCAGCGCAACAGCAACGGACACGTCCGCGCCTACACCACCTTCCGCGGCCCGCAGGACTGGCACGCCGGCCTCGACCTCGCGGACGCCGAAGCCGTACGCGAGCGCCTCCTCGCCCAGTACCAGGGCTGGCACGAGAGCCTGCTGGACATCCTGCGCGAGAACGAGGGCGGTTTCATCAACCGGCCCATGTTCGTCCTTCCCGTTCCCCACTCCTGGCAGCGCGTCCCCGGCATCACTCTGCTCGGCGACGCCGCCCACCTGATGCCGCCCGTCGGCGTCGGCGCCAACCTCGCCCTGCTCGACGGCGCCGAACTCGCCCGGGCCGTCCTTGACCACTCCACCATCGAGGAGGCCCTCGACGCCTACGAGAGCGTCATGCTGCCCCGCGCCACCGACAACGCCAGGACCGCCCAGCAGATGCTCGCCACTCTCATGCCCGACACCGAATCCGACGAGGCCGTCTTCCCCGACTCCCTCTGGCCTTCCAGCACTCGCCCTGACGCGCGCCCCGCTCCCACCGGCTGAGCCCGGGCCGGACCGACCGGGATCCACGCTCGAACATATGTCACCTTTCATGATGAATCGATTCTCCTTTGTACAGTCTCTTCTTGGCGTGCTCGCACCCAAAACGGACCAGGCGCACATAGAGGAGTAGATATGCGCACATGGAGGACGGCAGTCGCCGCCGCGTCGATGGCAGTCCTGGCGTTCATCGGCGGCACCTCACCCGCCGCGGCAAGAGGAGCAGCCGACGATCCGTCCGCTCCGGCCACCGTGCCGGGGGGGACGCGACGCCGACGGCGGCAGCGTCGATGCGGGCAAGTCCGGTTCGGATGCCGACGCGTCCGCGGTGATCCGCTGTCAGGGCCAGGTACAGCGCCCGCACAACTCCACCCACGTGCCCGGCACCATCAACGTCGTCGTGACGGTCTCGTGCTCGGCACCCGTGCCACAGATCACCACCCGCGCGGCCCTGTACAAGAACGGGCATCTCGTCCATCAGTCGACGCTGAGGACGCAGACGAACACCCGTAGCGCCCAGAACAACGCGGCCGTGAGGTGCAGCCCCGGCAATTACCGAGGCTGGATGTACTTCAAGGTCGTCTTCCCGCCCGGTTACCGCCCGCCGACCGCCTCCGCCAACGCTCTCGGCCAGGAGGTTGCCCTGAACTGCTGAAGCTGCTGAAGCTGCTGAAGCCGCAGCAGCTTCCGAAGCTGCTGAACCACGGCCGCCGGAAGGACGGCATCGTGTTGCCGAGGGGCGCCACCGGGGAAGGATCACGGTGTGCGCCCCACCCCTGCCCGGATCCTGCGCCGACGAGTGGCACAGCTCGACGCGGCGGCGGACCTCACCGTCGACACGGAAGCCCGGCTGCGCCATTTCACCTCCGTCATGACGGGGTGGACCGAACCCGAGATGACGGCCTTGGCGGGCGGTCCGGCCGCCCTTGCCCCGTCCGAGGTGGAGGAGGCGGACGAGTTGGCCGACAGCTGCCTGCTGCTGGGCCGGCTCGCCCGGGACCAGGAGTGCCTCGTCCGGGGGCCGCTCGACCGGACGCGACAGCACTGGATCGGCACCAGCCCGCACGAGCTGATGCCCCACCGGCGGCCCGCCCCGGACCGGGAGCACTTCACCGCGCCCGGCGGGGATCCCGGTCCGCCCAGCACGAAGCCCTTCCGCCTGGGGCTCTACACGTCCACGGCGCGGCGTGACGGGCCGGGCATGTGGCGGATGTATCTCGACCTGGGATCGAGCCTCCACCCCCGGCCGTGGCAGACCTGGGAGCTGCCGGTCACCGACCCCGCCGCCGATGTCCTCGGCATCGGCGGCGCGAGCGACTGGGCGGCATTCGTCGGACGCTACCCGCTGGTCCGCGGCGACGACGTCTACCCCGACTGGGCAAAGGCCGCCCGGGACTTCGCGGGGGTGCACATGACCCTGCGCGCGATCGTCGCGGCCCAGGGGTTCCGCGTCCCGGTGGCGGACGGCCTGGCCGCGGCGCCCTTCTGGGACATCGAGTCAGTGCTGTGGCTGCGCTGGTGCTTCTCCGCCCCGCGCCTGGTGGAGATCACCCCACCCGACGCCCCACCGTAACGGCTGCGACGGGAGTCGGATCCGACCCGGCCTGGCCGTGCAAGGCATACGGCGCCGGCGCCGACGCCGCGCACTATCCGGTGACGGGACCCTCCAGGAACCGAAGCAGCACGGCAGCCTCCGCGCGTAGTTGTGCAGCTCGGTCAGCATGGGCCGGCGCGGTCAACTGTGCCGCCACCTCCAGTCGCTCGGCGGCCTCGGCGCGCACGACATCGACCATGCTGCGCTCGCTCAGCTCACGCCGCGGTGCTTCGGTGGCGCCGGGACCGACCGGCGCATGCTCAAGGGCCACGCCGCGGAGCTCGGCCTCGTCCACGGGCACCGCCTCGGCGTTGTCCAGCGCGGCAAGTGTCGCGCGCAGGGCACTCACCGCGGCCTTGTCGCGGGCGCGCATCGCTTCCGGCAGTGCTTGACGCATACGAAGACGTACAGACATGCCGATGACCCTATGGGCCTACCTCTGGGCCGACAACGCGATATGCGTGCAGCCGCTTGATGAGTGAAGGACGCGGGGCTTGGCACCGAGGCGCCAGGACCCGCCGTCCTTCACTCCGAAGCCCGGTCAGTCGTAGGCGAGCGCCTCGAGCCTGTCGTACGAGCCGTTGAAACGGTCGTGGTCGCCGACGGTGGGGCCGGTGTTCGTGTGCTGCCAGAAGGTGTAGAAGCCCCAGCCGTTCGGAAGCTCACCGGAGGAGGAGCCGTAGCGCGGTACCCACAGCGGGTTGTACTTGCCGAATCCGCCGTAGTTGCCGGTGCACTTCTTCCACCAGGCGGTCGAGGTGTAGATCACCGCGTCGCGCCCGGTGTGGTCGCGGTAGGCGTCGAGGAAGTCCTCGATCCAGTCGATCATCCGGCCCGCGCTCAGGCCGTAGCAGGTGCTGCCGTAGGGGTTGTACTCCATGTCGAGCACGCCCGGCAGCGTCCAGCCGTCGTCCGTCCAGCCGCCGCCGTGGCGGACGAAGTAGTCGGCCTGTGCGCCGCCGCCGGAGTTGTTCGGCAGCGCGAAGTGGTACGCGCCCCGGATCATGCCCGCGTCGTACGGGCCGTTGTACTGCTGGGCGAAGTAGGGGTTGGTGTAGCTGGTGCCCTCGGTCGCCTTGGCGTAGGCGAATCTGACACCGCTGTTCCAGAGCTTGGACCAGGCGACGTTGCCGTTGTGGCTGCTGACGTCCACGCCGTTGACCGTTGCGCTTACCGAGGCGCTCGCCGGCGGCCCTGCTGCGGGGCCCGCCGGGGGGCCCGCCATAGGGAGGCCGGGCGGCGAGGGGTCGGGCAGCGAGGAGCCTTTGGCCGCCGGGCCTCGTTCGCCCTCGTGGGCGCGGATGGTCGAGCCCATCCAGTCCTGCTCGGGGTGGGTCGGCCGGTCGTCGATTCGGGCGACCGCGGCGGCGGTTCCGGGGAGAGTGACGAGCAGGGTGAATACGGTCAGCAGGGAGAGGAGGATGGCCGCCGCCGTGGGGGGATGCGGGCGGCCCTGGCCGGAGTGGTGCTCGGGCATGAGGTGCCTCCGAGGCCATGGTGGGGGGAGGGTGCGGAGAAATTCAACGGTCACCGCATTGGTATGACCATCCCTTCTATCCGGCTGTGGCTCACGGGCACGGACACAGGTACGGGCACGGACACGGGCACGGACACGGACACGGGCACGGACACGGGCACGGACACGGGCACGGACACGGGCACGGACACGGGCACGGGCACGCTGAGCAGGTCGAACATGAGGGCCCCCGACCACTTCGGTCCGGCCACGACGATCGCCTCCTCCGGCATTCGGCGCCACGCTGTACTGCCACGCTCACACCCGGGCCCCGGCGGCGCACGAGGTGGCAGGCAGCCGGATGACCCCATGAGGTACATCTATACCGGTATGAACCGGTACGGCGCGTGAGCGGGCGCAGTGACCGGGACTGCCGTCGATTCCGGCGCCTGCCCTCATACCGTGGGTCCGGGCCGGGCCGCACCAGCAACAAGTCGGCACCCGTGCTTGCCCCGTGCAGCTCACAAGGCCATCGGCCTACTGCTGTGCCATGCCCGTCGCCTCATGCCGCTCCCGAGGAACAGGGCGCGTAGACAGAGGTCCGACGACGGAACGGTTTCCTGCGCCATGTGGGTGACGCGGCGATCGCGATCTCCGACCGTGGACGGACCACAGCGCGCCCCGCTGTGTCGCCGGTACCGAGGCGTCGTCGGCGCCGGCGTGCACGGCAGGAGGCCGGCTCCCGCCGTAGGCTGAATCACTCACGCGATGGGCAGGAGGCTGAGGTGGCCGAGACGGCGTTGGCGGAGGTGATGGCCGAGCTGGCCGAGCTCGAGGACCCGAAGACGCGCAAGGTGAACGAGAAACACGGTGACGACCATGGTGTGAACCTCAGCAAGTTGCGCGCGCTCGCGAAGCGGCTCAAGACGCAGCAGGACCTCGCGTACCGGCTCTGGGAGACGGGTGATTCGGCGGCAAGACTGCTGGCGACCCTGATCTGCCGCCCGAAGGCGTTCGAACGTGACGAGCTGGACGTCATGTTGCGCGAGGCGCGCACACCCAAGGTGCACGACTGGCTCGTGAACTACGTGGTGAAGAAGAACCCGCACTCGGAAGCGCTGCGCCTGGCCTGGTCCGCCGATCCGGATCCGGTGGTCGCGAGTGCCGGCTGGGCGCTGACCACCGAACGCGTGACGAAGAATCCCGACGGCCTCGACCTCGCAGGACTTCTCGACGTCATCGATGCGGAGATGAAAGACGCCCCGGATCGCCTGCAGTGGGCGATGAACCACTGCCTGGCTCAGATCGGGATCGAGCACGCCGAGCACCGCGCCCGTGCAATCGACATCGGTGAGCGCCTGGGAGTACTCAAGGACTACCCGACTTCCCCGGGCTGCACGTCTCCGTTCGCGCCCGTCTGGATCACCGAGATGGTGCGCCGACAGCACGACAAGTAGGAGACGAGCAGGGGTGAGCGGAGGTGAGCAAGAGGGTGCGCGCGGCACCCCCCGGTGGCGCAATCAGGCCCTCTGGCGCACCTGCGTGCCCCGCCCCACCCTGAGAGCAGCAGCTCCATAGAGCAGCAGCTCCATCGGTCGGGACATCCGGGAGGGCACATGCTGTACGTCTTCGGTTTCGAGCGGATCGGCGTAGTGGCGAGCGACATGTACTTCGTGGATCCCGACCCGATCCCGGGGCAGGAGGGCGCCGAACGGGGAGTGCGCCTGGAAGTACGCGTCCTGCGGCCCGGAGACCTGCCGGGAGGCATCTACGCGTCGCGGCCCGTCGTGGTCGACCGCCCGCTGTGGCGGGCCGACCTCCTGGAGTCCGTGGCGGGCCCGTCCGGCAGCCTGGACCGGGCGCACCACCACCCTAAGTTCGACGGCTGGGAGCCCGGCGGGCGCGTCTTCGTCGAGGAACTCTCCGCCGCACCGCTGGACTGGGTGGCCGGCAGGCTGGCGGACCTCGACACCCTCCTGGCGGAGGCCGACGTCCCGGCCTCCGAGGCGGGCCCGGACGACGCCGCCGACCTCCGCAACGCCGTCCCCGACATCATGGCGGCGGTACGGAGGCTGCTCGACGGCGTGGCCAAGGGAGAGCTGGCCCGTCCGCCTGCCGGCCAGGCCGAGGAGGACATCGCGAACGCCCGCGTCAGCTGGTTGTGACGGTCTGCACCGTCTGCACGGACGCGCCGGGCGTCGTCGGCCGATCCATTCCGATCCGAGCGGGTTCGGCTGACCGGCCATACGCACTGGCTTGCTCCGGCGAATGCGCTCAGGAGGCCCGTTGCGTCCGTTGCGCCCGCCGCGCCCGCTGCCGGCCGGGTGTGAGCAGCCGTGGGGCGTGCCCTCGGGGGTGGGTCGGGGCGTGAATGTGCAGGCACGCGCCCATGGCGGGTATCCGGGGTGCGCCCCCTGCCTCGCGACGGAGGCGCCACGCGGTCGTCTCCGTCGTCGGGAGGAATGACCGACGCACCCGCCTCATCCAAGGGTGCACCTGCGAATCGATACACAGCATGAGGATCCGGTAATTACCGGTCGGGATGATGGCATTACCTGCAAAACGCCCCTGTGTCCCCCTTTCGGGCACGCGGGCCGCACACACGGGGGACCATCATCAACGTCAAGCGCACCACCGCATGCCAGTTGTCCCAAGAGGACATCCTCTCGGTCGTCGAAGGCACCACGCTGGCCGTCCACGTTCCGGGGTTCGTACACCCGGAGGCGCTCGCCTCGGCGCAGCGGCAGCTCTTCGACCACCCCGACCGGGGCAGTCTGAGTCAGGCCGCGGAGTTCAAGCGCATCGGATTCGCCTACTCCGAGATCAGCGACAGCGCGTCGCGGGATCGTTATCACGCCGAGGCGCGCACCAACATCCAGCGGATGCGCGACCTGTTCGCGCCCTACGCCTCGCCCAGCGACGTCCTGCGGCTGCTGCTGGAGGAGACCTGGGCCGCCGGGGCCGGCTTGATGCACGTCGAAGGCCGCAAGGCGTTCATCGGCATCTGCCGCTACCAGGACAAGAACGTCGACCTCAATCCGCACACCGACGCCCTCGAGCGGAACCTGCCCGCCGAGCACGCGCGCCGCCTCGAAGCGCAGCTCTCGATCAACATCTACATCAACATCCCGCGCACCGGCGGAGAGCTGGAGCTGTGGGGGACCGAGCCCGGCGAGGACGTCTACCGCCACCTCATGGACGGGCGGACCTGGGGAATCGACCGCGAGAAGATCGGCCCGCCCGTGGAGGTCGTCAAGCCGGCCCCGGGTGATCTGCTCCTGCTCAACCCTCGTCAGATCCACGCCGTGCGCCCGTCAGGGGACGAGCCCCGCATCACCCTGGGGCACTTCCTCGGCTACTACGGCACCGACCTCCCGCTCGAACTGTGGAGCTGACGGTGGACAACGACGTCAAAAGCATCGGCCACGACATCAACGAATTCGTCGGCGCCGACGGCTCCCACGACACGGCCGGCATCAACGGTCTCAGTGGACAAAGCCGCACAGGCCTCGTCCAGCACTCCTATGTCCTCGACGGTCGCAGCAAGGCGAGTTTCGGGGAGAGGGGCAAGTCGCTCGCTCTCGCCGGGAAACGGGCCGTCCTGCTGGTGAGCGTGGGCCAGCGCTATCACGAGGGAGACAAACTCCGCGCCACAGTGGAACTCATCCGACGCGGCGGGTTTCAGCAGCTGACGATTGCCGTGGCTGATACCCTGCAGCGCACCAACTATCTCGGGCTTTCCCGGCAGGACGCTTACGACCGCGCGCTCAGGGCGGGGGACGAGTGGCTGCAGCGCAACGAGAAGACGCTCGCGCGGATCTCCGCGATCAGCGATGTCCTCCGCTGGGACGAGGCACTGCGCGACCCGGTCTACCCGCAGTTCCGCAAGCACATCGAGGATGCCTACGAGCACGACCCGCGCTACCGGCAGGCCCTGCTCCGCACCGTCGGCAAGTTCCTCGACCGTCTCACGGCCCGCGACCCGGAAGCGGACATCGCCGCGGCGTCCCGGAATTGCCTGTCCTACCTCATCGAGGAATGCCCCGTCATCATGCCGACCTGGGCACACCGCGGATACGACTATGTGATTTATCCGCAGCCCATGACGATGGCCATGGCGGAGACCCGCCGGCTGTTCGTCGAGGACGCATATCCCGGCAAGGCGGAATGGCTCTCCCTGAAGTTCAAGAAACGGGCCGCCACCGCCCAGGACATCATCTGAAACCGCCCATCGACCCGGTGTAGGGGAACATCACCGTGACAGCATCGACCGACCGCAAGTGGTGGGCATTCACCGGTGTCAGCCTCATCAGCTTCCTCGGCTGCATCGACCTCACCATCGTCAATACCGCCGCCCCCCAGATCCAGGCCGATCTCGGCGCCTCCGTGACCGACCTCCAGCTCATCGTCAACATGTTCATCGTCGCCCTGTCGATGTTCATGGTGACGATGGGGCGGCTGGCTGACACCTACGGCCGGCGTCGCGTCCTCTACACCGGAACCGTCGTCTTCGCCCTGGCCTCCCTCGGCGCCGGACTCGCCCCGGGCACCGGCTGGCTCATCGCCTTCCGGTTCCTCCAAGGCGCCGCGGGAGCCGTCCTCTACACCTCCACTGGCGCCATCGTCCAGAACGCCTTCCCCCGGTCGCAGCGCGGCCGCGCCATCGGCGCCCTCTACGGCGTCAACGGCCTGGGCCTGGCCGTCGGCCCGCTGCTCGGCGGAGTCATCGTCTCCGCCGTCGGCTGGCACTGGGTGTTCTGGCTGAACGTCCCCCTCATCGCCGTCGCCCTGATCCTGTGCTCCTTCAGCGTCAAGGAGTCCCGCGACCACGACGCCCCCGGTCTGGACCGGCCCGGGCTCGTACTCATCAGCCTGGGCATCCCCGCCGTGGTCCTCGCCTTCACCCTCGGCGACCACTGGGGCTGGTCCAGCGCAGCCACCCTGGGCCTGCTGGCCTTCGCGGCGGCCGCGCTCGTCGCCTTCCACGCCGTCGAACGCCGCGCGGCCGACCCCATCATCGACTTCCGGCTCTTCCGCCACCGCGCCTTCCTCGGCGCCATCGTCTCCGACTTCGCCCTGGCCTGCTTCTACGCCACCGTGCTGTTCCTGCTGCCCCTCTACCTCAGCGGCGTACGGAGCTACGACGGCTACGCCACCGGTGCGCTGCTGCTGTCGTGCACCGCCGTCATGGCGGCGCTCTCCCCCGGCGTCGGCCGGCTGACCGACCGCTACGGACCCAGGAAACTCCTCGCCGCCGGCTTCGCCGCGTTCACGGTCTCGGCCCTGATGCTCGCGCGGATCGCCCCCGACAGCTCCATCGGATACCTGGCTCTTGCGCTGGTGGCGATGGGCCTCGGCTGGGCGTTCATTCTCGGCCCGGCCACCGTCTCCGCGCTGTCCGCCGTGCCCGAGCGGCAGGCGGGGCTCGCCGTCGGATCCTCCTGGACCTTCCACAACCTCGGCGGAGCCATCGGGCTGGCGGCCGCCATCAACCTCTACCGCATTCAGGGCGAACGCACCCTGAATGCCGAACTCGCCGAACACCACGCGCCCACCGGCCCCTGGACGCAGTCCGTGGTCGGCGAACCGGAGCACGCCATAGTGCTGCTCCGGCAGCACACCTCCCTCAGCGGACCGGAGATCGACGAGGTGTACGGCCAGGTCTTCTCCCACGGCATGCAGACCGCGATGTGGATGGTGGCCGGCACCTCGCTGGCCGCCCTCGCCGTCCTCGGCCTGCTCGGCCTGTCGGCACGCCGGTCCACGGCCGCCAGCTGCGAGGTGGCGGCCGACAACGAACTGGCCCGCTAGGGCGCGTTGACGGACACACGGTTCGCACGCGCTCCCGAACGGCCGTCACTCCTCTTCGCATAAGGTGACATCACCGGACACCCCACTCGACCAGGGGATCCGGGACCCGTACCGCGGACGGAGCGGGCGGTGGTCGGAGCGAGGAGGGGATGTGGGGAACGTGGGGGATGCAGGGGACGTGGCGGTCGGCTCGCGATCGGAAGAGGACGGCCCGGGTGAGGGGCCCACGGAGCCGGCGGAGAGGACGAGGAGATGGAGGGGGACCGGAAGGTCCGCGAAGGCGCAGCGGTCGTTCTGGAAGGAACTGCCCCTGCTCATCGTGGTCGCGCTGGTGCTGGCGCTGCTGATCAAGACGTTCCTGGTGCAGGCCTTCTCGATCCCCTCGAACTCCATGCAGAACACCCTGCAACCGGGTGACCGGGTCCTGGTCGACAAGCTGACCCCGTGGTTCGGCTCGAAGCCCGAGCGCGGAGAGGTCGTCGTCTTCCACGACCCGGGGCAGTGGATGAAGGACCATCCGACGCCCGAGCCCAACGTGGTGCAGAAGGCACTGAGCTTCATCGGGCTGTTGCCGTCCGCCGACGAGAAGGACCTGATCAAGCGGGTCGTGGGCGTCGCCGGCGACACCATCGAATGCAAGGGCACCGGCCCGCTGCAGGTCAACGGCAAGCCGCTGGACGAGCCCTACGTCTTCCCCGGCAACACCCCGTGCGGCATGAACCCGGAGGCCCGGTTCAAGGTCACGGTGCCCAAGGGCCGGCTGTGGGTGATGGGCGACCACCGGCAGGACTCGCAGGACTCCCTCTACCACCACAACGAGGACGGCACGGGCTTCGTCCCCGTGGACGACGTGGTGGGCCGCGCCATCGTCATCGCCTGGCCCGTCGACCGCTGGGCCACCCTGCCCGTCCCCGCCACCTTCGACCAGAAGGGCATCGGCAAGGCGGCCGTCGCCGCCCCCACCGCGGTGGCCTTCGCCGGCGCTCTCCCTCTGGTACTGGTGCGCAAGCGCCGGCGCCGGCGCTTGCGTCGCAAGGCCGACGGCACGACACGGAACTGACCGGCCTACTGGCCTGGCCTACTGGCTTACTGGCCTACTGGCGAACGTCTCCGCGGGCCTCCCGCCACATCGACCAGAGGGTCGGGCCTCCCCCGGGTACGTGGATCTCGTCCCGCACGGTGAACCCGAATCGCTCGTAGAAACCGATGTTGGACTGCTTCGACGATTCGAGGTGGGCCGGCAGTCCGGCCGCGTCCGCCTTGGCCAGGCCCGAACGCAGCAGGGCAGCGCCGTGGCCGCTGCCCTGGGCCGCCGGGTCGGCGCCGAGCACCGCCAGGTACCAGTGCGGTTCCCGGGGAGTTGCTTCGCCGACCAGTTCCAGCATCTCTCCCAGCCGGGCCACGTGCTCGCCCAGCAGCCCGTTGATGCGCGCCAGCGTCTCCTCGTCCGGGTGCTGCTCGGCCGTGCCGGGCGGCGTCCAGAAGGCCGCTGCCTCGTCGGTGCGTTCACAGTGGCCAAGGGGCCCGTACTTGTGCGTGAGCAGGACGTCGAACCACTGGGCGAGACGGCCCTCGCGCCCATCTTCGCCAGGGAAGAGCCACAGCATCATCGGGTCGTCCCCGAACGCGCGGGCCAGGATGCGGGTGATCTCAGGAGCGTCGCCACTCTCGATCGTCTTGGGGGTGTTCAGTGTCTGCATGCGGCCAAACGTAGGTTCCAAGATCTTTCCAGCACATCGGTCGTTCTACCGATTACCCGGGCGCACGGGTGCCGGATGCCGGATGCATGCCGGCGCCGGTAGCAAACCCATGGGCACCACCAGCGCCCTCCTGACGTGCTCCGGCTACCGGTAGGCGGCTGTCGCGATCCGGACGAACGGCTGGATCATCCCCCGGTCCGTGTCAGGCTGTTCGTCAGGAGCGTTTGACGGTGATGGCGCCGCTGCCGGTGGTCAGGTCGATTCGGTGCGTGCCGGACGGGTCGTCGGTGACGGCGATGTCCTTGCCTCCGCTGTCGCTCTTGGCTGCCACGCGGTACCGGCCGTCGGGCACGGTGAGGGTGACGGCGCCGCTGCCTGCTTCCGCTCGGACGTCCTGGGGCGCAGACACTGCCAGGTCGATGGCTCCGCTGCCGGTCGTCGCGGCGATGGGCCCGCTCCTGAGCCCCTGTCCGGTGATCGCGCCGCTGGAGGCCTGTACGTCGACCGCCCCGTCGACGTCTTTGAGATCGATGGCGCCGGAACCGGTCTTCACCTTCACTGCGCCGGTCCTGGACAGGTCGACCGCGCCGCTGGACGTCTCACCCGTCACCGGAATGCCTGCCGGCAGGTCGACCGTGTAGGCCACCGAGCAGTCGTCAGTGCAGCCGCCGAGCACCAGGACTCCGTTCTCGACGCGGTGCGTCGCGCCGTCCGGGCGGTCTCCCCCGTATTCCACGTAACGGTGCAGGCGCACCTCGGCAGCGCCTTCCTTGCCGCGCAGGGTGATCCCGCCGGAGCCGCTCTCCAGCCTCACGGAGGTGATCTTCTGCGACAGCGTGGTGTCATCCTCGAAGTTCTTCCTGGCCAGTCCGCACGCGCTGATCCCGCTGATGGCAATTCCGGCCGTCACGACGGCAGTGAGCAGACGAAGGCGCGCACGCATGGACTATCACCGTTCTAGAGGAGGTCGTCAGGTGATCCCCTCACGGGGGACGCCAAGGGAGCCTATGCGCCGTGGTCGGAGCACGGCCATGGGGTAAACCCCCGGGATCTTGGCTTGTTCCTTATGGCGTGATCTCGAACAGTGACCCGAGCGCGGGATCAGGCCGAGGGGATTTCCCGCGCGGTCGCCCACCGGATGAGACATGATCCTCTGCCATGAGAACCATGCTCCTCCCTCCTCGTCTCACCGCCTCCGCCGAGTCGGTGCGCGAGGCGGCCCACCGGCGCGGCCTGCGAACGATGCAGTTCACGTCGCTCACGCTGCCCGACGGCCGAGGCGGCGCCGAGCACCTGCACGCGGGCCCACGCTTCGCGGACGTCGTGGCGTCGGCGTACGGCATCGCGCCACTCGAAGCACCACGCGACTGGCTGGCCGGGCTGCCGTGGGAACTCACCCGACGCGATATACGGATCATGCCGATCGCCGAGGCCTACTCCCTCCGGCGTCCGGCTTTCGTCAAGTCCCCGAACGACAAGGGGATACGGGCGATGGTCTATGCCGACGGGTCACGTCTGCCCGGGCCGGATGCCGTGGAGCGGGAGACGCCGGTGCTGGTCAGCGACACGGTGAAGTTCACAGCCGAATACCGGCTCCACTGCCTCGACGGCAAAGTGCACACAGGGAGCCGGTACGCCGAGGGAGGACGGCTTGCACCGGGACCGCTGCCGGACGCGGCGAGGGCCTTCGGCAACGACGTGCTCACCGAGGCCGGCACAGCGCTGCCCTCCGCCATCGTCGTCGATGTGGGCATGATCGACAGACACTGGGCAGTGGTGGAGGCCAACGCGGCGTGGGCCAGCGGGCTCTACACCGCTTCCCCGGACCGGGCTCTCGACGTCATCCTCCGCGCCGCCGGACCGATCGGCGACGTCGCTCCCCGCGACCGTCGGTTCATCCGTACCCCTGGGCCCGGGAGGCACAGGGACACGGGGACGGTTGACTGCGTCCCGTCGTAACCTCGATCGCGCGGACAGCCGATTGGCTCTGGCTCTCTCCCGGCGGCTGGCCGCCGCCCCTGATACGCCCGGCTTCGGGGCCAGGAGCCTGGACCTCGACGTCGCACTCGTGCACGCGATCGACGAGGCCGGGCCGGGCGTCCAGCGCGCGATAGTCGCCCATCGCGTTCCGCCAAGAATGGCAGCCGACTGAAGAGCCGCGGCACGAGTCCTGATCCCGGAGCCGGGGCTCTCGGTGACGTGTCCGTGTTGGGCGGCGGCCCGGGATCGCCGCCATGGGTGCGGGGAGACCCAGGCGGACATGACCCGGGTCGCACCGGCATCGATCCCGGCTCCGAAACGTCGTGCCAGGCGCTTGAGGAGCGTGGACGGCGCACACGTAAAGTAGGCGGTGACCAGGCCGTTTCACCGTTGGGAGGACATGGAATGAAACAAGTCCCATTTGGCGCCCTGTCCGCTGGGCTCGCAGTGCTCGGAACTGCGCTTGTGGCCTTCGCGTTTCAGTTGCGCGCGGACGGCTACGAGCAGTACGTCCAGGACGTGGCTTATGTGGCCGGCACGGCGTACTTCACCGCGATCATGACTGTGGTGATGTGGGTCCGCACCGACCGACCGCACTCCAGCTGAGTCATTCGGCCATGGCGCGCGGCGCCATGGCAGGGTCTGTCTGGTGGGTTGTCACTCGGCTCACCGGACACGCCCTGGAGTAGGGCCCGCGTCGTCGAGGTCGCGAACACGACGACGAGTCGGATGGTCATACGGGCTGCCCGGATCCCTGGCACACAGGGCCGTGACCGCACGCGAGTTGGGGTGGCAGGCGTTCCCGGAGACGGGGACCGGCCTGGAGGACCGTCCAGCCCCGATCGAGGCCACCCCTTTCCAGCGCCGCCGCCACCGCCACCGCGAAGCCGGCTCCACTCATCCCGGCGCTGTCGCCGGGCTCGGGCCGAGCGGCGCCACCCAAGGTGGCTTCTCTACCAGCGCTCCGAGTTCCCCACGAAACCGGTTGCTCCGAAGTACGCGACATCGTAGGGCCGTTCAGAGCCGCCCTGCCTGTTCCTCGAACTCCGCCCTTCCCGGGTGCACTCACTTCCACAGGGCGCAGTTCTCACCAAAGGGTATTAATCCGTACGGCTCTTGAGAAGAGCGACCGGCCTCCGCCGACCCGCCCCTCCAATACGAAAAGAGCTCGGGTGGCGCATTACCAGCGGTTTCCCGGGAGCTCCTCCCCTCCCCGCCCACCCGGTTTGTACACTTGCCCGCCAGCGGCAGGTCGCACCCGCCAGAGGGCGGGCCGACGCTCCTCTGAATTGGCGTCAACAGCCCCTGCTCCACTAGACTTTGCGCACACACCAGCAAAAAGGAGTGGCGCCATCCATGGGCACCAAATTCATTGAGGTAGACGAATCCCACAAGGGTCAGCCCGGCGTGGAAGAAGGGGTAAAGACGATCGAGGTCGGTGGTCAGACGATCACGACGCCGATTTACGTCCAGCGGATCGACTTCGACGACCTGGCCCCCGAGGTGACCGACAATCTGACCACGGTCAAGTTCGCCGTAACGGTGACCGAGGAAATGGAGGACCTGACGGGGGAGGTGGACGAAGACGGTTCCCCGGTGACGGAAATCAAGGAAATCCAGGTGCCCAAGTGGCTCGAGGTTGACCTGGGGCCCGAATCCCTCAAGCAGTACGAAGAGGTAATGGCGCCCTTCTACGCCGCCGCCCGCGAAACCGAGGCACCGCTCGTACCCGCGCCCCGCAAGCGCCGGAAGAAGTGATCTCGTGCCCCTCTCCTGCCACCAGGAGAGGGGCTTCGTTGTCCGGCCCACGCGCGTGCGCGGACTGACGCATGGCCCGACCCTCGTTCAGTTGGTCGGCGTCCCACCGGTCGGTCAGCCGACCGCCGGCGAAGGTGCCTCAGGTTGCCAAGCCCCGCCGAAACCGCACGCCGGGATGGCGTGCGGTTGGCGATCATTGCTCGGTCAGGCGGGATGGGGCGCCGGGGCGAGCGTGTTCCGCTGAGGGTGATCAGTAGAACATGAACGTCGGGTACAGGCCGTTGAGGTACTGGGTGATGACCTCGCCGGCGCCGATTCCGCCGCCGTTGGCCGCGTTGGCCACGTCGTAGACCGATCCGTAGTTGCCCATCCAGTGCCAGGTCTTGACGGCGACCCTCGCGTCGGTGCACTTCCTGAGCGCGATGCCTTCCTGGGCGGTGAGGACGGCGTCGTGGGCCGGCGTGTCGCAGACCGCTCGCGGCACCTTGGGCGTGTTCGGCTGCGGTTCGTCCGCGGCCGCCGGGGCGGCAAGGCCGATCAGCAGGGCTATGGGGGCTGCTGCGAGGGCGTAGGTTCGACGGTTCATGGTGACCTCCATGAGGGGATCAGATGTTCGACAGAGCGGACACCTGGACCCACGACCGTACGAGGGCCGCGTCGCCCCCGCACATCGAGTAAGCCATTCGGGTGACGGCCGCCTTGTGGCGGACCGGAGGCGGTCGTCCGGCCCCGTCGCCCCGGCCGTCGATGCCGGGGGGGTAGCCCTACCCGGAGCCGGGCGGGTAGCAGGATCGTCCCGGGCGGTCGCATCCGGAAACGTTGGGCCCGGCGCATATCGCCGGTTTCCCGATTTTCCCAATGTCTTCCGTAGGAGTGGGCTCGTGCGTGACCAGACGTGGCAGAGGTTTCGTTCTTCCGGGCGGCGGCGGGGTGGTCGGCGTAGAGCCGTGCCGGCGGCGGTCGCGGTGGTCGTCGGCGCCATGGCGGTGGGTGCCCTGGTGCCGCCCGCGGCGTCCGCCACCGCGAAGCCCGACACCGTCCAGCAGGACCTGAACGCGCTGGTGCGCACCGACGGCCTGCCCGCCGCGCTGGCGAGCGTCCAGGACCGTGAAGGCCGCACCCGTACCTACACCGCAGGTGTCGGCGACCTGGCCACCGGTGCGCAGGTGCCCCGGGACGGGCAGGTGCGCATCGGCAGCAACACCAAGACGTTCACCGCGGTCGTCGTGCTGCAACTGGTCGGCGAGGGGAAGATCCGCCTCGACGCCCGGGTCGACACCTTCCTGCCGGGTCTCGTCCGCGGGAAGGGCATCGACGGGCGCCGCATCACCGTCCGCCAGCTCCTGCAGCACACCAGCGGGCTTCCCGACTATGTCCCGTACCTCGGCGACGACGTCCGGTACTACGAGCCCCGCGACCTCCTCGACATCGCTCTCCAGCACGAGGCCCGCTTCGCCCCCGGGAAGAAGTGGGAGTACAGCAACACCAACTACGTGCTGGCCGGCCTGATCGTCCAGAAGGTCACCGACGGCACCCTCGCCGAGGAGATCGACCGGCGCGTCATCAAGCGCATCGGGCTGCGCCACACCTACTTCCCCGCCCCCGGTGACGCGACCATCCGGGAGCCCCACCCCAAGGGCTACTACCAGGAGGAGGCAGGTGCGCCTCTGCGCGACGGCACGGAACTGGACCCCTCCTGGGGCTGGGCGGCAGGTCAGATGATCTCCACCACCTCCGACCTCAACCGGTTCCACACCGCGCTCCTGGCCGGCCGGCTCCTCCCGGCGGCCCAGCTCGCCCAGATGCGCACCACCGTCCCCGCGGGACACCCCTTCGGCTCCGGCGCCCGCTACGGACTGGGGCTCGTGAGCACGCCGCTGCCGTGCGAGCCCGGTGTGTACTGGGGCCACGGCGGTAGCACCACGGGATACGAGACCCGGGGCGGCGCCACCGACGACGGCCGCGCCGCCAACGTCGCGGTGACCATGCAGCCGTCCGACAAGGCAACCGTGAAACGCCTGGAGGGTGTCGTGGACACGGCCCTGTGCCGCTGAACCGCGCCCCTGGGGACCGGTAACGCGTCAGGCCGTCCGGCGTCGGTGGGCCTGACGCGTTACCAGTCCTTCGAGGCCCATCGTGGTCCCGCCCCGCTCTCAGTGGAGCGCTCAGGCATTCTCGATCCAGTTGGAAGGGACGTCACAGATCAGATAGGGGATGCGGACGTTGCACGGGCCGCACGAGTGCGCCGTCCATGAGCAGGTCGCGCCCTTCCCGTGCCACTCGCGTGAGGCGGTGGTGTTCTCGGGGCCCACGTAGTACTGCTCGCTCATGCGGACGTATTCCACCTCGCGCCGCTTTCCGGATTGCGCAACGCGGTTTCCCAGTTCGAGCAGCAGCTTGACGGCCGCGCAGGTCTGGCCGATGCGCGGTATCTCCACGCCGTTCGCCGTCAAGGGGATGTTCACCTTCTCCCCCTTGACAGTCCTCCACTGCCCCTTCCACCTCAGCGGATTGTGTTCGACAGTGGGGACCTCCGGTTTCGCTGCTTGCCAGGCTCCCTTGTGATAAGTGATCGCCTTGAGGTACGGGCTGATGTCGATGAGCCCGCTGCTGCAGGCAGCGAAGCAGTACTCGTTCCCGCCTATTCGCGCTTCCAGCACTCCGAGCATGACGGCGGCGTCCGGGGTCAATTTCCTGTCCGCCTGCATCGCGTGGTAGATCTCACCGACGGCGTCCCTCAGTTGCTTGCTGTCGACAAGTTCCGGAACGCTGTGCTGCGGCTTTTTCCCGCTTCTCACATGACCGCAGCGCGGGCACATGTCGGACGCGTATCCACCGTGCCGGAGATTCACTTCCCGATTCGGGCTCCGGGGCTCCACTTTCGCCATGTCCACCCTCCGTCAGTTTTTCGTGGCGCGGGGAAAATAGCACGCGGTGGCCCGGCCGACGGCCCGGCGCAGAAGTACAGCAGCTACTTTTGGACGTGATCACATGACGCTCGGTCGCGACGACGTCACCTTGCGAACGCCTCCCCCGGGCCCGCTTTCGGTCCACCCGGCCGCGGTCTACCGCAGGTCACGCCCACACCCCGGTGGACAACGACGATGAGTCGCCACACATATCGACAAAACGGTCAACAGCTGGATTTCACCGCGGAATCCGACGAAAGCGCCGCACCCTCCCGCGCACCACCTGGCTTGATCATCGCCGCTCCGGATTCGGCCGTTGATAGTGTGCGCCCGAATTTCACCTTCACATACTCACGGCGGCCCGTGCCCGGCGCGGCCGATCGGTCAGGGAGGAATGCGTTGTGGCGATGACCGTCGGCGAACTCAAGGAATGGCTCAAGAGCCTTTCGCCTCCCACTCCGGAACTGGCGCTGCCCGACGGGCTCCCGGACGAGTTAGGGAACCTCAAGGACGCGGTGAATCCCGACGCCCTTTCGCGCTGGTTCACCATGGGGGCCACCCTCACCGAGATGGTCCCGGACCCGGACAACCTCTGCGTCACCGGAATCATCACCAAGGAAACCCCGAACCTTTCCCTCTGGTTCTTCAGCGATGACGAGGCCAACCCCGACGACGCCCCCGTCACCGGTGTCCAGATCGGCCTGTCGCTGAAGAACCACGCCGTGATGTCCGTCCTCGGCACCCTGGGACTGCAGGACGTCCTGCTGGTCTACGAGATCCGCATCGTGGACGGTGCCGCGGTCCGCGAGCTCTACGCACAGGCCGCGCTCGCCGCCGGCGGCGGGGATCCCCTCCTCATCACCTGCGCCCTCGACTTCGCGGCGGACCGGACCGGCTACGAATTCGTCGTGGAGCCCGAGGACGGAAGGGAATGGCACGTCGCCGAAGCCTTCTTCGGGCTGTTCGGCGTCACCCCGCCGCCTGTCCTCAAGGGCATCGCCCTGCATCGCCTCATGCTGGCCTACGACCGGGGCAAGGATTTCACGGGATTCCGGATCGAGGTGCGTGCCGGATTCCCGCTGGGCGACGCCACGGCCGACCTCGACGTCAAGGCGACCCTGTCCAAGTCCGGCGGCAGTCAGGCGTACGACCAGGAATACGAGGGAACCCTGGTCCTGACCGTCCCCACGCCGGGCGACGACGTCCGCACATTGACGTTCACCGTCAAGGACGCCCAGCACGCCGAGTTCAGCGCGAGCTGCGAGGACTCCAAGGGCGTGTCCTTCACCGACGTCGCGGCCCTGCTCGGCGTGGCGGAACCGCCGGCATTCCTGGCCGGTCTGGCGGTCACCGGCCTCACGGTCGGGTACGCGTCCGCCCGCAAATCCATCGTGTTCGCCGCGAAGGAGATGGGCGGCGGCTCGCTCGTCGTCGTGTCGGACCAGCCGGCCGGCGGCACCCGTGCATGGGCCGTGCGCGCCGGCGTCGGGCTGGACGCCAAGCTCTCGGACGTGCCGTTGCTCCACGGGCAGATACCCGAAGGCCAGGACCTCGGCGTGTGCGGGCTGGGCATCCTGCTCACCTCCGACCCGCTGGACACCGCCCGCGTCAGCGAGCTCAACAAGGCGCTCGCGGCGAGCGACGGTTCGCTGCCGCTGCTGCCCGCCGACGGCCTGGGGAAGGGTCCGGCCTTCACGGTCGACCTCCAGCTGCCCGGCCACTCGGAGACGACATCGGTCGTCGTCCGTGGCGACGGCAAGAAGTCCAGGACCCCGGCTCCGGCCCCGGCCCTCACCACGGCCACGGCCACCTCCGGGACTCCTGCCGAGGCCCCCGCCGAGGCCCCCGCACGGCCGCAACTGATCACGCAGGACGGCACCCCCGTCACCGAGAACACCCAGAGCTCCCAGAACGCCGGGAGCCCCCGGAACGCAGCGTCCTCCGGCCCCGCCGGACTCCCCCTCGTCGCCTGGGTCAAGGTCCAGCGCAACGTGGGCCCGCTGAACCTGAGCCGCGTCGGCGTGGGCTTCGCCGACGACACCGTGTGGGTGCTCTTCGACGCCACGCTCGGCATGGCCGGGCTCACCATCGGTGTCGACGGCCTGGGAATGGGAATCCGTCTGTCCAGGCCTGTGCCTCCGGAGTTCCGGCTGGACGGGCTGAGCGTCGGCTACTCCCGCCCCCCGCTGGCGATCAAGGGGGCCCTGGTCAAACGGACCAGTGCCGATTACGACCCGTTGATCGAGGGCGCGCTGGCCGTCTCGGCGGAGGAGTTCGGCCTCACGGCGCTGGGCGCGTACGCACGGCCCACGGCACACCCCGATCAGCCGTCCTTCTTCCTGTTCGGCAAGGTGAACGGCGAGTTCGGCGGCCCGCCGCCCGTGCAGGTCACCGGCATCATGGCCGGCTTCGGGCTCAACACCGACCTGCGGCTGCCCGAGGGCGACGAGGTCCTGGACTTCCCGTTCCTCGCAGACATGTCGTCCCCGGAGACCGACCCGCTGAAGGTCCTGAGCACCCTGATGGGCGACCAGGACGGCCAGGACGGTCAGGACGGCCGGAAACCCTGGGTACGACCCGCATCCGGGCAGTTGTGGTTCGCAGCGGGCCTCGAGTTCAAGGTCTTCGAATTCCTCGACGGCCAGGCGCTGCTGGTGCTGGAGGTCGGCGACGACTTCGCCGTCGCCGTACTCGGCACGGCGGAGGCGCGCTTCCCCAAGGACCAGTCCCTGCCCGCGTACGCCCGGGTACGGCTGGGGCTGTCCGCCAAGTACCGCGCCAGTGAAGGCGTGCTGAAGCTGACCGCCCAGCTCGCGCCCGGCTCGTTCCTCCTCGACGAAGCGTGCGTGCTCACCGGCGGATTCGCGTTGTACACCTGGTTCGACGGCCCGAACGCCGGTGACTTCGTACTGACACTGGGCGGCTATTACCCCGGCTACCCGGTGCCCGCGTACTACCCGCAGGTGCCGCGCCTGGGCTTCAACTGGCCGGTCACCTCGGAGCTGACCATCAGCGGCGGCTCGTACTTCGCGCTCACCCCCGGCGCCATCATGGCCGGTGGCGCGCTGGACGTGAACTTCCGCTCCGGCGACCTGCACGCCTGGCTGACGGCCCACGCCCACATCCTCATCGAATGGGCCCCCTTCCACTTCGATGCCGGGATCGACGTGAGCATCGGTGTCAGCTACGTGCTCGACCTGTGGCTGGTGCGCGAGACGATCAGCGTCGAGGTCGGCGCGTCCCTGCACCTCTGGGGACCTCCTACGGGTGGCGAGGTCACGGTCCACCTCTGGTTCATCTCCTTCACCATCGGCTTCGGTGAGGGCAGCGCGAGCGGCGACAAGGCCGCACCGTGGTCGGACGTCGTCAAGCAGCTGCCCGCGAAGGCCGACGCCGTCCGGCTCGTGCCTATGGACGGGCTGATACCGGAGGAGTCCAAGACCGAGACGGGGCTGTGGACCGTCGGCACCGGGGCCTTCTCCTTCGCGGTCCGCACAGCCGTCCCGATCGGCACGCTCTTCCTCGGCGAGGACAAGCAGCACAAGGTCGAGGGCACGGGCGTCAACATCCGCCCGCTGCGCGACGGCGGCAAGGACCTGGACTCGACGCTCACCGTCACCCTCGTCGGCAAGAACGCAGGCGTCCAGGACCTGAGCCGGTGGACCGCCACGACGAACACGGCGAGTCTGCCCGGGGCACTGTGGAGCCAGTACGACGACAAGCTCAATACCGGCAGCACGCAGCGCGTCGGCGGCCAGCTGACGGGCATCGACCTGCGGCTGCCCCCTCCCACGCAGGGCAGCACGCCGGGCCCGATCAAGGCCGGGACGATCGCACACGACGACCGCACGCCCGACGGCAAGCTGCCGCTGGTGAAGCCGGTCACCTTACAGGTCGCCACCGCAAGGGCCGCCGTCACGGAATCCGCCACCGCCCGGCCCGAGGCCGGGACCGAGCCCGCCCGGCCCGTCGCCGTGGAGCTCGTCGCCGAAACCGTGCAGGCCCCGGCGGCCCGCCCGAACGTGGGTGCCGTCACCGGCGGACAGGCCGGCGCACTGGTCGATCAGTCCCGCGACCGGCTCTTCGCCGCGATGGACTACCTGGACGTGAGCCCCGGCCCCGGTACCAACCAGCGGCTGACGACCACCGACGGCCTGGTGGCGGGCGACGTCACCGCACGGCCCGCGCCCCCGGTCCCCGGCCCGCCGACCGCGAGCGAGCGGCTGTACGTGCTGGGTGCCGGGGCGACCGTGACGCCGGTGGACGCGCAGAGCCTGACCGTCTATGAGCCCATCGCCCTGCAGAACGCGGGTGCGGCCCACCTCGCGGTCAGCCCTGACGGCACCCGCCTGTGCACCGCGGCCCCGAGCTCACAGCACATCGACGCCTTCGACGTCGCCGCCAACCCGCCCGGCAAGGCCGCGGACCTGAACGGCGGCTCGCCCGCCTGGCTGCCGCAGAACGCGAAGGGCGTGTCGTTCTCACCGGACAACGAGTGGGCGTACATCACCTACGCCCAGCCGGACCAGATGGCGATCGTCAGCTTCGGCAGCGGCGGCGCCCCGGCGGTGAGGCACACCGCACCCACGCTGGCATCGGACAACTCGACGTCGGTCGAACCGGCCGACGTGATCCCCGCCGCGCCGTGGGACAAGACGGTCTACATTGCGCTGCCGCAGGACAACAGCGTGTCGAAGATGGACGTCGGCAACCTGGACAACCCGACCGCCAAGGCCTACTTCCCGGCAGGCCCCTCCCCCACGCGCCTCGCCGCCGACCCCAGGGGCCGCTGGGTGTACGCGCTCAACACGGGCAAGTCCACGGTGACCGTCATCGACGTCACCGCCAGGACGATCGCCGCCACCCTGCGCACGGGCACCGCACCGAGCGCGCTGGTCGCCTCCGCCGACGGCAAGCGGCTGTACGTGGCGAACGCCGTGACCGGCACCGTCTCGGTCTTCGACACGTCCGGCGACCTGCCGCGGGAAGCGGCCGAGCCCGTGTGGGTGGGCGCGCGGCCGGCCGCGCTCGCGGTGTCCGCCGCCGGTGACCGGCTGTACGTCGCCCGGGCGAAGGGCCCGGAGGACGGCGGAGTCCCGCCGCTCCACGTCGTGGACGTCGTGTCGGACCCGCCGGTCCTCCTCCCCGTCACCGTCCCCCTCAAGGACGAGCCGGTGGCACTCGCCGTCACCGTACCGCCGACGGTCACCGGCACCCCGGCAGTTCCCAGCGTCACCCGAATCACCGAAGGCGGTGCGGCATGAGCCCCTCCGAGTACGCCCTGGATCCCGACCCGTCGCTGAACGTGCAGTTCATCGACTCGCTGGTGCCCCGGCTCACCGCCGGGCGCTACACCCTCACCGCGCACCAGTCCCTCACCAAGGACGGGCACCGGGTCGACTCCGACAACTACCTGGACACCCCGGCGACCCAGGAGGTGGAGGTCCGCGCGCCGCGCTTCACCGTGCAGCCGGAGTGGATCCACGGCGCGTACCCGACGCCGGGCGCAAGTGGCTTGTACGACGACGTGCTGCCGCACGTCACGCTCGACCGCGCGACGCTGCCGTGGGAGCGGGACGAGGCGACGGCCGAGGACGGTACACGCCTGCCGTGGCTGGCCCTCCTCGTCTTCGGCGAGGGCGAGCTGCCCGGCACCGACCCCCACTGCCTCGGGCAGAGCGACGCGCGGACGGTAGCCGACCTGACCGGCACCGAGGACGGCGTCCTCCTGCCCCCGTTCGACGAGCACGCGGACCCGATCACCGACGACGACAAGAAGAAGGCCTGCCGCACCGTCCTGGTGCCCAGGTCGGTCTTCCGCGCCGTCGCCCCCACCCAGGACGAACTGCCCCTCCTGACCCACGTGCGCCGGGTCGACGAGCAGCACCAGCGCGTGGCGCCGGGCGATGACCTGATCCAGGTGGGCGACTACGCGGTCGTGGTCGGCAACCGGCTGCCCCGCGCCGCGGGCGGCCGCTACGTCGCACACCTCGTATCGCTGGAGGGCTGGCTGCCGTACCTGCCGGGTGGCGCCAAGGAGACGGAGGGCCCCGAGCGGGCGGTGCGGCTGGTCTCCCTGTGGTCGTGGGCGTTCGAGACGATCCCCGACCACGCACCCGGATTCGCCGCGCTCACCGAGCACTTCGTCGACAGCGAGGGCGAGGACGGCTCCGCGCTGCTGCTGCGCGTACCGCTGCCGCCCGACAGGCCGCTGTCCGGGTCCGACCAGCAGGAGGTCGCCGACCGGCTCGGCAAGGGCTACCTGCCGATCTCGTGCCGCACCGAGTCCGGGCGCTCGACCTTCGGCTGGTACCGGGGCCCGCTGATCCCCCGGCCGGCCGAGCCGCAGTCCGACCGCGAACGCCGCCGCTGCGCCGCCGAGGCCCTGATCCACCTGGAGCAGTACGGGGTCTACGACGTCAGCCTCGCGACCGCGTTCACCGCGGGACGTGGCGTCGCCCTCGCCGACCACCAGTTCGGCGCGGCGCTGCTGCGGCTGCGCGGCAAGGTGCAGCAAGCGGCGGAGAAGAAGAGCCGCGTGGCGGCGGCCACCGGAGCGCGGGCGCGCGTCGAGCACCTGGTGGCGAACGGCCTGGCCGGCCACCTCGGCGAGGTCCTGGCCGCACCGGGCCGCGCCCGGCAGGCCGTCGCCGCCCCCGTACGGCGCCCCGCCGTCACCCCCGTGCCGGCCGCGACCGCGCTGCCCGCCACCGCCGGGCTCACCGTGGAGCGCCTGCGCGCCGACACCGAGCTGCACGCGAAGCTCACCTCGGCCGACGCCCCGCTCGTCGACCCGGACGACGAAGACCTCGCCCTCGTCCGGAACCGGCTGCTGGGCCTGCGCAACCTCACGGGCGTGCCGTTCGCGCACCTCGTGCCCGACACGCGGATGCTGCCTTCGGAGAGCCTGCGCTTCTTCCACGTCGACCCCGACTGGACCGCGACGCTGCTCGACGGCGCACTGAGCGTGGGACTCGCCCACACCTTCGACCTCACCTCGGACGAACTGGTCTTCGGGCCCACGGGGCAGGCCCCGCTGCCGCCCTTCACCGCGCCCGTCACGGGTCTCCTGCTGCGTTCGCAGCTCGTCAGCGGCTGGCCCGCGCTGGAGGTCCGCCCGTACGCGGACCCCAAGGCCACCGACGGCGAAACGACCCTGCCGGTCCTGCGCCGCGAGGCGCTCGCCGACGACGTCCTGCTCGTCCTCATCGAAGGCGTGCCGGGCCGGGTCGAGCTCGCCGAGCCGCAGCAGGGCGTCCACTTCGGCATCGACGAGCCGGACGAGGACGACGAGACCGATCCCGTCAAGGACGGCATCATCCGGCTGCGGGCCCTCTCGGGAGACGACATCGGGAAGGAACTGGACCCGAAGCAGCATCCGTTCCCGGCGACGCCCGGGCTCGGCGACTACCTGCGCGCCCCCGGCACCGGCACCGGCAACCCCGACACCGTGCTGAACGTGGCCGAACTCGCCGACGGGCTGGGGAAGGCCCTGGGCATCAAGGACCGGCCGCTGACCCCCAGCGAGTTCGCCGTCCAGATGATCAACGCCGCGCAGCGCCGCACCTTCACCACCGCTCACGAAGAGCACAACCTCACCACGACAGGAGACCACCCCAATGGCTGACCGCGACGACACCCTCATCGTCCCGGTGAACGTGGACGCCCTGGTGGTCAACCAAGACCTGCGCCAGCGCGACGGCCAGGGCTTCCGCCGCTGGCGACCCAACTTCAACCTGCTGCGCCACAGCCTGAGCCCCGAGGTGGCCCCGTTCACCAACGAGGACCGGTGGAACGCCACCGGGGAGCACGAGCCCGACGACGCCTACAAGCAGTACGACGGCGTCTACGTGCGCTGGGAGCTGCCCGACGCGCTGCGTCAGGGCGGCGCGCGCACCCCGGGCGGGCGTACGGAGTTCCCGCTCGTGCCCAACCGCTGGCTCGTCGTCCGGCAGGTGCAGGGCAGGGACGACCTGACCACCGGCTGGGTGGTGGAGAGCGACTACCTGGACCCCGAGGACGGCACGTCGCGCTTCATCCACCCCGTCAGGCCCGACGCCGGAGACCCGGCGAGCACGCCGTACCGCTCGACGATCATCACGACGCGGATCGGCAAGAAGCAGCCCATCGGTGCCGACGGCACCGCGTGGAGCGAGCCCGCCGACGCCTCGCGCAAGGAGCTGTTCCTCACCGCGGTCGGTCCCGGCATCATGACCTTCCACGTCTACCAGCCGTACCACGAGAACGTCTTCTCGCTGCACGACCCGCTGACGGGCGTGGCCACCGCGACCGTGAACTACCAGGTCGTGGGCTGGTATTCGGACCCGGCGCAGGAGGAGCTGCGCCGTCGCCTCGACGCCGCGGGCGCGACGGCCGGCTCCGTGCTCGACGGGCTCGGCTGGACGGTCGCGGACCTGCCGGCGGGCTGGACGCCCGGCAGCACGACCTACTGCGGCCGCGCGGTCCAGGTGCGGTGGGACCGCGGCGGCGCCGCCCCGGACTCCGACCGTCCGGAGACGACGGACGTCCGCGACCGGATCGCCGTCGGGAGCAGCGCGGACGAGGCGCACGCCGCACTCGTCGCCCGGGCCCGCGCGGCCCTGCCCGACGGCTCCGGCAACGCCATCGACCACACCACCGACCCGGCCCTGCTGCACGCCCTCGCCGGCGGCCTGCTGAACACCCTCGACGAGCCCGACGGCGACGTGCTCACGGCCCAGGCCCTGCACAAGGGCTGGTTCCAGCAGGTACCGGGCGGCTACGTATGGCGGCTCGCCGACACCAACGACAAGGGCAACGCCTCCGGTGACCCGAAGTCGGTCACGTGGTCCGGTGTGACGCCCGAGCAGGAGGCATGGCTGGCGGAGCTCAACGGCCACCAGCGCGCGTACGACGAGGCGGAGCGTGAACTCACCGCGTTCCAGCAGCGCTTGTACGCCCTGTGGTGGATGCACAGCCTGCCGCTCATTCCGCCGCAGTACAGCCGCGAGCGGCTGCGCGCCGAGATCGACCCGTCGAACGAGGACGGCCTCGCCGCCCGGGTGGCCGCCGCACAGGACGACCTCCGGAACAAGAAGCAGAAGGACATCACCGACTGCATCGACGGCCACCCGCTGCCCGACGGATACGAGCTGCGCAAGGAGACGCTTCCGCCGTTCTACCAGGCCACCGACCCGACAGTGGTCCTGGCCGGGGCGAAGAGTCACGCCGCGCACAAGCCGCTGGCGGGCGACGGTTCGGCCCTCCCTTGCCGTATGCCGTCGCAGATCGTCGACGACGGGCGTGCGAACCCCTTCGCCTCGCTCACCGCGGGTAGCGGGCTGCCGCCGGTCGTGCCTGCCCTGCTGATCGAGTTCGCGTGCGTGCTCGACCCGAAGAACGCGGGGAAGTACACGCCCGACATCGCCCCCGCCCCCTGGCGGCAGCCGTGGAAGCCGCTGCTGTTCCAGTGGCGGGTCGACCACTGGCAGGTGCCCTACGGTGATCTCAACGACCCGAACTGGACGTTCGACGGCAGCCACTACCAGTGGACGAACGGCTCGCCCGCCACCAAGGCCATCGAGGTCACCGGGCGCCGCTTCCTCGTACCCCTGCCGCAGCACACGGTGGCCGGCGGCCTCGAACGGCATGCCGCCGGCCACCCCGACGCGGAGACGGCGGAGGCACTCACCGCCGCGGCGGCGCAGATCAAGGACCTGGACCTGCTCTCGCAGCGGCTGGACGGGCTCACGGACGCCTTCGCCCTGCGCGACCCGGCGCCCGGCATCAGCCCGCCCGGCAGGATCGGCGAGCTCGTCGGTGACGCGTTCCGCCACCTGCCCAGTCCGGGCGAGCTGCCCGAGCCGTTCACGGGCTGGCAGGACTCCGGCTTCACCCAGATCCGGGCCGGGCAGTTCGAACTGCGCAGGCTGAGCATCGTCGACGAGTTCGGCCAGAGCCTCGACGTCCTGCTGCCCGGCGACGCGAACACCTTCGTCCCGAAGGTGGGCGACAGCCTGCACACCGGCGGGAAGACCGTCGAGCCCGCGGACCCGGGGCGGTTCGTCCAGCTGCCGCCGCGCCTGCTCCAGGCCGCCCGGCTGCGGTTCGACTTCGTCGCCGAGCACAACGACGCACAGCTCGTCGACCTGACCGCGAACACCACTCCGGTGGGCGCGTGGATCGTCCCCAACTACGTCGACCGCTCGCTGCTGTGCTACGCGCCCACCGGCGAGCCACTCGGCGAACTCCGCCTCGAACTCCGCGAGGGCGGTGCGGGCGACGTGACGACCGTGCTCGGCTGGGGCCCCCTGCCTGACTCCCGGGTGCGCTCGATCGACGACCTGCGGGACGCGCGGCCGCAGCTCCACGCGTTCGCCCGCGAACTGGCCGCGAAGGGCCCGGACGCCTTCGCGGACCTGCTGACCACCGTCGACCACACGCTCGCCGGCATCGATCCGGGCACCCCGTACGGCGACGAGGTCCTCGGCGCGCTGCTCGGCCGTCCGCTCGCCCTGGTCCGTGCCCGGCTCGGCTTCGAACTGGACGGCCTTCCCGTCGCCGACGCGGGCTGGCAGTACGCGCTGGACTGGAAGACCCAGGCCGCGTGGGGCACGCGCCCGGACGGGAAGCCCACACCCCCGGAGATGGCCCACCTCGACTACCGGTGGCCGGTCCGCCTCGGCAACGCCGGTCAGAAGGGCGACGGCCTGATCGGCTACTTCTCCGAGGACGACTACGGGACGTTCTACGCGGTGGCCAAGCCGGACACCCGGACCGGCTACGTGGCGGAGATCTCCGACGCCAACTGGCCCCGGCTCAAGGCGGACTCCACGCAGCAGACGCACCTCACCCTCCTGCTCGACCCGCAAGCCACCGTCCACGCCACCACGGACGTCCTCCCGGTGACGACGCTCCGGCTCCCGACGCGCTTCACGCGGACGGCCATGGCTGCCATGCAGGTGGCGCTGCGGCTCAGCCCGGTGCTGACCACGACGCGGAAGGTCCCGGCCAAGGATCTGGGCGCGGGCGCCGGCACGGGTGGTGTGTCCGCCGGCTTCGTCAACGCCCTCGCCATGCCGCACCCCACCTCCCCTCAGGGCACGTGGGACTGGGCCGAACTGGTCGTCCCCGACGCGCCCGCCGGAGCCGGCCCCGCACCGCAGTGGGCCCACGAGCCGATCGTGCAGATCGACCAGACGGCCCGGCTGGACGAGGACGGCCCGACCGTACGGACCGGATTCCTGCGCCTGACCGGCGGCTTCGACACCAAGTGACTCCGCAGCACCAGCACCAGCACCTACCCGTACCCACCCCGAAAGGAGCCGACTCCGTGAGCGAGCCGGACGCCCCTCTGCTGGACTACGCCATCATCAGCGAGCCGTTCCCCCTGTACGCGTCGACCGGCGCCGACGACCCTGCAGCGGCCCTGCACCTCGTGGTCTCCAACGGCGGCGGCGAAACCGTCTACTGCCGGGAGATCGTCTTCTCCCTGCCGGAGGGCAAACTTGCCCAGAGCCTGGTCGAGGCCGACGCGGGCGACGGACAGGCGACGGACTGGACGGTGCAGCGCATCGAGCCGGGCACGCAGACCATCCTGCCGCCGGGCGACTACGCCCACTTCGTGGCCAAGCCGAACAAGGGTGACGCCGCCGTCGACGTCTCCGGCCTCACCATCACCCTGGAGAACCTGAAGATCAGCTCCCGCCCCGGCACGGCCCGGATCGAGATCCGTGAAGTCGCCACCACGGACACGAACAAGTGGCCCGACAGCCCCCGCTTCACCAAGCTGGCCCTCACGAAGTTCCCGGCGCCGAAGATCCCGGTCATGGCGGTCTCCGACTTCACGGCGGACAGCCTGGAGGTCGAGGCCGGTACCTCGGTCCGCCTCACGTGGAACGGCCCGTCGACCCTCGACTACACGGTCTCGCACGGCGGCGCCCCGCACCCGGTGGGCAAGAACCACGAGTACAGCACGACGATCGACCGCGACACGACGTTCCAGCTCTCGTACGTCACCGGTGGGACCACGCATTACCTGACGACCACGGTCACGGTGAAGAACCCGAAGCTCACAGGGCTGACGGTGAACGGCAGCCTCACGGTCACCGGCTCGACCGATGTCCAGGGGCTGACGGTGAACAAGGACCTCACCGCGGAGCAGGCGCTGACCGTCAGCGGCTCCACCGAGCTCCAGGCGCTCACCGTCCACAAGGACCTCGGTGCCAAGGCGGCGCTCTCGGTGGGCGGGGCGGCGACCTTGGACAACACGCTCACCGTCGGTGGGTTCCTCCAGGCGAACAGCGACATCACCGTCTCGTGGGGCGGGACGACCAAGTTCACGACGTCCGGCCTGACGGGCATCAAGACGCCGTACATCTCCGTGAACGGCAAAGAGCTCGTATACGGCGGGACTTCAATCCATCTTGAGAACGGCTACCTCGGCGGAGGCTACCTGTGGGCATACGCGGGCAAGGATGACGGCGACGCAACAGTGCACCCCGGCGGGACGGACAACGGTCGGTCCTACTGGACGGTCCACATCGCCTGACGGCGATCGGCCGGCTGCCGGCCAGGCGCTGGGACCAACCCGGCGCCTGGGCCCCCGAGGTCACCTCTCCCCCGCCGACCTCCCCGGATTCACCCCGTCGCGCTGACGCCCGCCCTCCTGGGCACCGTGCCCCGCCACCGCATGACCCGCCCCGCGCCCCTCCGCCCGGGCCACGATCAGGCCGTCGTGGACGCGGACCGCGACCTCGGTGGAGTCGTCGGCCGGGTCGTAGCCGATGGCTGCGGCCACCGTGCCGGTGTCGTCGAAGACGAGGCGTGGCTGCGGTAGGTCCCCGGGCGCGAACACCCGCCGCAGGCAGGCGATGAGGTCGACGATCCTCAGCCGGACCAGGCGGCCGGTCTCGGCGGGGTCGTCGGTCACGACGACGAACGTCAGCCGGTCGTCCGGGCGTGCCGAGCGCATCGCGTCCTCGGCCGCGGACAGGCGTCCGGCGCCCAGCACGACGACCAGGCCGTCGTCGTCGAGCCCGACCCGGCGGCCGGTGATCTCGTCGCGGAGGTCGCGGGGGGCCGTCCATGGGTCTCGCGTGGGCAGGGCCGGGGGGACGTAGGGCAGGTGGGGCGGGTCCGCGTCGTCCAGGAGGGGGAGGCCGGCGAGGTGCTCGGCGGCGCGGGTCAGGTCGAAGGGGTCGCCGGTGCCGGGGGCGTTCTCGGCGAGGCTCGCCGCGCCGTGGAGCAGGGTGAGGGTGAGCTCGGCCCGTCGTACCGTCCCCGTGCGCAGTGCGGTGTGCGGTTCGAGGGCCTGGGCGAGCAGCAGGGCTTCGAACCGGAGGAGTTCGGCCAGGGCCGCCCGGGCCGGTTCGGTGTCGAGGACTCCGGTGAGCGAGCGCAGCCGGAGGTGGCCGCTGCCCGGGGTGTCGGCGGCGAAGGGCAGGCGTTCGAGCCAGATGCGGGCGAAGACGCCCAGTGCCTGCGCGGCGGTGCCGGGTGACGCGAGGGGCGGTTCGGCCGCGGCCCGGGCCTGTTCGGCGGCGTCGGCGAGCACCGCGAGGTAGAGCGCGCGCTTGCCGGTGAAGTTGGAGTAGACGGCGCCCCTGGTCAGTTCGGCGCGCTCGGCGATCCGGTCGACCTTGGCCTCGGCGTATCCGTATTCGGCGAACTCCCGTCGGGCCGCGACCAGCACGGCCGCGCGGGTCCGCTCCTGCTGCTGTGCCCGGGTCAACCTCGCCATGCCATGGCCCCTTCCGCTCCCGCCGTGTCATGATACAGATGGCATCCAGATGATGGCGTCATCGGAATGTCACGAACATCCGAAGCGAGGTGTGGGCGTGAGCATGGGCGTGGGCGTGGATGACAAAGGGTTCGAGGTCGACGGGCTGGTCAAGAAGTTCGGCCGGACGACCGCGGTCGACGGGGTCAGCCTCTCGGCTCCCCGGGGGCAGGTGCTGGGGCTGCTGGGGCCCAACGGCGCCGGGAAGACGACCGTCGTCCGGGTGCTGGCGACGCTGCTGCGTCCCGATGCCGGCGAGGCGCGCGTCGCGGGGGTCGACGTACGGCGGGATCCGGGGCGGGTCCGCCGGCGCATCGCGCTGTCGGGGCAGCACACGAGCGTCGACGACGAGCTGTCCGGGCGCTCCAACCTGGTCATGATCGGCCGGCTGCTCGACCTCCGGCGACAGGACGCCCGCCGGCGGGCCGGCGAGCTGCTGTCCCGCTTCGGCCTCGACGACGCGGCCGACCGGCCCGTCGCCACCTACTCGGGCGGGATGCGGCGCCGGCTCGACCTGGCCGCCGCCCTGGTGGGGCGGCCCGAAGTCGTGTTCCTCGACGAGCCTTCGGCCGGGCTGGACCCCGGCAAGCGCGACGAGCTGTGGCAGATGATCCGCGGGCTCACCCGGGACGGGGTCACGGTCCTGCTCACGACGCAGTACCTGGAGGAGGCCGACGCCCTCGCCGACGGGATCACCGTCATCGACCACGGACGGGTGATCGCGTCCGGCACCCCCGCCGATCTGAAGCGCGAGGTCGGCGGGCACACGATCGTGCTCCGGCCGGCCGACGCCGCCGACCTCGGCCCCGCCGCGGCGATCGTCGCCCGGGTCGCGGGGCGGGAACCCGACCGCTCGCGCCGCCACGAACTCGTCGTGCCCGTCGCCGGTGACGCGGAGTTCTTCGAAATCACCGCCCAGCTCCGGGGGCAGGGCATCGACGTCAGCGAGCTCGCGTTCCGCCTGCCCAGCCTCGACGAGGTCTTCCTGTCCCTGACCGGGGCGCCCACCGCCGACACCGAGGACGCCGCAGCATGACCACGACCCTGCCACAGGCCGCCGCAGAAACCGGGGCCCGCCCCTTCGCCACCCTCCGGCACAGCGCGGTGCTCGCCCGGCGCAGCCTGGTGAAGACCACCCGCAACCCGGGCCCGATCATGAACGGCATCGTCACCCCGGCGCTGTTCATGGTCCTGTTCCTCTACCTGTTCGGCCGCCCGGTCGCCGGGACCACCGCCGACTACCTGCAGTACCTGTTCCCCGGGATCCTCGTCATGGGCGCCGGGCTGGCCGGGATGATCTCCACCGGGTCGGCCATCAACCTCGACCTGAAGAACGGCGTCACCGACCGGTTCCGCAGCCTGCCGATCAGCCGTACGGCGCCGCTGCTCGGCTCCGTGATGGCCGACATCCTCCGTTATCTGATCGCCGTGGCGGTGCTGTTCGGCATCGGCACGGCGCTCGGGTTCCGCGTCCGGGGAGGGTTCCTCGACGCGCTGGGGGCGGCCGGGCTCGCGATCCTCTTCGGGTTCTGCCTCAGCTGGGTGACGGTGTTCATCGGGGTCCTCGTCAAGAGCGCCGAGGCCGTGCTGTCGTTCAGCTTCATCGCCTTCCTGCCGCTCCAGCTGGGCAGCAGCCTGGCCGCCCCGGCCGACACCCTGCCCGGGTGGCTCCGGGCGTGGGCGGACGTCAACCCCGTCACGCACGTCATGGACGCCTGCCGCGCCCTGCTGAACGGGACGTCGGACACGCACAGCGTCGGCCTCACCCTGCTGTGGTCGGCCGTCTTGTTCGTCGTCTTCTGCCCGCTCGCGGTCCGCGCCTACGGCCGCCAGGAGTGACGGCGCCCTCCCGCAGTCTTCCCTCACACCGAAGCACATAGCGAAGCGCATACCGCATGGCACACCGAACCGCATTCCGCATACCAGAAGGACACGACGTGAACCGGCCCCACACCCACGCCACGGACACGAACCTGTTGGTGCTGCACGCCCTGCGCTGTGCCGGCGCCGCCACCCTCACCCGCCTCCATCTGGTCACGGGCCTCGACGAGTCCGACGTCGAGTCCGAGCTCATCGACCTCGGGGCCGCCGGACTCGTCACGCGCATGTCCGGCCCCCTGCCCGGCTGGAGCCTCACGGACGCCGGCCGCGCCGCCGACGCCGAGCGGATCACCGGCGAGCTGGAGTCCGCCGGTGCCCGTAAAGCCGTGACGGCGGCGTACGACCGGTTCCTCGTGCTCAACCCTGAGCTGCTCGACCTGTGCACCGCCTGGCAGCTCCGCAACGTCGACGACGTCCTGAGCGCCAACGACCACAGCGACTCCGCCTACGACGCCCAGGTCCTCGAACAGTTCGCCGATCTCGACCGGCGCGTCACCCCCGTGTGCGCCGAACTGACCGCCGCGCTCCCCCGGTTCGCCCGGTACCGCGTCCGCCTCGCCGAAGCCCTGCGCCGCGCCGCCGCCGGTCAGCTGGAGTACGTGGCCGACAGCACCGCTTCGTACCACACCGTGTGGGCGGAGCTGCACGAGGACCAGCTCGCCACCCTCGGGGTGCAGCGGTGAAGTGGATCCGCACGATCTCCGCCGAGGTCGAGGAGACGGCGGAGACGCTGGGCGGCAAGGCGCACGGCCTCGTCCTCCTGCACCGCCTCGGCCTGCGGGTGCCGGCCGGGTTCGTCGTCACCACCGGCGCCTGCCGCGCCTTCCTCCGCGAGGGACGCCGTCCCGACGGGCTCGACGACGAGCTCGCGGCGGCCGTCACCGGCCTGGAACGCGCCACCGGGCGCGCCTTCGGCGGACCGCACAGGCCGCTGGCGGTGTCGGTCCGCTCCGGGGCCGGCGTCTCGATGCCCGGCATGATGAGCACGATCCTCAACCTCGGTCTCACGACCGGGGCCACCGAGGGCCTGGCCGCCGAGACGGGCGACCGGCCGTTCGCCCTGAACTCGCGGCTGCGCTTCCTGTCGAGCTTCGCCTCCGCGGTCACGAACGCGGACGTGGACGGCGCGGCGGCAGCCCAGGCCGGAGACGCCGCAGACACCGCCGCCGCGATGAAAGCGGTCGAGGACCTCGTACGCGAACGCTGCGACCGGCCCGTTCCGGACGACGTGACCCGCCAGCTGGAGTGGGCGGTGGAAGCCGTGTTCTCGTCGTGGGACACGCCCCGCGCACGCACGTACCGCACGCTGAACGCCATCCCGCACGACCTCGGCACGGCGGTCATCGTCCAGCAGATGGTGTTCGGGAACCGCGATGCCCGCAGCGGCACCGGAGTCGCCTTCAGCCGCGACCCCAACACCGGTGGGAACGTCCCGTACGGCGAGGTCCTGTTCGGCCACCAGGGAGAGGACGTCGTCTCCGGCAGGTCGGCGACCCGGCCGCTGGGCGAACTCGCCGAGCGGGAGCCGGACGTGTGGGCGGAGCTGCTCGAAGCGCTGCGCCGGATCGAGGCGCATTACCGCGACGCCTGCTACGTCGAGTTCACCTTCGAGGCCGGTGAGCTGTGGATCCTGCAGGTCCGGCCGGGCCGGTTCGTCGGCGGCGCCGCCGTCCGCGTGGCGACCGAACTCGTCGACGAGCAGGTCATCGAACGTCACGAAGCGCTGCTCAGGGTCTCGCCGCAGCACCTGCGGCACGTCCGTACGCCGCGCATCGCACCGTCCCAGGAGACCGACGTCCTCGCCCGGGGGCTGGGCGCCTGTCCCGGTGTCGCCGTCGGCCGGGTGGCGACCACGGCGGAAGGGGCCGTGCGCATGGCCCGGGACGCCCCGGTGGTCCTGGTACGGCCGGAGACCTCCCCGAACGACATGCACGGCCTCGCCGCCGCCACCGGGATCGTCACCGCGCGGGGCGGCCCGGCCAGCCACGCCGCGGTCGTCGCGCGCGCCATGGGCAAGCCCGCGGTCGTGGGCGTCAGCGGCCTCACCGTCGACGCCGGCAGCGGCTGCGTGACGGTCGGCGGCCGCACCGTCGGCGAGGGCACCCTCGTCACCATCGACGGGACCAGCGGCGAGGTCGCCCTCGGCACCCCCCGCGTCGTCGCGAACGCGGCCGACGAGCACCTCCACCGGCTGCTCGCCTGGGCCGACGACGTCTCGGGCGACCACTCCGCGCGCGACGAGGCCCAGCGCCTCGACGCGGCTCACGCCGCCCTGCGTCACCGCTGAACCGGCTCCGGCTCCGGCTCCGGCGCCCCGGCGCAGGCTCCCGGCCCTCGCTCACGAAGCCACCTGAATCATTGATCACGAGCCCGACCTGCAAGGAGATCGGCCATGGCAACTCGGCATGTGTACCTGGTACGGCACGGAGCGGCGGACCCGTTCGGTGAACTGACCGACGTCGGGCAGCAGCAGTCGGAACTGGTCGGGCAGCGCCTGGCCGGCCTTCCGATCGACGTGGTGTGGCACTCGCCCCTGCCCAGGGCGGTGCGGTCCGCGGGCATCATCGGCACCCATCTGCCGAAGGCCGATGTACGGGAGGCGCCGGAACTGATCGACCACGTACCGCACGTACCGGAGCAGGCGCCGCCGGCCTGGGCGCCGTTCTTCGACGGGTACGGCGCCCAGGAGGCCGAGGAGGCGGAGCGCCGTTCCTCCGCCCTGACCGCCAGGTTCGCGCGCCCCGCCGACACCGAGACGCACGAGGTCCTGGTCACCCACGCCTACCAGGTGGCCTGGCTGGTCCGGGACGCCCTCGGCGCGCCTCCGGTGCGCTGGCTCGGCCTGAACTGCGGAAACACGGCGCTGACGGTGATCGAGTACCGCGACGGCTCGGCGCCGACGGTGCTGCTCTACAACGACATGGGGCACCTGCCGGCCGATCTGCGGTGGACGGGGTTCGGGGCCGGCGTGCGGCCGTGAGGCAGGCGGCCGGCGGTGGCCGGTGGCGGGCCCGGTGATGCCGCCGTCACCGCCGGTCGTTCACGCCCGTCCGCTTCCCGCCGCGGTCCAGGCGGCCGGGTCCTCGGTACGGTCGCGTCGTCCCGCGCCGAACGCGGGCGGGTTGACGTCGTGCATCTGCGGCGAGAGGTAGATCTTCCGCCGCAGGCCGGATCCTCCCGGCCGCCAGGAGACGTAGTTGTGGAGGCCTGTGCCCGCGTCGAGCGGACGGTGGGCCACGTCGGCCAGGAGCCGTTCGTAGCGCTGCGCGGCACCGGGTTGCGCGGCGAGGAACCGGCGCAGCCGGTCCCGGATGAGGGCGTCGTCCGGGGCGTAGGTCCACAGGGGCACGTAGAGCGTGGCCCGGGTCCGGTCCACGCCACCCGCGTCGGCCAGGGACACGCAGGTCACGGCGGGCTGGGGGCTGAAGCCCGGCCGCTCGCCGGCCAGCCGGCACAGCGAGCGGACCTCGTCGGCCCGGAAGCCCGGGTAGCCGGCGAGGGCCGCGACCATCTCGTCGGCGCTGCCCGCGAAGTGCCGGGTGTAGACCTTCACCCGGGCGCCGGCGTCGTCGGCGAGGTCCAGTGAGAGCAGGAAGGGCACGCCCCGGCCTCTCTCGTCCGGGCGGGCCCCGAACACCGGCCTCCGTGCGGACAGCCCGAGGCGTTCGAGCGCCGCGTCGAGCAGGTCGAAGTTCCGCAACGGGCCCTCGACGTCGAGGTAGAACCAGACCTTGAACCGGATCGGCCCGTCCCGGCGGGCCTCGGCGCCGTACATCGCGACGTGCGTGCAGGCCGCGTCGTCGGGCAGCAGCACCTCGGCGACGGCCGCCCACCGCTCGGCGTCGACGCCGTACCGCTCGACGAGCGTCGACATCACCTTCCGTGCCGCCGCCGGGTCCTTGGCCGGCACCCCGGGCGTCATGGGCTCGACGGCGAACTGAAGTGCCGGTTGGGCGCCGTCGAGTTCGGCGGCGAACTCGATCGGCGACCCGTCGGGGGAGACGTCGGACAGGGGGAGCTCGTCGGCCGCCGCCGTGCCCCAGCACTGGGTCATGGTGTGGAAGGCCGCCACGAGGTCGGCTCCGCCGGCGCCCAGACCCAGGGTCCGGGCCATGCGTTCCAGCGTCGCCGCACCGGCCCGCCGGACCGGTATCAGATCGTTGACCACAATTCTTCCTTCAGCTGGGTCGGTTCGCGAATCGGACGCCGGCCGCACCGGGCCGCACGGGCCCGGTGCCGTCGGGACGGCGCGCCTCGGTGTGCGGCCAGGAGGCCGTTCTCAGCGCGGACGGCCGGGGGTCACGCCTGCTCGTGCCGCATGGCCTCCACGAGGCTGCGCGGCCGCATGTCGGCCCAGTGCTCCTCGATGTACTCCAGGCACGCCTCGTGCGTGTCGGAGGGGTGGGCGACGTCCCATCCCTCCGGTACGTCGATGGCGGCCGGCCACATCGAGTACTGGCCCTCGTCGTTGACCAGGACGGTGAAGGTGCCCTCGGTGTCGTCGAACGGGTTGCCCATCAGTTCTCCTCCTCAGGAGTGGTGGCCGGGTCAGGCGTGGTGGCCGGGCTCGGGATGAGGGACCGCAGGTGCTCTTCGAGGATCGGGGCGATCAACGCGAGCGACGGCGGTGTCGTGATCTGACTGTGGCTGGTCGGGATCGGGTGGTAGGTGATCGTCCCGGCGACGATGTCCCGCCAGGACTCCGGGTCGAGCACCCGCTCGGGTTCCTCCGCCGCCCCGAAGATCAGCATGTCCGCGTCGACGCGCTCGGGGCGGTACTTGGCGGCGAGGGAGATGTTGCGGTGCAGGATCTCCATCAGCAGGCCGAACTCGTCCTCCTTGATGTTGCCCAGCACCGTGCTCGTGGTCCGGGCCAGCTCGGAGAACTGCGCGAACGTGAGCTTGCGGTCGGTCAGTGCGGAGACGTCGACGCCCAGCACCTCCAGGATGCCCGCGTACACCACGGCGGTGGCCTCGACCACCTGCTGCTGCTCCCGCTCGGTCAGGGGCCGGGCCGGTTCGGAGTCCAGCGCCACGATCAGGCCGACCCGCTGGCCGGCGCGCTCCAGCCGGGCCGCCATCGCCTGGGCGACGACGCCGCCGAAGGACTGCCCGAGCAGGTAGTACGGGCCTTCCGGCTGCACGCGCCGCATCTCCGCGATGCAGGCGTCCGCGACCTCCTCAAGCGTCTCCGGCAGCCCGTCCGGGCTGCTCAGACCGGGCGACTGCAGGCCGTACACCGGGAAGTCGGGGCTGAGGTACAGCAGCAGGTCGGCGTAGCCCCAGCAGATCGCCGCGCCCGGGTGCACGCAGAAGAGCGGCGGCAGGGTTCCCTGCGTCCGCAGCGGCAGCAGGATGTCGAAGGCGTCGTGCCCACCGCCCGTGCCGAGCTGTTCGGCCACCCGGGCGACGGTGGGGCCGCCGAAGAAGTTCCGGATGGGCACTTCCACGCCCAGCACTTCGGTGATGCGGGCGATGAGCTTGTTGGCGAGCAGCGAGTGGCCGCCGAGGTCGAAGAAGTTGTCGTCCACGCCGACCTGCGGGAGCCCCAGGACCTCGGCGAACAGCGCGCACAGGATCTCCTCCTGCGGGGTGCGCGGACCGTGGCCGCCCGTCTCGCCGAACTCCGGCTCCGGCAGCGCCCGCCGGTCGACCTTCCCGCTCGGCGACAGCGGGAAGTCCGGCAGCGGCACGAGAGCCGCGGGCACCAGGTGCGCGGGCAGCGTGCGGCGCAGGCCCTCCCGTACGGCCGCCACGTCGAACGCGCCCTCGCCCGCGGCGGGCACCACGTATCCGATGAGCGCGGGCTCGCCCTGCCGGTCCGCCCGGGCCACCACCACCGCCCGTGCCACGTCGGGCCGTTCGGTCAGGGCCGCCTCGACCTCGCCCGGTTCCACCCGGAAGCCCCGGATCTTCACCTGGTCGTCGTAGCGGCCGGCGAACTCCAGCTCGCCCCGGTAGGTCCAGCGGCCCAGGTCCCCGGTGCGGTACATGCGCTCGCCGGGCGGACCGTAGGGGTCGGCGACGAAGCGGATCGCGGTCAGGTCCGGGCGGTGCAGGTAGCCGCGGCCGATGCCGGGACCGGCGACGTACAGCTCGCCGTCGGTGCCCGGCGGCAGCATCTTCAGCTGCTCGTCGAGCACGTAGACGCGGACCTGCGGGTTCGGCCGTCCGATGGTGACCGGCCCGGCGCCCAGAGGCTCGGTCATGGTGCAGGCGACGGTGGTCTCGGTCTGCCCGTAGACGTTCATCATCCGGCGGCCCTGCGACCACCGCGCCGCGAGGTCGGGGGTGCACTCCTCTCCCCCGACGACGATGCCGCGCAGCCCCGTCAGCCGGGCCGACGCGTCCGGCGGCATGGACGCCAGGACCGAGGGGACCGTCATGAAGTGCGTGATCCGTGCCGCGTCCAGCTCCCGGGCCAGCGGTTCGCCTGAGGTCAGTGCCGGGTCGGGGAGGACCAGCTCCGCCCCGGCGGCGAAGGTGACGAGGAGGTCGAAGACGGAGATGTCGAAGCCGGGCGAGGCCAGCTGCAGCACCCGGTCCCCCTCGGCGAGCTGCCACCGGTCCCGCCAGAACGCGACGGAGTCCGCCAGGCCGCCGTGCGTGACGACCGCACCCTTCGGCTCCCCGGTGGATCCCGACGTGTGGATGACGTACGCGGGATGCTCCAGCCGTACCGCCGCCGTGCGCTCCCGGTCCGTCAGCCCGGTGTCCGGCAGCCGGCGCCGGGCCGCGGCGGTGTCCGGGTCGTCGACGTCGACGACCTCCACGCCGGATCCCACCCGCGCGGCGCCGGTGGCGTCGGTGATCACCAGCACCGGCGCGGCGCCGCCGATCAGGCGCTTCACCCGCTCGTCCGGAGAGGCCGGGTCGATCGGCAGGTACGCCGCACCGGACTTGGCGACGGCGACGACGCTCGCGACCTGCCGGGCGCTGCGCGGCAGCAGCACGGCGACGACGCACTCCGGACCGGCACCGCGCTCGACGAGCGACCGCGCCATCCGGTTCGCCTCGGCGTCCAGCTCGGCGTACGTCCACCGGGTGGTGCCGTCGGCGACCGCGACGGCGGACGGGTGGGCGGCGAACCACGTGCGCAGCAGCTCGGGCAGCGTGCCGGGTGCGGACTCCGGCCGGTCCGGCTCCGGGAGGGAGCGGCCCCGGGGCCGTACGGCGTTTCCTGCGGGTTTCACGTCTGTGCCTCCGATCGGCTCATCGGGGCTGACGACGATCTCGCGTAGGAGGCGCGCCAGCTCGTCGAGCAGGCTGTCGATGGTGTCCGCGTCGTAGAGGTCGGTGGCGTACTCCGCCGCGATGTTGATGCCGCCGGCGCCGCCGGTCCCGTCGTAGGTCTCCGTGACGTTGACCGTGAGGTCGACCCGGGACACCCCGGACGCCACCAGGCCGGGGTACGGCCGCGCGTTCACGCCCGGCAGCGCGAGGGCGGCGTCGGGGTTGTTCTGCACCGCCAGGTGCACCTGGTACAGGGGGTGGTGGGCGGGGGAGCGCCGCGGGTTGAGCTTCTCCACCAGGTGGTCGAACGGGATGTCCTGGTGGGAATAGGCCGCGAGGCTGACCTCCCGCACCCGTGCGAGCAGCTCCGTGAAGCTCGGGCGGCCGGAGGTGTCGATCCGCAGGACCAGGGTGTTGACGAAGAACCCGACCAGGTCGTCGAGTCCGGCGTCGGTCCGTCCGGCGATCGGCATGCCGACCGGGATGTCCGTCCCCGCGCCCCGGCGGGTGAGCAGCGCGCCGAACGCCGCCTGGAACACCATGGACAGCGTCGCGCCGCCGTCCTTGGCCACCGCGAGCAGGTCCCGGTGGAGTGCGGCGCCGAGGTCCGTCGACCTCATCTCGCCGCGATAGCCGGCGGTCACGGGACGCGGGCGGTCGGTGGGAAGGGTGACCACGTCGGGCAGGTCGGCCAACTGCCGGGTCCAGTACTCCAGTTGCCGGTCCAGCAGCCCGTCCTCGTCGAGCAGCCGCCGCTGCCAGAGCGCGTAGTCCGCGTACTGGACGGGCAGCGGCGACCACGAGGGGGCCTGCCCGCGGCACCGGTCGTCGTAGGCGGTGGCGATGTCCTGAGCCAGCGGCCGCAGCGACCACCCGTCGGCGGCAATGTGGTGCAGGACCAGCACCAGCACCCACTCATCGGATCCGAGAGCGAACAACTCCGCCCGCAACGGGATCTCGCGGGAGAGGTCGAACGGGTAGCGCGCGGCCTCTCCCATCAGGCCCTCGGCTTCGTCCTCCGTCGTCTCACGCACGGTGAGTTCGACCTCGACAGTGTCAAGAATGCGCTGGTATGGAGTGCCGGCGTGTTCGGCGAACACCGTCCGCAACGCCTCGTGCCGGCCCGCCACATCGGTGAGCGCCGCCCGCAACGCCGCCACATCCAGCCGACCGGACAAGCGCAGCGCGAGTGGCGAGTTGTACGTCGCCGACGGGCCTTCCAGCTTGTGCAGGAACCACAACCGCTGCTGCCCGAACGACAACGGCACCAGCCCCGGCCGCGCCACCGCCGTCACCGCGGGCCGTACGGCAGTGGTGTCCTCGGTCCGGGCCCGTTCGACCCATACGGCCAGCTCGGCGACCGACGGCGCCGCGAAGACGGTCCTCAGCGGCACTTCGACGTCGAGCACTGTACGGATGCGGCTGATCAGCCGTGTGGCGAGGAGCGAATGCCCGCCGAGGTCGAAGAAGCCGTCCTCCACCCCGACCCGGGAGACGCCGAGGATCTCGGCGAAGAGCGCGCACAGGATCTCCTCCTGCGGGGTGCGCGGATCACGGCCGCCGGCCGAGCGGACCTCCGGCTCCGGCAGTGCCCGGCGGTCGAGCTTGCCGTTCGGGGTCAGCGGCATCCGTTCGACGGCGGTGATGGTCGCCGGGACCATGTAGTCGGGCAGCAGCTCCTTGAGCGTCGCCCGCAGGCCGGACACCAGCGCACCGGCCGAGCGGGCGACCGCGGGCACGTTCGACGTCGCCGGGACCGACCGGCCCCGGTAGACGTCCGTCAGCGGTGCGGCGTCGTCGGCACCGGGCAGCACGACGAACTCGAACCAGCCGCTGCGGCGCGGCGACCAGGTCATCACGACGCCATGGCCGGCCTGCCGCGCCCAGGACCGCACCGCCTGCGGATCCACACGGTCCGCGTCCACGTCCACGTCCGACGTGTCGACCGCATCCACCGCATCCACCGCATCCATCGCGCCCAGGCCGTCGAGGGCGTCCAGCGCGACCACGCCACCGGCCAGGCGGGCGTTGGGGACGTCGACGACCCGGACCGGCGATCCGGCCGCGCCGCCGGCGCCCACCGCTCGCCCGAGGTCGTCCAGGCCGGTGACGTCGCGGCCCCAGACCAGGGCGGGGGTGTCCGCGAGCGAGCGGGCCGGGCCGCCCTTGTGCAGGACGACTTCGTACCGGTAGCCGGTGAGTTCGTTGTGGGCCGCGCCTTCCTTCAGCCGTATCTCCGCGCCGGACGCGCCACAGGCGTCGGCGAGGGCGGTGAAGAACTCGGGGGCCAGGAGCAGCTCCTTCTCCGTGACCACCGCCTGTTCGACCGTGGAGCGTCGCGTGCCGGGGTCGCGGTGGTGGTGTACGGCGGCGTGCAGCATGCGCAGCAGCCCGTGGTGGCGCACGTCCCCGAGGACCACCCGGCCGCCGTCGGCCACCAGGTCCCACACCTTCGTCACGACGTCCCGGAGGTAGTCGGCGGAGGGGAAGTACTGCACCACCGAGTTGATCACGACCGTGTCGAAGTGACCGGCGGGCAGCCCGGAGAGGTCGTGTGCCGGTCGGCAGCTCAGCCGTACGTGGTCCCAGCCCCGTCCCGTCACGAAGTGACGCAGGCGGTCGATCGCGGTCGCCGAGAAGTCGGTGCCCCAGTACTCGTCGGCGGTTTCGGCCAGGGGCACGGCCAGCAGTCCGGAGCCCACGCCGATCTCCAGGATCCGCCGGGGCCCGAACCGCAGGACCTGGTGTACGGCGGCGTCGCGCCACTCCCGCATCTCGCCCACGGGGATGGGCTCGCCGGTGAACGAGCTGTTCCAGCCCACGAAGTCCTCGCCCGGCGCGCTCAGGTCGCCGTACACCGAGTGGTACACGTCCTGCCACTCGCTGATCTGTGCCTCGGCCGCCTCGGCTGCCTCGTCCGGTTGGTCCGGTTGGTCCGAACCGCCGGCGAGGACCACGTAGGCGGCCAGTGACGACGTCTCGCCGTCACCGCGCGCGACCACCGCCGCCTCGCGCACCTCCGGCCGGGCTTCCAGCACGCGCCGGACCTCACCGGGCTCCACGCGGAACCCGCGGATCTTCACCTGCTCGTCGGACCGGCCCAGGTACTCCAGCTCGCCGTCCGCGTTCCACCGCACCACGTCACCGGTCCGGTACATGCGCGCACCCGGCCCGCCGAACGGATCGGCGACGAACCGTGACGCCGTCAGTCCTGCCCGGCCCAGATAGCCTCGGGCGACCCCCGCACCGCTCACGTACAACTCGCCCGGCACCCCCGCCGGAACGAGCCGCAGCGCATCGTCCAGGACATACAGGCGCGTGTTCGCTGCAGGGCGGCCGATCGTCACGGGCGGCTCGTCGAGGTGGCCGGTCTGGCTGGCGACGACGGTGCACTCCGTGGGCCCGTACGCGTTGACCATCCGCCGCCCCGGCGCCCATGCCCGGACCAGTTCGGGCGAGCACGCTTCCGCGCCGACGACGAGCGTCCGGAGGCCGGTCAGCTCGGTGGGCGCCGAGGGGGGCAGCGTCGCCAGCACCGAAGGCGGGATCAGCGCGTGGGACACGGCGTTCTCGGCGAGCGCCGTGGCGAGCTCGGCTCCGACGAGGCGCTCGGGCGAGGCGACGACCAGGGCGGCACCGGCGTCCAGGGCCCACACGAGCTCCAGGACCGACGCGTCGAAGGCCGGCGAGGAGAGCTGCAGGACCCGGCTGCCGGGGCCCGCCGGACACCGCTCGCGCAGCGTCGCCGCCAGGCCCGCCAGACCGCGGTGGGTCACCACCACGCCCTTGGGCACGCCCGTCGATCCCGATGTGTAGATCACGTACGCGGAGTGGTCCACGGTGGCCGCCGGGCGACCGGCCGGGCCATCCTCGGCCGGGACGCCCTGGGTCGGAACGCCCTGGGTCGGAACGCCCTGGGGCTGGACGTCGTCGGAAGACCACTCGCCGATGTCACCGGACACCTCGACCGCGTCGAACCCGCTCGCCATCGCGGCCCGCTGCTCGTCGACGACGACCACTCGGGGCCGGGCGTCGCCGAGCACGTGGCCGATGCGCCGCCGCGGATAGGACGGGTCCACCGGGAGGAACGCCGCGCCGGTCTTCGTCACACCGAGCACAGTCGCGATCTGGGCCGCCCCGCGCGGCAGAAGCACCCCGACCACGTCGTCCGGACCCACGCCCCGCTCCCGCAGCCTCCGGGCGATCCGATCCGAAACCGAGTCCAGCTGGGCATACGACCAGCTCCGCTCCCCCTCGACCACGGCCACCGCATCCGGCCGGGCAGCGGCCTGCCGCTCCCACAACCGGCCGA